>JAIPIE010000013.1 GCA_021734825.1 Patescibacteria group bacterium
AGCATTAATCCACAAAATAATAAAAAAGCTAGAGCTAATTGTAAATATATATCACTTAGGTTAAAAAAATGACGCCAAATTAAAAACATCAGAAAATGTCCTAACAAAGCCACAAATATATTGAGACTAAAAAATATATATTTCATAAGCTGATTTTAAATAATATTTATTGAGAAGATTTTACTTTTGCTTAAAGGGAAAGGCCATAAGTTCAGCTTTATCTTCTAGTTCTGAAGAAATAGCTAACAGACGATTATATTTAGCCGTGCGCTCACTGCGACAAGGAGCCCCAGTCTTAATCTGTCCCGTGCCCATAGCCACCACGAAATCGGCAATAAAAGTATCTTCAGTTTCACCACTGCGATGAGAAACAACACTAGTTAAGCCGTGTTTCCTGGCCAAATTTATAGCCGCGACTGTTTCCGTCAAAGTGCCGATTTGATTAAGTTTAATCAAAACAGAATTAGTGCTTTTTTCTTGCAGGCCTCTTTCTAAGCGCTCAACATTAGTCACGTATAAATCATCACCGACAATCTGAGCATGCGCGGAAAAAGCCTTAGTAAATTCTTGAAAACCTTGCCAATCGTCTTCCGCCAATACATCTTCCCAGGAAATAATTGGATGAGCGGCGCTTAACTTTTGATAAAAAGCAATCAATTCCTGACTATTTAATTTTTTATTTTCTTTCTTTAAATCATAAAGACCGTCATGATAAAATTCAGTTGCGGCAGCATCAATACCGAAAGCAATATCTTGTCCGAGCTCATAATTAGCTGCTGCGACTGCTTCTGCTAGTACCTGAAAGGCTTCTTCGTTATTTTTAAAAGCTGGCGCAAAGCCGCCTTCATCACCGACATTAATAGCGTATTGTTTATCTTTTAAAATTTTCTTTAAAGACTGATAAATCTCTGCACACATTCTAACAGCTTCGGCAAAATTATTAGCCCCCACCGGTATAATCATATATTCCTGAATATCAGTGGCCCAGTTTGCGTGCTTGCCCCCATTTAAAACATTCATCATCGGCATTGGTAACTTGTATTTACCCTTAAATTGAGGATTGAATTTACTTAAATACTGATATAAGGGCTGATTAGCGTTTATAGCTGCCGCCCGTGCACAAGCTAGAGAAACGGCGAGCATAGCGTTGGCTCCAATTTTAGCCTTATTACCACTATCATCAAGAGCGATCATGATAGCATCAATTTCCGCCTGTCTATCTACTTCTTGTCCGATTAAAGCTGGAGCAATAATATTTTCCACATTAGCAATAGCCCGTAAAACACCAGCGCCATGATAACGATTTTTATCATCATCTCTTAACTCAACCGCCTCATAAGAACCAGTAGAAGCTCCTGAAGGAACAGCCGCTGAAGCCTTAACACCATTTTCTAAAATAACTTCTGCCGATATAGTCGGCACACCCCTTGAGTCTAAAATTTCTAAAGCTTTAATTGCTTGTATCTTCATATTATTTTAATTAATTATGTTTGTTTTATAAATATTTTCTTCCGTGCGCTTAATTACTTTTTTTAAGATTTTGACCGCCTCCACCGGGAAATCACCCACTGCCGTTTCATCGGACAGCATAATCATATCAGCCCCATCAAAAACCGCATTAGCAATATCGGAAATTTCGGCTCTGGTCGGATGAGCATTTTTAATCATTGAGGTCATGACCTGCGTAGCAATAATTACCGGCTTGTTATGCCAATGGGTGTGACGAACTAAATTTTTTTGAATAATTGGTAAATCTTCAATCGGCGTTTCAATGCCCAAATCACCACGAGCCACCATAATCGCGTCAGAAGCTGTAATTATTTTATCTATATTTTTTAAGGCGATTCCCCGCTCTATTTTAGAAATAATTTTAATCTTACTTTTCTTACCCAGCAATTTACGCAAACGCAAAACATCATTAGCAGTCTGCACAAAAGATAAAGCAATATAATCAGTACCGTTTTTCACGCCAAATTGTGCATCTCTTAAATCCTTGGCAGTCATTCCTCCTTTTTTAATATTGGTGTCGGGCACATTAATAGCCTTACGTGAATTTAAAACGCCGCCGTTAATCACTTTAGCTGTAATTATTTTATTTTTTACAGCTATTACTTGAAGCTCAATCGCACCATTGCATAAAAACAGCACTTCTCCTTTTTTAATATCCCGACACAGTTCTAAATTATCAATCGGAATTATATCGCCTTTTTTAACATAAGGCTTCTTAGAATAAGTAAAATCATATAACTGATCCTTAAGCATCAAAATACCACCCTCAGGCATAGTCCCCACGCGAATACGCGGACCCTGAAGATCAAGCATGATGCTAATTTTTTCTTCGGCACTTAAATTATATCTATCAACAATTTTTTTTATTCTTTTAAACTGCTGGTAATTAGCATGAGAAAAATTAATTCGTAACATATTCACGCCGGCTTTAAACAAAGAGAGTAAGCTTTCAGGAGCTTCGCTATTAGGACCAACTGTGGCAATTATTTTTGTAAGCATAAGAATATTTTTTATTTATTAATACTAACTAAATCTGACGTAATTCTCTCATCAAACGATTGTAGAATTCCAGGTTATTTAAACTAGCCAATCTCTGACCAAGAGGCTCCTTTAATCTAAATAAGTGGTGAAGAAAGGCTTTACTGTAGCAACGCAATTCCGCGATTTCACTGTCGGGATTAATTGGCGAAAAATCGGTCGCAAAAATGGCATTAGAAATATTTAAATTATAATAAAATTTTGGAAATTTACTCACAGGCTTATTACTTGCTTGTACTTTTTTAAATCCTTTAAACTTTTTATTAAACAAAAAAAGCTTGCCATGACGCCCTTCACGAGTAGGGATAACGCAGTCAAACATATCCCAGCCCATTAAGTAGCAACGATAGATATCTTCAGGCATACCAATGCCGAGAGCAAAGCGCAGCGAGTTTTCTGGCAAGAAAGACGCTGTTTTAAATAAGGTGTGAGCTAAAAAATTTCCATCTTTATCAACCGGCCGCGCACCAAAGCCATAGCCATCAAAACCAATAGCAATTAATTCTTGAGCACTAGCAAGCCGTAAATCCTCATAATCTCCTCCTTGAACAACCGCAAATAATAAAGGCCTCTTGGCTTCACTTATTTTTCTTTTCTTAATTTGTTTTAAGTATTCAGCTTTACAGCGAGACGCCCAATCAAGACTGCGTCTAACAGCAATTTCTAATTTTTCTTTTTTCCAATCGTTAGGTGGACAGTCGTCAAGACATACCATCATGTCAACGCCAAGATCAAACTGAATTTGAATGGACTTTTCTGGTGTTAATTCATGTTTAGAGCCATTAATGGGAGATTTAAAAGATACTTTATCATCATCAATTTTACCTAAGCCGCTACTGCGGTGAATAAGCGAAAATACTTGAAAGCCACCAGAATCAGATAATAAAGGCTTAGACCAATCCATAAAAGCATGGACACCACCAGCTTTCTTTATTAATTCCCTGCCTGGCTGTAAATATAAATGAAAAGTATTGACCACCATCGCCTCGGTTCTTGCCCTGAGCACATCAGTCGAAGTGCTCCCCTTCACATAGGCCCGAGTAGCATCTGGCATAAAAAAAGGAGTGGTTAAGGAACCATGAGCCGTCTTAATTGAACCACGGCGAAAATTTTTATTGTTTAATTTATATCCTGACATAATTTATTCTACCCTACCGTTATTAGAAAGACCGGCGATATCATCATCCTCCAACTTAGTAGTTCGCGGTTTTGTTTGCATACTTAAATTAGCTCCAGTAGTCTTATCAATGGCGCGTACTACGGCGCCAGGAGAAAGTACTAATATTTTATTACGATCAGCCTCGCTAGGTATAACACTAATACTAAATTCAGCATCAGCGCGATAAACAGATACTGGCAATAAGCCCAAACGCCAAACAACCTGACGCCTAGCTTGGTCATATTGAATTGTCCCCACATTGGTATGGTCATTATTTGACCAATTAACACCCATAGGCAAATCAAGAGTAACCTCTACCTGACTTAAATCATGTAAATTATTTTTCACTGTCCAATAAACACGCACGCTTGTCTCCTCATTAACCCTGGGTGGCAATGGTCCAGACCCAACCGGCATATTATCTTCATTGAAATATAAGAATTTATCAAGCAGAATTAAATCACTATTAATGACACTCTTAATGGTATTACTGCGATTATCTTCATTTAACTCTTTATCATTATTTAAGCTATACTGAGCATAGCTTGTAATATATGTATCAGCCCCTAAATCACTAACAGAAAAATCTTTAACCGCTAGGGTGAAATCAATACTGCCTGTTTGTCCAGGCGATAGCTCGGCTAGGGTTGGAATTTCTTCTTTTGTCCACATAATTGCATCACCAGATAAGCTGCCTCGATGAGTATCATTAAGGACGGTCCAGTCAACAAAATCGCCTTTAACCACCGCCATCAAGACTAAGTCATAAATACTAGCGTCGCCATTATTAGAATAAGATAGGCTATAATCTAATTTATCGCCGAAATTAATAGCTTGATCGCTTTTTTCACCATTAAGAGATAGGGCGATATTTAAATCGCTTTTCATAACCTCAAAGATAATAGTTTTTTCCCAAAACACTAAATCTCGGCCATCAGCTTCTTTTTTATATAAACGAATACTTAAGTTTTCTTGATCTTGATTTTTTGATTCCAAACTAAAATCAACGGGCACCGACAATTTATCCTCTGAATCATAAGGAAGTCCGCTTATCCGCCATTTTCTTTCAGCCACAGCTTCGCTTTGTATTAATAAGGGAGTGCTGGAAGCATTCAACTCCGGATTTTTAATTTTAAAATTATCTGAAGCAGATAATTCCAAATAATATTCAGCTAAATCATTATTCTTAAAATTATTGAAATTGAGTTTAAGCTCGTTATTCTGTCCGACAAGAGCTGTGTTTAAATAATCAAGCGAAACGTTAAAGCCAATGCCAGAGATAACAGTGTTAGCGCTGCTTTCTTTTTTAAATTCACTAGAGAAATTCGCTGGAATATAATTTAACTTAGCTATAATAACGTTAGCAGAATCAACTGGTGACACTAGATAGCCACTTACAGTAATAACGCCAGAAGCACCCGGATCGAGGCCTCCTAAAAACCAAGCATTAATACCATCACTAGGCGGGGTACTTTCAATCTGAACAAAACTAGAGGGTAAAATTAATTCCAATTTGACCGCCGATAAAGCTATGCCACTAGCATTGCTATAATTTATATGGTAGGAGATTACTTCTCCCACCAAGGCCTTTTCTGGGGCCTGAATACTTAAAATAACGTTATCCGTGCTAGCTGGACGATTAAAATAGTAATAATAGGCACCGTAAGCTCCACAAACAAAAATAGTTAAAACAAATAACTGTTTAAATAAAACAATCAATGTTAAACGCTTACGTTTTTTCACCTTACTAACATCAACTAAATTTCCTTTATTATCATGATAAATAGCAGATAAGTGACTATCCATTTCTTCTGCCATCACCTCTTTTCTAATTGCTCGTTCAAAGCGATCTACCTCATCTTCATCTGGCAAGGGGCGTTCTAAAAAAGCAGAAGGTTTAGCTGTTTTTCTTGAATTTATTTTTTTTATGGCTGACATGTATTTAAAAGTGTCTAGATTGTTATAGCATGCTTAACAAAATAGAGAAATCATTTATTTTTCAATTAAGACTGCCTGCACTAAGTCTTGTTTTAAGTCTAATTGTTTATTCCAAGCAACGGTTTGCGGATATAGCCAGGCGACGCGCCAGCTTAAAGGCATAGATAAACTTAGGTCAATTTGAGTATTATTGGCCCCTGGTTGCTTTTGTACTAGTAAAGAAAAAGGCATTCTTTCATAAGAATTATTACCCAATAAATTATCTAGACTGACTAGCCAACTTTTATCACTTACTGCCTGACTCTTGCTCAACTTAAACGGCAAGCGATAGCGTAAGTGGACTACAGAGGTTTGACCGGGATCGGTCATCACCCAATTAGCAAAGACGGTTTTATTGGCTTCCGTATAAATCTTGGTGCCACTATCTAAATCTGTTCTTGCTCTAGCCTCTGTTTCCAATACAAGCGGGTAATCCTGCCAGTCTTCTTCAGGTCTTTCAAAGTAAGCAGCGTCTGGCTGAGTAAAGCCATCAGCACTTAAGAGCGAGCTGCCATAAGGCACATAAACACGTAACCAATCAACGTTACGCACACCACTTAAAATCTCGTTCTTTAAACCAGTGTGAGTGCGGTAGATGCTGAGATTATCAATAACACTACCGTCGGTCATAATTTCAATTGAATGTTGAATTCTTTCCGTCATTTTACGATCACTTTTCTGTCCAGCAATATTAGTATGCGCTACCATTAAATAATCATATTTTGTATCTAACATTTTACCATCCAGATGATAACGGCTAATTTTAGATTGTAAGTCGGAATCATTAAAATAAAGAAGAATATTTTTTGCGCTTAAATTGTCTTCTAGGGCCATTAAAAGAGCGGGCAAATTATCCTTACTTAAAACCTCCGGCAGCTTCTCCACGATAATTGCCATTAAATCACCAATTATTTTTTTGGGTTTATTTTCTGGACTGTCCGCCACGTTAGCCACTAACTCAGGATGAGTCTTTATTAAATTATCTTTTTCAACTGTGGTTTGAATAAGTTCCCAAAAATTATCCGCATCAATCGTCATGCCATAATCCTGTTGTAAATCAATCGGCCCTGTTATTTTTAATAAGCTGGCTAAGACGTCAGGAGTAAAACTAATAACCCCATCAACAGTTGGTCCATCGCTTTTTTCATAAAACCACATTAAAGCTTGAGCGCTGCTCGGCCAATCGGGCCACCAATTCGCATCCCAAAAATACCAACGAGGACTGACTAGTTGCAAGGCCTGCGGCGCTTTAATAAAAGAGCGCATGCCAGCCTCGGTGTCATAAGAACCACCAGCTGGAACTTCTATTTTTTTAATCTGACCATCACGAATATCAACTAATGCATAACTGCCAAAAAAACCTCCCGAGCCTCTCATTTCACTATTATTTTGAAAAACTAACAAGTAGCGCTTATCCTGACTAACCCCTAAAAAATTTTTTATTTCTTTGGCGGAACTTAATAAAGAATCTAGTGCTTTAACTGTCAAATCAGTCTGCTTACGGAAAGAGTTGAACTGTGCTTGATATTCTACGGGCAGACTTTCAGGGGGAATATCCTCTAGTTGTTTCTGGAGCGAGATGGCGCTAGTTAGAGCCAGTTCGCCATGCTCAACAAAAGAGTCAATAAGCTTGCCCCAACTTTTTTCTTGATTATCACCTAACATGGCGTCGCCAGCGGCACTCAAGTGTTGCCCGAAAGAAGCGGCCGCAGCTCCTGCAGCCAAAAACTTTTTACCGGAAGCAGCCAACTTAATTTTTGGATTCTTAGAAAAAGAAGCAAATGATAAGAGCCAATCATCCACGCGACCTAATTCTTCTTGAGCAGCACTGAAATTTGCAGCTGCCTCAGCAAAATTTGATTCTGCTCCAGGAAGATTTAGTTGCGTAGCATCATCAGAGGCAGCGGCTAAATTATCAAAAGCGGAATAAGAGCGGCTAATGACCCTATCCTTTAAATTATTAAAATCCAAGACTTTAAAATAAGCTAATATTTTAAAAGGTAAAATGATTAAAATAAGGGCAACTATAAAAGTAAAGACCGAGCGATACCAAACAAGGAGATACTCAGATTGTGGTTCTATTTTTTTATGCTCACTCTTCAGCCTGGGACACTGCTTGCTTAAATGCTTAAATTTTAAAACAGAAGCATAAACAAAATCATTAAATTCCGAGCGATTTAAATGACTCTTAAAATTATAACGTAAGCGGGGATATACATTTTTCTTACTAAAAATAATATGACCCCTGCTTTTTAGACCAGACCAAAACTGTGTTAAAGAGATACGCGAATAAAAAGGTTTTCGTTTTTCTTCGCCAGACAAAACAGAAGCTAAAAAATTAAACTTGGCTCTACTGGAAGCTAAAGTTAAACGACCCTCAAAAATATTCTTTCTTCGATCTGCTTTTGAGATTTTTTTTATTTTTTGAATATGTTTTTTCTCTGGCTGTAATGCTTTAGCATTTGCCTGTTTTTGATTTAACTGCGAACGCAAATCTACCACAAAAGAATCGGTTGACCGAACAAAATTAAATGGCTGATTGTGCTTTCTATTTACAGGCATGATTAATTATTATTTAAGTAAAATCTGTTTATAGACATCTAGAGTTTGACTAGAGCACTGCTGCCAAGAGAAAGATTTAATATGTTCCCTACCCCTAACAATTAAATCATCTCTCGCCACCTTATTGTCAATTAAAGCCGAAATCTTTATAAGCATATCTTCCTTGTCATAAGGATTAAAATAAGCAGCGGCGGACCCCAAAACTTCGGGCAAACTACCCTGATTGGAACTAATAACAGGACATGACTGAGACATTGCTTCTAAAGGGGGCAGGCCAAAACCTTCATATAAAGATGGAAAAACATAGAGGAGGGCTTGGCGGTATAAAGTCTTTAAATCCTCATCAGAAACATATCCAGGAAAAAAAACTTGATTATCATCAGCGCCTGGACGCCAGAGCTGTAAATGTTTAGCTACTTGTTTAACGCGTTGGTAGAAATAATCATCCTTTCCCACCATCACCAAAGAAATGCTTGGATGATGATGTCTTAAATCAGCAAATACTTCTAAAAATTTATCTAAGTTCTTATGAGGGTAAGCATTCCCAACATAGAGTAAAAAGGGGCGATGAAATTGATAATGTTTTAAGACTTGATTGTCGTCGCTAAGCTTAGCTATATTTTCCTTGCCTTCACCAGCACTATTTAAAGTAGCCACACCCTCATAAGTGACCACAATTTTATCAGCCCGAACACCGAGCTGCTTTACTATATCATTCTTAGTAAAGTGGGAAACTGTAATAATCGCCTTAGCTCTTATAACCGCAACTTGAATAATGATGCGATAAGCAATTTGCTTAAACCAATAGAGAGTGGACGGAAGCATTGAAGCGCGACGACTAGGAAACCTGGTCAAAATAAGATCATGGATAGTGACGACGAAAGCAACTGGACTAAAAATAGGTACATTAAAATGCGGATAATGCATTAAGTTAAGCTTTGCTTTTCTAATAATCAAAGGAAAAAGTAACTGCTCGCGCCAAGAATACCAAGGAAGCGATACTAATTTTTTGGAGACCAAGGAATCAGCACAGACGAATTGGTCAAAGTTATCCTGACTTAAAAATACAACAAATTCAAATTTATCTTGAGAGTTATGATTAATACGCAAAATATTATCAACCACCTCTTGGACATAACGACCCAAACCCTTACCAACGGGGCCATAGAAACGTGCATCAATCCCAATGCGTAATCTTTTTTTAGTAATATTTTCCATTAGACAAAGGGTAAATTCTCGGGTATCTTTTTATCAACTTTATTTGTTGATGCATTATCATTACTAGTGTCAGCGCTTGCTTCAGTATTATTTACAGGCAACTCGCGCTGTAAAACATCTGCTTGGAATAATTCTGGAGCTTTTTGAGTAAAACCATCAACAGTGGGCAAAGATGAAGGCGCATCGGCTTTTCTTCCAGGAGCCTTTTGAATCATTGGCGCCTTCACATTGGCTTCAATTGGGAAGTGCCATAGAGTCGCAAGTTCTTCAATATTAAATAATCCAGGCATACGACCAGCAAAATCATCCCGATTAACATAATTATTCATGATAAAGTTTTTCTTTCTAAACAAACGCTTACTTTTATTGAAATAAGCCGTCTTAGTCATAGTCAATTTAACATCAGGCATCAAGTTATTTAAATCAAGAGCAATAAATTGCTTCATGTAACCGATGAAGCCACTGGTGACTTTGCTACGATTTATTACTTCTTTACGCGCGACATAAATTACCCTTATTTTAGCTTCAAAAGATAATTTTGATGCTTTCATCTGCACGGCCTCTATCTGTTTCTTCTGTTTAGGAGTCAGCTCCATCATAGACAGACCATCTTTTTTATCTTCTTTAGCTTCAATGTTCCCCCAAATGCTATAAAACATCTCACCAAGGTCACCAAGCCATTCCACTAGTTTAATGATAAAACCATTAGATTTTTTAGTTTTATTAAGGATCTTATCAACTATTTTATCAGTTTCGCCAACCCAGTTAAATCCGGTGGGGATAACAACGATTTGAAACCAAAATTGTTCACCTTCATGCAAAGAGCTACACAAATCCATCAATGAAGCCATTGGATCCTTAAATTGAGTTTCTGATTCACCGAAGCTATGTTCAAACTCTTGATAAAGTTTAATCGGAAAGGCCCAATTATTGGCTTGAATAAATTCAGATCCCCAAATATCATATTCCTCATCAGGAAATTTATGCGGGATTGCATCAACATAATCATCAACTTCAGATATCTCCGCATCTGGATATTGTGAATACACTGAGGTTTCAATTAAATTACGGAATTCAATCGGAGTACGAATTAAGAATTGGGTGTAGCCCTCAAGACTAACAATCTCATAACTAAAAGACACTTGGAACTTACCTTCAAACCATTTTTCAAAAAAATTAATTGAACCATGTGCCCCAGCCAAATAGGTGAACATATTTTCCACTGCTTTCGGCGATTGCTCATTCCCCTTAGGCACATCAATGGCTAATAAAATAAACTTCAAGTTATTAGCAGCCCACTCTGATCTAATTTTTTGTAGGTACAATAACGAGAGTCCATACAAAAAAATAGCCGCAATAATCATCCAGCCGATATTTAGAAAAAAAACCCACAACATTTGCTCGGGAGCAAGGGTAAAAAAATCTTCCAAGCGGGCAGTATTTATAACTATTTCCATAAGAAAACAATGACACACAGCCTTTTAATAAAAGCTGATTTTTCTATTAATATTTTAACACAAATAAGCGGAAAATAAAAACCGCCTCCGTGGCCGATGGGCTTTACGGGGGCAGTTTATATCAAGTCTATAATTAAGCTAATTAAGCGTTTTTCCAATCGCGCAAACCATACATACCACGACCAGTTAAAACATAACGATTATCTAAAATTAATTCATTATGCACCGTTGCAGGATTGGCCTTTTTATGGTCAAATTTAACCTCATTGATTTTGCTAGCAATCTCAGTAAAATGCAAAGGCTTACCTGTATTCTTTAAAACTAAATAAATCTTATCATTAATAGTTTTTGGTTTAATTTCTTGCCAATGTGCCTTACCCCAGTGACCAAATTTATTCTGTTCTAAATCTTTAATTGCCTGCAGTAAAGAATAAACGCTCTTATTCTTATTAATCACCTCCGCATCATCGGTGAATAGATCGCTCTTGAAAATTGGAGAGATATTAAGATCACCATCAGCTTCGATCTTCTCTTGATGAGTCTTGTAAGAGTCAAGGGTTTGCACTAAAGATAATAAATCATCAGTACTTAGAGTCTTATTTAAATTTTCTAAACTACTTAATAAATCTTTAGATAGATCCTCAAAATGAGTTACTGATTCATCCTTTAACTTAATAGAGGTATTAAAATGATCAGAATTACTTACAAGATCAAAATCGTCAACTAATAACTTGGATAGCAAAAAACTGAAGCGATTTTTATGAATCTGCAAATTCTTCTGATATTCTGGGTCGCTAATATCGGCTTCACCATTATTTTCTAAAATCATCACAGAAAGAATATCAAGCAAGAAATCACGACGCAATAAACCACCATGTTCTCTTAATAGATGAGAAACTACGCCTTTCAAAGTAAATAAAGATTCTCCTAGAGTTTCTAAACGTTTAATCTTTTTAATGCTAGCATTCTCAATCTGACGAACTCGTTCGCGAGTGAGCTTGTGGAGTTGACCAATTTTTTCTAAAGTTTCATGCTTATCGCCATCAAGTCCAAAACGACGAGTCAGAATATCACGCTCGCGCTCCATCAAATCAGAAAATATACTATTAACAATCTGAATAGCATTTAATTTATTGAGCTCTTCTGTGCGTCTTTCGAGCACAATGTTTTCTAATAAGTTTTCCATATAATAAAAATATAGCTGAGCTATATCTAATTTATTAACACTAAAGTCAATCTATCATATTAATTTATATTAGTCAAGCCTATTGATAAGGCGATTAATACGAGTATAGTCTTTTAAAAGAAACTGCGCTAAAAATAAAGAAAAAAATGCATAAAAAATGACTCTTAGCACGATTAAAAAACGAGAATAATAAGACTCTAATAATATATATTTTAGAAAAAGTAAATGCTGATTTACAAATGACCAAGAACGTGTGCTTTTACTTCTTTTCCTCCAATTCAAGCAAGTCTGCCATAAATTACCTTGTTTGGCAGCGCTACGATCATGATAACAAAAAGCGGAGCTAAGCAATCGTGTAGATAGATGATTTAACTTCAAACGATAAGCTAAATCACAATCCTCCTTATACATAAAAAAACGTTCGTCGTAAAACTCTCCTCTGACGCTAATTTTCTCTAAATCAGATAAACGAAACATGCCTACAGCCCCAGACGGACCAATAATATCGGCTCGATCATATTGACCATAATCAAGCTCTCCCTGCCCTAGGTCATAAAAACGAAGACCCGGTTTAAGTTGTAATCCGCAACTATCAATAATCTTGGTAAGTTGTTTATTTCTAAAATCCCACCGATATGTTTTAGGGCAGACTGCAGCCAAACTACTATCTCCATCTAAGGCTAGTAGCATTTTTTTAATAGCCTCACTGTCCAAAAGCATGTCGGGATTGAGCATTAAAAAATATTCAGCTTTATTTGCTCGAGCAGTATTTATTAAAAAATTATAGGCCTTGGCAAAGCCAAGATTCGTTTTGAAATCAAAGTATCTAATTTGCTCTGCATGTTGACGATTATACGCGAGAATATAATCTTCATTACTTCTATCATCTGAGCCACTATTATCGCCAGCCAAAATTAAAATCTCTGTATTTAAAGGCTCTAAAGCTTTTTTTAGACTAGCTAAAAACTCCGTTAAGTACGGAGAGGAGCTATTTTGATAACATAAAAAAGCCACTGCCAATTTCATTTTATTTTAATATTTAAATAATCATCTTACTGTCCAATTTTTCCTTAGCAAAATTTTGAGCATGCAATAAACTTTCAAATGTACCCGCATCCAACCACTCCCCTTTCACCATTGCCACTTCTAATTCGCCTTTTTCTAGGTACCAATTATTTAAATCTGTTATTTCCAGCTCTCCGCGCACACTTGGAGTAAGGCTCTTAGCAGCTGACACGACCCGCTGATCATAAACATAAAGACCAGTAACAGCGTTGTTACTGATATACTGAGTCGGTTTTTCCACGATTTTTTCCGCCTTCATCTCCTGATCAAAACTAACCACGCCGAATCTCTCTGGATCATTAACATGCTTGGCAAAAACTTTAGCGCCAGATTTAAAACTATAAATTTCCTCCGTAAAATCGTCTTCAAAAATATTGTCACCCAAAATCATGGTGACACTATCGCCACCAATAAACGTTTCCCCGATAATAAAGGCCTGCGCTAAGCCCTCAGGCTTATCTTGAATTTCATAAGTAAACTTAACTCCAAATTCACGACCACTACCCAATAAATTTAAATAATCCCCTGCTCTTTCCGGAGCAACTATAATTAATATTTCTTTAATGCCCGCTTTAATTAGAGTATTAAGAGGATAATAGATCATGGGCCGATTATATATAGGCAATAGTTGTTTACTAGTAATCTTAGTGAGTGGTCTCAAACGCGTACCACTACCGCCAGATAGAATGATTCCTTTCATAAATTTATTTATTTTTATTATGCCAATACTCTAACAGGGCATCTTGCCAAGGGCGTAATTGTGGACGTCTTGTATTAGCCAGCGACGAATACATCGGACGCTTAGCTGGACGCGGACAATCATCTGCCGAGATTGCAATTAAGTTAGTTTTAATATGAGCAATATCAAAAAAATACTGTAAGGCCTGAAACCAAGTCGCTGAACCAGAATTAGTTAAATGATATATGCCTCGAGCTGTCTTGTCGTCTAATAATAGTTTAGAAGCACTGGCTAAATCAGGCGTATAAGTAAAAGAACTTACTTCCGCATCCACAACCTTAAGTTCTGTGTGATCAGTAGATAGTTTAAGCATTAAATCAAAAAAACTGGCT
This sequence comes from Patescibacteria group bacterium, assembly GCA_021734825.1. Lineage (GTDB taxonomy): Bacteria > Patescibacteriota > Patescibacteriia > Patescibacteriales > UBA12465. The sequence continues at coordinate 14,243 of JAIPIE010000013.1, forward strand.
TTGGCGTGTTCACTGGTGCCAAGTGGTCCAAACAACTTAGATGTGCGTACGATGTAGTATTTTAGACCAAGTAAGGCCCGTCGCACTATTTCTTTTTCACCAGCTAATTTCGTTTGACCGTAAATATTAAGTGGCTGCGGTTTATCGGTTTCGGTATAAGCCCCTGCTAAGCGCCCATCTCCACCAAAAACATAGTCAGTTGAGTAATGCAGTAAAGGGATTTGAGCTTGCAAACAATAATCAGCTAAAAGACTCGGCAAATCACGATTTAATTTCCAGGCTAAGGCAGCCTCTCGCTCATCCTCCTCACATTTATCAACTGCATTATAAGCGACAGCATTAATAATTTGTTCAGGCTGAAGTTCGTCTAATTTCTGCCTTAATAAATTAAAATCAAGAAAATAAAAATCAGCTCGGTCCCAGCCGATTATGGCTGAATCAGCATAAGCTATTTTTAACTGACTGCCGAGATTTCCGGCAGCTCCAATAATAAGAGTGGTCATAATTTGAGTATAGCTTAAATCCTTAAAAAATCAAAAAAGCCAATCATATTTTAAAACATACGATTAGCCTATAAAAATAATTTCGATAATATTCTTTTATACCCAGCTAGAGCCTTGACGCACCAATAACTCATTCGCTCGGTTTGGCTCTTCCATTATTTCTTTCACGATTTTTTCCATTCTCACCCCTTGTGAACCTTTAAGCAATAAGACATCACCAGCACGCAGTCTTTCTTGAATAAACAAGCCGGCTGTCTCAGTATCATCAAAATGAAAAATAAAATCAGGACTCATGCCGGCTAATTGTGCGCCACGGTCAATATCACGCGAGCGCTCGCCCACGCTAATAAGATAGTCAATGTTATTATGGAAAACTTCTTGACCCACCAGTTTATGCCCCTCCTCACTATACGCACCAACCTCTAACATATCGCCCAGAATAGCATAACGACTGGAATTCTTATCAATTTTTATATTACCTAATACTTTTAAAGCGGCGACGCTGGATTCAGGTGAAGCATTATAAGTATCATCAATGATAAAACTATGTTTAATACCAGGCAATAATTGCATGCGTCCAGCCGGTAGGCGACAAGAACGCAATGCCGTTGCAATCTCCATTAGATTTAAACCTAAATGCAAGGCAACAGCAGCGGCGGCCAAAGCGGCATAGACACCAGCCTCACTAAGAAT
>JAIPIE010000014.1 GCA_021734825.1 Patescibacteria group bacterium
GTCCTAGACTTGAAAATTAAGTTAAGAAAGTGGAATAATTACTATAATGACTTAGAGCATTGTGCGTTAAACGGCAAAACTCCAAATGAGATGGTTTTAATGAATAATTAAAACCGCCATAAGTGTGTACCTAAAACATGGTATTTTTGAGGGTAGCAATTTTAAGATGAGGATGATAAAATGTAGCTATATAAAATAATAGAAAATTGTAGCTATGAAGACAAAAATAATAATTTTAGCGGCTGGCAAGGGCACGCGTATGGGCTCAGATTTGCCCAAGGTGTTAGTGGAATTGAAGGGGCAATCAATGATTAAACATTTAATGAAAGCTGTTTCTGCTTCTAAAGTTGATGCTCGCCCGATTATTGTTGTTTCTCCGGAAAATAAACATCTCCTTGAAAATGAACTCTCAGATTATGAGCTTATTTATGCTATTCAAGATAAGCAACTGGGTACGGGCCATGCAGTTAATTGCGCTCGCTCTTTAGTAAGTGATGATTATGATAATATTCTCGTGCTTTACGGTGATCATCCTTTTCTGACCGCCGCTTCAATTGCCAAGTTTGCTCAAGCCGAGCCAGAGGCCTTAACGATTATGCCGACGCTCTTACCTAATTTTGAGGGTTGGCATCATAATTTTTATCATCTAGGCAGAATTGCTCGAGATGAGTCAGGACTTGTGCGAGGGATTATTGAATTTAAGGACGCCGATGATAAAGATAAAGAAATATTGGAAATAAATATGGGCTTTATGTGCTTTAATCGGACCTGGCTGTTTAATAATATTGATAATTTAAATTCAGATAATAAAGCTAATGAATTTTATCTTACCGATTTAGTAAAAATAGCAGCCCTTCAGGGCGTAAAGATAGATTCTATAATGATTGAACCACTTGAATCAATGGGTATTAATAGTCGTGAAGAATTAGGGATTGCTGAAAGTTTAATTAATTAATAATTTGCTGAGCATTATTAAAATATTTACTCACAGCTTATGTTTAAAACAATTTCCCAAATAATTATTTTAATTGTTTTTCTCTTTTTAACTATTTTTGTCGCGGTTTGGTTTGATGACACTGGAGGAAAAGACGAGCCGGCGGATAGTCGTCAGTCTTTAACTTGGTTAAGCGAGTCGGCAAAAATTACCGGTTCTGTTATCACTGTTTTTTTGCCTCATACGGAAAATAAAAAGACTGATTCAGGTGGCCCTGAGGATACGTATAATGAAATATCAGAAAGCCCCTCTTTAATAGAAGATGTACCAAGCATGTATGATAATGTGAGTGACTCCGCTTCTAATTTTATTAATAATCCCGGCGAAGATAATGAATTTCGGGAATTTGTCAGTGATATTGTTCAAAAAACCCCTGAGTATTATTTAGACATGAAGATGTATAATAATGCTTGGAAAAATTTCTGGTCTTTTTATTGGCTAAAGTTTAATGAAAATATCGATAACTAAAACCTTTATCTGTTATAAATTTAGAAAATATTGTATAATAGCTTAGCTTGATAACTGCAATTTAATTTTTGTTTAGATTCAATTTAAGATCGATGTGCTAAATTAAATTTATTAATATTAATGGACACCGAAAAACGGTTGTAAGCTCAATCCGTGTGGTGTAATATTTATGACTAAAGAAAAAAAGATGCCGAAGGCGCTTGTTGACACTGCAAGTGTTAATTCGGAAAATCACGATAAAAGAGTGGCTGCCGCCGCTAATGCAATTGAACAAATAAAAACAAAATTCGGAGAAGGCTCAATTATGAGATTCGGTGATGTGCGTAAAACCAACGTTGACGCTATTTCTACCGGTTGTCTCTCTCTTGATGTTGCTTTTGGCATTGGTGGTGTTCCGCGCGGACGTATTATTGAAATCTATGGACCAGAATCATCCGGTAAAACGACCTTGGCGCAACACATTGTGGCCGAGGTGCAAAAAACTGGTGGCATCGCCGCTTTCGTTGATGCCGAACACGCTCTTGATCCTGATTATGCGGCAAAAATTGGTGTCAATATTAATGAGTTATTAATTTCTCAGCCGGACTCAGGTGAACAAGCTCTAGAAATTGTGGAAACTCTTGTGCGTTCTAATGCAGTTGATGTAATTGTGATTGATAGTGTCGCCGCTCTTGTTCCACAAAAAGAAATTGAAGGTGAAATGGGTGATCAGCATATGGGTTTACAGGCTCGTTTAATGAGCCAGGCCTTACGTAAATTAACCGGGATTGTCTCTAAGACAAAAACCAGTGTTATTTTTATTAATCAAATTAGGCACAAGATTGGTGTTTTCTTTGGCAATCCTGAAACGACTTCTGGTGGTAATGCTTTGAAATTCTATTGTTCAGTTAGAGTTGAAATTAGACGTGCTGCTCAAATTAAGCAGGCTGAAAATATTATTGGTAATCGCGTGAAAGTGAAGATTGTGAAAAATAAAGTGGCGGCCCCTTTTAAAACTTGTGAGTTTGATATTATGTATAATGAGGGAATCTCCGTGTCTGGTGACTTACTTGATACTGGTGCTGAGTACGGTGTAGTGAAGAAGAGCGGTAATTCTTATACCTTTGGTGAAGTAAAGCTCGGGGTTGGTCGTGAAGCCGCCAAGAAAATGATTAAGCATGATAAAAAATTGTTGGCTGAAATTCGCAAGGCAATCTTAACTGAGATTAAAAGTAAGGAAATTGAAGTCCAAGAAAACAATAAATAATCATTTATATTTATTACAAGTAGGCGTCTATAACGGGCGCCTATTCTTTATCCTATGACTTACGTTTTATCAATTGGTGGCTCATTAATTGTTCCACCGACAGGTATTGATACGGTCTTTTTAAAATCATTGCGTAAATTTGTCTTGGCCCGCTATGACAAGGGTGATCGCTTAATTATTGTTACCGGTGGCGGTTCGGTGGCCAGGCAATATGTGAAGGCCTCAGCAGCGGTAGAGAAGGTACCGGAGGACGATCAGGACTGGCTCGGTATTCACGCTACTCGTCTTAATGCCCATTTGGTAAGAACGATTTTAAGAGATGTTGCTCATCCGGAAATAGTTACTAATCCTGATAAAATAATGAAAGTCAAAAGTCGTGTTTTGGTGGCTGGCGGTTATCGTCCCGGGTGGTCAACGGATTATGTGGCGGTTTTATTGGCACAAAAATATAAAGCTAAAATTGTAATTAATCTGTCTAATATTGATTATGTTTATACGGCTGATCCACGTGTATTTCCGCAAGCAAAAATAATTAAAGATATTAGTTGGAAAGATTTCAGGGAAATCGTTGGCGATGAGTGGCGTCCGGGCTTGAATGCTCCTTTTGATCCGATTGCCTCTAAATTGGCGCAAAAGTTAATACTGCAAGTGGCGGTTTTAAATGGGAATAAAATGAATAATGTTCATAAATTTTTAGATAAGCAAAAATATCAGGGGACGCTTATTCATTCTTAGTTGATTTTGAAGATTCAAAAAAACTAGCCTTTTGTGGGCTAGTTTTTTTGTATGTTTATTTCTTATTATTTATTTGCTCCTGCAGGCGGGTATATATTTCCTCAATTGAGCCTTGACCATTAACGCTGATCAAGCGTTTTTTCTCGGCGTAAAAATTGAGTAAAGGCTGCGTTTGCTCGGTGTAGATTTTTAGACGATTTGCGATTGTTTTCTCGTTATCATCAGCGCGTCCGCTTTCTTGGCCGCGTAGTTTTAATCTAGTAATTAATTCTTCTGAGCCTACCTCTAAATTTAATACTAACGGAAGGGCCGTTGAGGCAAGAAAGATATCTAATCGTTCGGCTTGGTGAATGGTTCGGGGATAACCATCAAAAATAAAACCGGCAACTTGGCCGTTTCTTTTTATCTCATTTTCGATTATTTCGTCAACAATATTATCGCTGACTAAGCCACCGCTTGCCATCACTGTTTGTACTTGTCGACCAATTGGTGTTTGTTTAGAAACCTCTTTCCGCAACAGCGCTCCAGTCGAGAGGTGTATTAAATTATAGCTCTCGGAAATTTTTTGAGCTTGAGTGCCTTTTCCCGCTCCTGGCGGACCGAATATAATAATATTAAACATAATTATTGAAAGAATGAACTATTAACAGGTGCGTCCAGAGGGATTCGAACCCACGACCGTCTCCTTAAGAGGGAGCTGCTCTACCAGCTGAGCTATAGACGCATTTTTTATTATTCAAAGATTCAACAATTCAATAATTCAAAGATTAATAATCTTTCAATCTTGAATTTTTAATATTGAATCTTGAATTGATTGGTGGCTGGGGAGGGGCTCGAACCCTCGACCTTAGCGTTATGAGTGCTACGCTCTAACCAGCTGAGCTACCCAGCCATAATATTCGGGTGCCACTCCGACCATGCGCAGATAAACGCTCCAGCTATCAATAATTTAAATAGACACAGGTCTATTATATTTATCAAATGCAGAAGAGTCAATACCCGCGTTTAATAATGAGAAAACAGTATAAACGAGTGCTCCGGAGAGGACTCGAACCTCTAACCTTGTGGTCCGAAGCCACACACTCTATCCAATTGAGCTACCGGAGCAATATCGAATTACCTTTTAAATCTATTTAAATTTTTAAAAGGCATAAGGCTTGCCCAAAAATATAGATGAGCAAGCCTCTATCTTTGATATTTAATTGTTTAGCGCTTACCCTTTAAAGCCTGCTTAAGGTTGTAGCCAGTTTTGAATTTAGCCACCTTAACAGCCGGAATAGTAATTCTTTCTTTGGGATTCTGAGGGTTAACGCCACCTCGAGAATAACGAACACGAGAAAGGAAAGTGCCGAAGCCAGTGATAGTGACTTCACGATCATTTTTAAGCTCATAAATGATGGTGTCAGTTAAAACATCCAACATCTTTTCAGCTTGCTTTTTGTTGAGACCTTCCACCTCTCGGTAGAGTTTGTCGATAAGTTGCGCTTTGTTCATATATTTGGCGTCCAACCCTTAATCGAGTTGAGGGACGTTAATTATAATTAGCGAGCATATTCTGTTACCCTAGTTTCACGGATAACATTGATTTTAATCTCTCCTGGATATTTTAGCTCAGTTTCTATCTTTTTGGCAATATCTCTAGCCAAATTATGAGCTTTTAAGTCGTCAATCATTTCTGGTTTAACAAAGACACGAATTTCTCTACCGGCCTGAATGGCGTATGATTTTTCAATACCTTCAAAGCTCGTGGCAATTTTTTCTAATTCTTCTAAGCGTTGAATGTAATTTTCGTGACTGTCGCTGCGAGCACCAGGGCGAGCTGAGGAAATAGCATCAGCAACTTTAACAATAACGGCGATTAAGCTTGAAGGCTGATCATCGTGATGGGTGGCGATAGGAGCAATAATTTCCTCGGATAAATTGAATTTTTTAGCGATATCGCGACCAATCTCAGTGTGATTACCTTGAATTTCATGATCAACCGCCTTGCCAATATCGTGGAGCAGTCCGCCTTTCTTCGCAAGAGTAACATCAGCGTCAAGTTCTTCGGCTAACATAGCGGCTAAGTGAGCAACTTCAATGGAATGGCTAAGAACATTCTGTCCGTAACTGGTACGATATTTTAAACGACCAAGAATCTGGACCAGTTTAGGATCAAAGCCAGTTACGCCAACTTCATACATTGCCTCTTCGCCAGCTTTCTTGATGTCAACGGCTAATTCTTTTTTGGCCATCTCGACTGCGTCTTCAATCTTAGTAGGGTGAATTCGGCCATCTTTAATTAAATAATCAAGAGTTTTCTTCGCGATATGACGGCGAATAAGGGAAAATCCGGAAACGGTGATGGCGTTTGGAGTGTCATCAACAATAATTTCCACCCCCGTCATTTGTTCAATCGCTTTAATATTGCGTCCTTCGCGACCGATAATGCGGCCTTTCATTTCATCGTTGGGTAGATCAATAGTAGTAGTGGTTAATTCAACGGTATAAGAGGAAACCATTCTTTGCATGGCAAGTGCCATAATACTCTTGGATTTCTCTTGTAATTGATCGTTGCTTTCATCTTCAAGTTTGTGAATACGAACCATTAAATCTTCGGCTGATTTTTCTTCAACTTTCTTTAAAAGCAGTTCTCTAGCATCATCTTGGCTAAGAGCGGCCACTTCTTCCAACTTCTGTAATTGTTCTTGCTGAATGCCTTTAATTCTTTCTTTTATTTCTTGAACTTCGTTGACTTTGTCGTATAATTTTTGTTGCTTGTCTTGAAGATCAAGGAGCTTCTGAGAAAAAGAGGTTTCTCGTTGTTCGAGGCGATGCTGGAGATCACTAATTTCTTTACGACGCTGACTTTCTTCTTTTTTAGCTTCATCTAAGATTTTAAGAGCTTTATCCTGAGCTTTAAGTAAAAGCTCCTTTTCCTTGATTCTAGCATCATTAAGAATCTTTTCTGCTTTACTCTGAGCATTATCAGCTTGGCGGCTTGCCTTCTTCTTCTGAAACCAGGTGCCGATAAAAAATGAGAGTATTGCCACAATTAGGGCAATGACATAATATTCCATAAAATACGAACCGAAATCGAGAGAGCGGGCAGTCTGAGTAAAAAATTCCCTTATATTAAGGTTTTTTGCCAATAAATACTAATGTGGTCACTGAATTGAAAAACATGTAATCTGAGAGTTAATATAAGATAAAAATTAAACAGTAAAGCGGTTTATTGCTGACTAAAAGACTGCTAGTAACCGCGCTAATCTTGAGTTTCGGTTAATTAATTAATTGCTAAGTAATATTATAATTATATTAGCAAGGAATTTTATCTTTGTAAAGTCATTTTTAGCTTATTTTTAGCCTTATTTTTGTTGACTAAATCAAAAAAATAACGTAATATTAAAAAACAATTAATATATCATAATTGTCAGCAATGCTGGCAAAAATAAATTTTTCTATGAATATTACAGAATTAGCTCGTATACTACGTATATCGCCTCAGGAATTACGCGATTTATTACCTGAATTAGGCTTTGCTATCGGCCAAAAGGCAATTAAAGTTGATAATAATACCGCCAAAAAAATTATTAGAAATTGGCCTGGTTTTAGACGTCAATGGGAACAGCGCAAAGCAGCAGAAAGAGCTAAAAAACAGGATGAGGAGATTTTACCCAAAGAAAAGAAAACTATTAGCATTCCCGCAGTTATTACTGTTCGAGCCTTGGCAGAAATTTCACAAATTCCAGTTAATCGTATTTTGACAGAACTTATCAAAAACGGCGTTTTTGCTTCAATCAATGAAAAAATTGATTTTGATGCTGCCTCGATTATTGGTAGTGATTTAAATTTAGATGTGCAATTGTTAGAAGAGGATAGGGACGATGAAGAAAAAGAAGAAAAAAAATTACAAGATATCCTTAATTTAGAAAAGCCAGAAGATATGGAAATTCGTCCACCAGTGATTGTGGTGATGGGACATGTTGATCATGGTAAAACAAAATTACTCGACTCAATTCGCTTAACTAATGTTATTAGTGACGAAGCCGGAGGTATTACTCAGCATATTGGCGCTTATCAAGTTACTCGTCATGATAGAGCTTTAACTTTTATTGATACTCCTGGACATGAAGCTTTTACGGCCATGCGTAGTCGCGGTGCGAAGGTGGCTGATATTGCCATTTTGGTAGTGGCGGCCGATGACGGTGTTAAGCCGCAGACAGTTGAAGCCTTTCGTATAATTGAGGCAGCTAAATTGCCATTCTTGGTGGCAATTAATAAAATTGATAAACCTGAGGCTGATGTGATGCGTACTAAACAGGACTTGGCTAATAAATTAAATATTACTCCTGAGGATTGGGGAGGCAAAACGATTTGCGTCCCTATCTCTGCTAAGGAAGGCACAGGTATTGAAGAGTTACTTGATATGATTCTTCTGACCGCTGACGCCGCTCTAGGAGATACTCTGCGTGCTAATCCTGCCGCCGACGCTGCCGGGACCGTTGTTGAATCAAATATGGATAAGACGGCCGGACCAGTAGCGACCTTGCTCGTGCAGAATGGGACCTTGCGAGTCGGTGATCAACTTTGTTTTGAAGATGTTATTTATGGCAAGGTTAAATCTTTAAAGAATCATTTAGGCGAAAACATTAAAGCTGCTGGTTTATCTGTGCCGGTTAAGATTCTTGGCTTGAAAATTTCACCATCTGTTGGGGATATTCTTTATGTTGGTGAAGGCAAGAAGGTAAAAATGCGTAAGATTAAGAGCGCTGACATTAAGAAAGAGAAGATTATGTCTATTGCGCAGCAAGATAATGCGGACGACAATACTCCCAAGGTAAACATTATAATTAAAAGTGATTTTTTGGGTTCAGCCGAAGCAATTGAAGAGTCATTAATGAAGATTAATACTGAAATTGTTAAAGTTAAGATTATTTCTAAAGGCCTTGGTAATGTTACCGAGGGAGATATTAAGCGAGCTGAAGATGCAGGTGCTCAGATTATTTGTTTTAATACGAAAATGTCACCGGCGGTAGAAAATGTGGCACGTAATCAAAATATTGAAGTTAAATCTTTTTCAATTATTTATGATTTAATTAAATATGTTAAAGAGGAGATGCAAAAGATGGTGCCGATTGAAGTAACGAGAGTTGACTTGGGTAAGCTTAAGGTTTTAGCTATTTTCCGCACAGAGAAACAACAGCAGATTATTGGCGGAAAGGTTGTTAGTGGTAAACCAGAAAATAATGCCACTGTTAATGTGTGGCGAGGAGAGGACTTTGTTACCACAGGCTTAATCACGAGCTTGCAATCAGCCAAGCAAGAAGTGAAGTTTGTGGAAGAAGGGGAAGAGTGTGGATTAAAATTTGAAGGCGATCCGGTTGTCTTAGAGGGTGATGTGCTTGAGTTCTATCGTGAAGATAAACAAATAAAACAAATTTAATATGTCTAAGGTCGATCAGTTAAATGAATTATTGCATAGAGAGCTGGCGTCCGCGATTAATAAGGAATTAGAGTTTCCTGAAGTTTTTGTGACGGTTACTTATGTTTCTTGCATGCCTGATTTGCAGTACGCTAAAGTTATTGTTTCCGTTCTTCCTGATAAGATGGCGGGTACGGCTTTAAAAAAATTAAAAGCAGCTTCAGGTAGAATCGTTTCCGGCATAACTAAGAGAACGCGTTTACGCAAGGTGCCACGCCTATTATGGGAGTTTGACCCCACGGAAAGAAAAGCAGCTGTTTTAGAGGATATCTTTCTTAAAATTAATGAAGAAGAGGAAGAGGATATTACTTTTTAATTATTTTGTGCTTTTATATAAAAACCGCCTGTTTAATGGCGGTTTTTTAGTTTTGACATTTATGATATTTATCGCTAGAATAGGGAGTTATGTCTATGCAGGTAAAATTAATTGAAGCTTATCAGATGATGCGCTTGTCTAAGCGTATTTTAATAATTGCTCACCTTCGTCCCGATGGTGATGCTTTGTCTTCAGTGGCGGCTATGCGCTTAATTGCTCAGGGCTTAGGTAAAGAAACGGCTTGCTATTGTAAGGATAAAAATCAGGAACTATTTAGTTATTTATCTGGATTTGCAGAGATTGAAGCTGATTGGAATAATTTTAAATTAACTCAAAAAGTAAAAGAGAGTTTAATGGATAGCTTTGATTTAATTATTGTTAATGATTGTGGCTCTTTAGCTCGCACAGGCTTAGTGGCAGAGATTAAAGAATATAAAAATAAGGGGGGTAAAATTATTGAGTTTGATCATCATCCTCGTATTGATGAGTATGCTGGTTTGGAAATTCGTTATCCTGGCTTATCTTCTACGTCAGAATTAATTTATCGCTTTATTATTGCTAATAAAATTTTTTTAAGTAAAGAATTAGCCGATTGTATCTTAACGGGGATTCTTACCGATACTGGCAATTTACTTTACCCTTCGGCCAGTGAGGCTACGCTTAAAGCCGTGGCCGCCACTTTAACTGCTGGCGCCCACTATAGTAAAATTGTGAACTATACTTTAAAAAATAAAGACATAAATGTGGTAAAGATGTGGGGCCTTGCTTTAGAGCGTTTAAAAATAAATCAGCGTTATCAAGTAGCAACGGCTGTTATTACTCGTCAAGATATTAATAATATTTTAGGTGGGGAACATTTAGATAGTGCTGCCGAAAGCGATTTATTTAGCGGATTGGCTGGATTTTTAAGTAACTTGGCTGGGGTGAAAGCGATTGCTTTTATTTATGAAGACGTCAATGGATTTATTAAGGGGAGCTTGCGCAGTACATCAAATGGCTTTATGGTGGATAAATTAGCGCGAACTCTTGGTGGCGGCGGACATGAGAGGGCATCCGGCTTTAGTTTTACGGGGCGTTTAGAAAAGATTAATAATAATTGGCAAGTTATAAAATAATTAATATAAATAATATAGTTCTTAAACAATAATAATCATGGAAAAAACAACTAATTGGTTTGTTGAACCTTTGGATTCTTTTACTAATGAAGTTATAGCAAAAGAATTAGCTCGAACTTCAGATATCGTGGAAAGTGTTCAATTAAAGATTAATGAAGGATCTCTTCATTCTGTTTTTCAGGTGCCAGCTTACAGTTTTATTGCTAAGCTTAAGGCTGGCACTACTAAATTCAATCTTAAGTTTCGTGTATATTGTCGTATTGGCAAGAATGCGCAAGTAAGATTGTGGCGATTTTAAAAAGAACGCTCTAGGGTTGTGATAATTTAAAAAAGGCTCCATTTTGGAGCTTTTTCTTTTTTATTTTTTTATTTGTTGTTTTTTTTCTCGCCATTCTTTTATCTTGGCGTGATGTCCTTCTAATAATATTTTAGGAACTCTATATTTTTTACCCTCAACCTCAAATACAGCTGGACGAGTATATTGAGGATATTCTAGAACATTAGCTTGAGAGTGAGACTCTTCTTCAATGCTAGCGCTATTACCCAATACTCCTGGTAAAAGGCGAGTGATAGAATCAATCATAATCATAGCTGGTAGTTCGCCGCCAGTTAGAACATAATCACCAATGGAAATCTCTTCATCAATAAATTTTTTAATACGGGCGTCAACACCTTCATAGCGACCACATACAAAAACAATTTCTTCTAATTGGCTATATTGTTTGGCTATTTTTTGATTCCAGGTCTTACCACTGGCTGAGAGCAAAATTATTTTCCTTTTTTTAGGCTTCGCCTTACTCTTTTTGTTTATATCTTTAAGGGCTTGATAAAGTGGTTCGATTTTCATTAACATGCCAGCGCCCCCACCATAGGGAGTGTCGTCTACGCTACGGTGGCGATCATTCGTCCAGTCGCGTAGATCAAATTTTTCCAAGCTAATAATATTTTTATTCAGAGCACGTTTAATAATGCTATCGTTAAGATAGGAATCAAGGATGTTGGGAAAAATGCTTAATAATTTGAATTTCATATGTTACTATTTTATAACAAAAAAGCCAGATTGGGAAATCTGGCTTTTTTATAGCTTTTAAAATCAATTAGATCTTTAAGTCGTCTAAGGCAGATGTGTCAACATCACCTAAGTCAGAGCTATGAGTATTTTGAGCGCCATCACTAGGACGAGGGCTGCGACGAGCACCACCTTCTGGGTCAAAAATCTTTAAATTTACGCGTGAGTTGTTTTTAGCACCAACAATTTTTAATAAAGTGCGGATTGCTTGTGCAGTTTGACCTTTACGGCCAATAACATAACCCATATCAGCTGGGTTAATCTTTAGAGTTAAGAGCACTCCCATTTCATCAACGGTCCGTTCGACATTGACGTCCTCAGGGTTGCTGACGATGTTTTTTACAATCATCTCGAGAAACTGTTTGTCTGCTTCCATATTTGTTGTTACTGGGCCCTCAAGTTAGTTGAACTAAACATTCATTAAACTTGAAAGATCCTAGACTTAATTATATTATCCCGGTTACACAGGATTTATACTAATGTTATAATTCTTTTTTATCTTTGTCAATTTACTCTTTTGCTTCTGGCGCAGCTTCTTCACTTGTTTCCACTGCCCGGACATCTTCATTTTCGGTCTTAACTTCAGGCTCTGCTAATTCCTCACTAATATCTTCAGAACTTGGGGTAGATGCTGCCTTACTAGCATCAGCTTTCTTGTCAGCCTTTGACTTAACTTGGGCAGCTCTTTTTTCATTAACTTTACCTACTTTTGAAGCTTTAACTTTTTTTCCTTCAATAATATTTTGACCCACTAATAGATTATTAATAGTTTCGGTCATGCCAGCACCTTTGCTTAGCCAGTGTTTAACACGATCAGCTTTAACTTGTAAATCCTTAGAATAAGGATTATATGAGCCCAAAATCTCTAAAGCTTTTCCGTAAGGATCACGTCCTTTTTCAGAAATAATAAGACGAAAAACTTTTTTGTTGGTTTTACCGATTTTTGATAGTTTGATCATTAACATATGCTCTTTTTTATTGGGACGTACCCGAAATTTATTAATCAAGCGTAGAACGTTTTTCAAGTGTAAAACGCTTTTCTTTTTCTTTATTGACAAATATTAGCTTAATGCCTCAGAAAAGTCAAGTTAGAAACGAGGCTTTTTTGGAGCACTATCTCCGTGTTGAGGGCGGTTATTACTTGGGCGACTAAAGCCGTTACCAGCTGACTTACCTTTTTCATCTTTCCACATAGCTTCGTTTTCATTTAAGCCTTTCATACTTAAGTTTATGCGACCCTGATCATCAATCTCCTTAATTTTAACAGTAACAATATCGCCAATATTAAGCAAATCACTTGGCTTTTCAACGCGGTAAGGGGCAAGTTCACTGACGTGAACCATACCATCTTGACTAGCGTTTAACTCTATAAAAGCGCCGAAGTCTAAGATTCTGACTACTTTACCTTTTAATATTTCGCCAGCCTCAAAGACGTGAACAATTTCCTTTACCTGTCTCACCGCTTCTTGAACCTTTAAAGGCTCAATACCACAAATCATTACTAGGCCGTCATCATCAATATCAATACTTACGCCAGTTTCTTCAATAATTTTATTGATAATTTTACCACCAGGACCGATGATAGCACCAATTTTTTCAGTGTCAACATGGAAACTGATAATTCTTGGAGCGTATGGCGAAAGCTCGGCTCTAGGAGCGGGGATAGCTGCGGTGATGACTTGTAAAATATTGTTTAAAGCTTCTCGTCCTTGCTTGAATGTCTGACTAATAATTTCTGGCATTAAACCTTCAGTCTTGGTATCTAATTGAATAGCGGTAATGCCAGCGGAAGTGCCCGTAATTTTAAAGTCCATGCCGCCATTGCCATCCTCTAAGTCTTGAATATCAGTTAAAACTTGCCATTTGCTCATATCAGGATAGGAGGCTAAACCCATAGCAATACCCACTACTGGGCGCTTAATTGGCACGCCCGCATCCATTAAAGCTAAAGTGGAGGCACAAGTAGAGGCCATAGAAGATGAGCCATTTGAGCCTAAAGTTTCACTTACCACTCTAACAGTATAGGGGAATTCATCTTTGGTTGGGATCATTGGTAATAAAGCTTTTTCAGCTAAAGCGCCATGACCAATTTCGCGACGACCAGTGCCACGTAAAGGGGAGGCTTCGCCTACAGAATATGGCGGGAAGTTATAATGGTGCATGTAGCGTTTTTTACTTACTCCTTCAATACCCTCTAAAGACTGTTCCATTCCGGGAGCGCCTAAGGTAACAATAGACATGACCTGAGTTTCACCACGTGAAAATAAAGAAGTACCATGATCGCGAGGAATTAAGGCAACTTCCGCTTTCAATTCTCTAATCTCATTCAGGGCTCGTCCATCTACACGACGTTTATCTTCTAAGATAGCCTTAGTAATTTCCTCATCAATCATTTTTTCAACTAATGATTTAATGACGTAATCACGTTTATCGGCACCGACATTCTGAGCGAATAAATAGGAGTCTAACTGTTCTTTAATTGCAGTAACGGCCGCTTTTCTTTCACCTTTGCTATAATATTCTTTATTAAATAAAATTTTACTGATATTTTCTTTTAACCAAGCTTCACCAGTTTTTAGTAATTCAACTTTTTCTGCTTCATTTTTTAAGTCTTCTTCACTTTTTAAAACTTGTTTTTCATGAGTGACTTTTGGAGCAACTTCTTGTTGTAATTTTTTAATTAAATCAATAGCTGGTTGCATTTTTTCTTGTCCGGCAATAATAGCTTCCAGCATCAATTCTTCTGAAAGTTCATGAGCGTCAGCTTCAATCATTATAGATTTACTACTAGTACCAGCGACAATCAAATCAAGACTACTACCAGTTAATTCGGCATAAGTAGGGTTAAAAATAAATTTATTTTCAACGCGCCCAACTCTAATGCCGCCAATAGGACCATTCCAACCAATGCCAGCGATTGATAAAGCAGCTGAAGCGGCCACCAAAGAAACGATATCATGATCATTTTCTTGATCAACTGATAAAACGGTCACAATTACTTGTACATCACGACGATCTTCTTGATTAAATAGAGGGCGGATAGAGCGATCAATCATTCGTCCAGTTAAAACGGATTCATCAGTGGGGCGGCCTTCACGTTTAACCCAGCGTGAACCTTTTATAATGCCGGCGGCGTAAAGCTTTTCTTGAAACTCCACCATTAAAGGGAAGAAATCAATTCCTCCTCGAGCGACTTTATTTTGCACGACCGTAGCCATGACTACAGTTTCGCCGTATTGAACGACAACGGCAGCATCAGCTTGTAAAGCTAATTTGCCGGTTTTCATAATGAGTTGGCGGCCAAGCCAATCACAACTTACAATTTTTTCCATAATTAATTATGCGCCTGACCTTTAAATTACAGGACTGTAATTGCTTTGTTAGAATAATCAAGATGATTATGCTAGCAGGGTATACAGCACTATCTATTTAAAGGTCAAAACTTTAATTTATTAATTTATATTTTAACGACCAAGAAGATATTTACGATCTGAACCTAAATCGGTAAAATCATCAACCTCCTCAATTAGTCGAGATGAACAGGTTTTTCTAAAAGCCATTACTTCCACTAAACAACCTTTATTATTTTGTAAATATGAAACTAAAGGCAAATAATCACCGTCTCCGGAGACAATAATAATTACATCCAGCTTATCGGCTAGTTTAATGGCGTCAATGGCAATGCCAACATCCCAATCAGCTTTTTTGGCTCCGCCGGCGAATGTTTGTAGGTCTTTCATCCGAACTTCAAATCCTTGCTGACTGAGAGCTTCAAAAAAGGCTGTCTCTTCTTCGCTTTCTGAGTGTATAACATAAGCAGTGGCCCGAATTAATTTTCGGTCGGCCACTGCTTTAGTAAGTATTTCTTTAAAGTTAACGCGTCTGCTGTAAAGATTTTTAGCAGAATGATACATATTTGCGACATCAACCAAAATGCCAACGCGTTGTTCTTTGTGTTTTATCATTTTATATATTTTTTGTCTTCAGTTTCCTTTGAGTCAACTTCTAAAGTTTCATCTTCGTCT
>JAIPIE010000015.1 GCA_021734825.1 Patescibacteria group bacterium
AAAAATTAGGTCTTGATTTTGGTGAGCAAGTTGAAATTCAAATTAGCCGCTTGGCCTCCGAATTCGGTTTAGATAATTGCTTGCGGGCCCTGCGTCGCTTTTTAATCTTGTCGCAAGAGCGTCCGGTGGATTTAGCTCAATTACCCCTAGAAATTGCAGTGGTGGAATTATGTTTAAGTAATGAAAATAACAAAAACGAAAAATCTTCTCACGATAGTCTAGCTAAAACTGTCCAAAATATAAATACGCATACGAGCAACGCGCCTGTTAATAACATTGATAACAATTCAATTAAAAAAACAGTAGAAAATAATAAGATCAAATCAGTCATAACAGGAATGACTGATTCTGCCAGCATTGCTCCAAATTTGTCAGCGGCAGAGATATCTGTTCGTTGGCCGGAAGTATTGATGAAAATTAAAAAACATAATCATTCCTTATCTTTCGTTTTACAAAATTCTGAGCCGCAAGATTTACTCGACGGAGTGTTGTCCCTGTGTTTTCGTTATAAGTTTCATCGCGATCGCATTCTTGACGTTTCCATTCGCTCGTTAATGGAATCAAGTCTGGCTGAAGTTTTTGGGGGCAAGGTGGTGATCGAGGCCATTTTAGATGAGTCTAGGGATAATGAGGCGCCTGTACCTGATAATTCGACTCCAGTCGTAGTTGAGAATAATTTAAATAAGGAGGTCAAGGAAGCAAGAGGAGTAGATGATGGGGTTTTGGGCGGTTTATTAGCCACTTTTGGTGGAGAGGCCGTTTAAGGATATAAATCTTTGTATAAAAATAAAATAAAAATATGCTGGATATTAAATATGTACGAGAAAATTTAGAAACTGCCAAAAAGGCTTTATTAAAAAGAATGGATCCGGGAAAATTAAACCTGGAGGATATTATTAATCTTGATGATAAGCGCCGAGAATTAATTAAAGAGGGCGAGGCTTTAAAGGCGGAGCGTAATGCAAGTTCAAAATCTAAACCAGATGCGGGCACAATTGCGGCTATGAAATCTCTAGGTGAGAAGATTAAGGCCTCGGAAGATCAGTTAAGCGTCTTAGAGGGGGAGTTACAAGATAAGCTCTCGGCTTTACCAAATATTCCGGCTGAAGATGTACTTGCTGGTGGTAAAGAAAATAATGAAGTTATTTTTACTGCTGGCACAAAACCAGTATTTAGTTTTGATTTTAAAGACCATGTGGCTTTAGCAGAGAGTCTTGGTGTGATTGATTATGAGCGGGCCGCCAAGATGTCTGGCAGTGGTTTTTGGTGTTATCGTGGCATGGGCGCTCTTTTAGAATGGGCTTTATTATCTTATTTTATTTACTATCATACCAGTAACAATTATCAATTTTTAATCCCCCCTTTTCTATTAACAGAAAAATCAGCCTATACTTCTGGTCATTTACCCAAATTCAGAGACGATTTATTTTGGACTCAAGACAAGTTATGTCTTAATGCTACCAGTGAAATGATGTTGGGAAATTATCATCGTGAAGAAATTTTACCAAGCGATAAGTTGCCCTTAAAGTATTTTGCCTACTCTCCTTGTTTCCGTCGCGAGGCCGGTTCTTACCGCCAAGAAGAGCGGGGCATGGTGCGTGGTCATCAATTTAATAAGATTGAAATGTTTATTTTTTGTAAACCGGAAGATTCTTGGAGTATCTTTGATGAACTGGTAAAACACACTGAAGCTTTGGTCGATGGTCTAGGCTTACACTATCAAGTTTCTAAGTTGGCCGCTGGTGATTGTAGCGCCGCCATGGCCAAAACCTGCGACCTAGAAGTTTGGCTGCCAAGTATGGGTATTTATAAAGAAGTAAGCAGTGTTTCCAACGCTCTTGATTATCAAGCGAGACGTGGTCAAACACGCTTTAAAAACAAGGAGGGAGAAAATATTTTTGTGCATACTCTTAATGCCTCTGGTTTAGCTACTAGTCGTTTATTACCAGCTATCTTAGAGCAGAATCAGCAAGCAGACGGTTCGGTAAAAATACCGGAGGTCTTACGTCCTTACCTGCCGGGATCGCCCGAATTTATTTTTCCAGATAACTCTAAAATCTAGATTCATGTTCTATCGCCTAATCATTATTATTTTGGCCTTCTTGGTCTTTTTTCCTCAGCTTGTTCAAGCCGATGAGGCTTATCCGCGTTTAGCTAATTATTTTCTCAAGTGGGAATTGTCGGAGGCAGAAGCAATTGAATTATCCAAATGGGATGTAGTTATTTTAGATATGGAAAATCAGGAAAATAATCCCGACATGATTCGCCTCATACGAAAACTTAATCCAAAAATTAGAATTTTAGCTTATATTACTTCGCAGGAAATTCTTGATAATGCCTCTGATTACCGTAATGCTTGGCTAAGAAAAGAATTGTATAGTCAAATAGCTGATGACTGGTACTTAAGAGACGATCAAGGCAAGAAGGTTATTAATTGGCCTAACACTTCCATGTTTAATCTTAGTGACCATGTAACTACAAATTCACAAGGCTACAAGTTAAATGAATATCTACCTCATTTTGTTCATGAAAAACTACAAATTACTGGTCTTTGGGACGGTGTATTTTATGATAATATTTGGGGAGATGTCGCTTGGGTTAATGGTGGTAATTTAGATTTTGATAATAATGGTAAGCGTGATTCAGTTCTTGTGGCTAATAGCCTCTGGGCCGCTGGGACGGCTAAAATGTTAAATTTAACCCGCACTTTATGTGGCTCAGATTTTATTATTTTAGGTAATGGCCGTATTTATTGGTCATATCAATCAATTTTAAACGGTAATATGTTAGAGGCCTTTCCTTCATTTTGGGAAAATGGTGGTACTTGGGCAGGATCCATGGAGTCATATATTAAGCTGCCCACAGTCAACGCTCAGCCTTCTGTGCCTATTATAAATGTGTATGAAAAAGATCAGACTAATTATCGTTTGTTTCGCTATGGTTTAACCAGCGCTTTGTTGGGTGAAGGTTATTATAGTTTTGATTATGATGTTACTAGTCATGGACAAACGTGGTGGTATGACGAGTATGAGGTGAAGCTCGGTACTTCTCAATCTTCTCCTTATAACCTATTGGATAGCGAGAATAAGAAGTGGCAACCCGGACTTTGGCGACGGGATTTTAAAAATGGAGTCGCTATTGTTAATTCCACTAATAAGACTCAAACTTTTTTATTTAGTAAAGAAGAGTTTGAAAAAATTAAAGGCAGCCAAGATAAAACTGTTAATAATGGTTTAAAAATTAATTATCTAAAAATTGCTCCAAATGATGGCATTATTCTTTTTAAAAAAATAACTGCTTGGCAGGGAAGTGGTTTTATCAATGGCGGTTTTTTAAGAATATTTACTCCAGATGGCAAGCAGGATCGTAATGGTTTTTTTTCTTACGTTACCTCCTTGCCTAGTGGTAGCTCAGTTTTAGTTGGAGATTTTTTGTCTTCAGGCGAAAATAATTATATTTTTAGTAAAAATGGAGAATTAAGTCGTCAACAGGCTAGTAAAATTATGTGGACGGTACAGCCATTTGCAGCTGGGTTTAAGGGCTCAGTATCTTTAGCGGTTGGTGATATTAATGGTGATAAACTACCAGAGATTGTGATTGGTGCGGGCCCAGGCGGAGGGCCTCAAGTGCGTGCTTTTGATTTTAATGGTCGTCCAATTTTAAATTTTTTCGCTTATGACAAGAATTTCCGTGGCGGTGTTAATGTTGCGGTTGGCGATGTTAATGGTGACGGTAAGGCAGAAATAATCACAGGCGCTGGACCAGGTGGCGGGCCTCATGTTCGCTACTTCAATGAAAAAGGTGGCGTTTTGGGTGGATTCTTTGCCTATGACGAGAATTTCCGTGGTGGCGTGAATGTAGCGGCCGGAGATATAAATAAAGACGGTAAGGCAGAAATAATTACAGGCGCTGGACCAGGCGGTGGCCCTCAGGTAAGATATTTTAATGATAAGGGGGTAGCTAGGGGTAGTTTCTTTGCCTATGACGAGCATTTCCGGGATGGCATTAGTGTTGGCTTTTCTGAACAGAATGGTCAGCCGGAAATTTCTGTGGGTATTAAAGGGTTTTAAATAAAAAATATATGCATAGAAAAGTAATTCATTGGTGGCATGGCCGCCGCGAAAAATTTTATCGACAAAATCGTTGGCATCTTGTGCTCGACATTTCTTTAGTTATCTTAATTATTTTACTGATTGGTATTGCTTTACGATTAGCTTCTTATAACCCACAAATAATGAGTGCTTTAAATTTAGATCGTTATATTAATATTGATAAGCAAATAGAGAAAAATTTAAGTTTAAAAGTTGAGGCTAATGTTAAGCAGGCGGTTGTCACGGATAATGAAGATATTGTTTTGGAAATTAATTATGTTAATGATGGTGATGTTAATATTGATCAAATTAATATTAAACCAGACTTTAATAGTGCCGCTTTTAGACTTGAGGATTTAACTACCAGCAATCTTAATGAACAGCAATTTATTGAAAGTAAATTTCTTATTTTAAAGAACATTGAAGTCGGTGCAAGCGGTCAGGTATTTTTAACAGTGAAGTGGTCAACATTAAAGCAAGATTTTCCACGGTCAGTTGATTGGCGTTTAAAGATGTCGTATGCAGGCAATCAACAAGAGGTGGTAAAAGACCTAGTTTTGCCGAGTGTTAAGATAAGTAGTGCTGTTAATCTTGAGGCAAATATTTATTTTCATAGCCCTCAAGGCGATCAACTTGGGATTGGTCCGTTACCACCAATCGTTGGTATTCCGACTACCTATTGGTTGATTGTGAAAGCTGATAATTCTGGCAATGAGTTAAAGGATTTTGTTTTCAGTGCTAATCTAGCACCAGGAGTTGAACTGTCTGGCGAAGAAAGCTTGTTGGCTGGTAAATACAGTTATAATAAAGAACTACGCCGCTTAATTTGGCAAATAGACAGTCTTGATGCTGATGGTGGTGATTATATCGCTAATTTTGGTTTAGACTTTACTCCTGTAAGTGAGCAAGTTGGGAATAATGCTATGATTCTTAGTAACTTGCAATATCGTTTATTTGATACTTGGACAAATACGGAAATATTAGGCAGTCTTAATAATCTTGATTCTTCCTTACCCGCTGATCATCTAAACCGTGGATCTGGTGTGGTTGAAGCTGAATAAATAAAAATGATGTTAAATTATCTACGACAATTAATTAAACCAAAATATCCAACTTTGAATCAAATAGAAATCAAAGCCGAGGCGATTTTTAATAATCTTAAATTATTAGAATCTTTACAGCCTCAGGCTCAAGTGATTCCGGTTTTAAAATCCAATGCCTATGGTCATGGTCTTAAAGAAATTTGTGAGATACTGAATAAGACAAAAGTCCAAATGATTGCCCTCGATTCATTTCCGGAATTACAAGTCGCTTATCGTTATTTTAAGGGCAAGATTTTGTTGATTGGTGAAATGCCAGCGGAAGCTTATGCTTATATTAACTGGTCTCGGACAGAAATTTGTGTTTACAATAGCGCGACCTTAAAAACATTAGTTGCCTATAAAAAGCAAGCGCATATTCATTTATTTATTAACACTGGCATGAATAGAGAGGGTATTAAAGACTTGCCTTCTTTTTGGCAGGAAAATCTTGATTATTTATCTCACTTAAAAATAACCGGTCTGTGTTCACATTTATTGGATGCTGAGGGTGACGGTAGCGCTAATGCTAAACAGGCTCATTTATTTTTCCAGGCCTTAGATTTTTTAAAGAGTAAAAATTGTCAGCCACAATATGTGCATCTCGCCAACAGTGCTGGCGTCTTTACCTTAAAAGATGAGCGCTTAAGCGCCGTTCGTCCAGGTTTAGCTGTCTACGGCTACAACCCCTTTACTCCGGAAAGTCCTTATTTTAAAGAAGCTGAAAAACTACAGGTAGCCTTACGTTTACTAAGCACAGTCGTTTCTTTACAGGACTTACAAGCAGGCGAGGCAGTTTCTTATAACGCTACTTATCGGACAGAGAGGGAAGAGCAGATTGCGGTTATTCCTTTTGGTTATTATGAAGGTTTAGATAGGCGTTTATCAAATAAGGCTAGTTTTCAGTTATTACATGAAGGTAAAAAAATAGAAGTTAAATTGCGCGGACGTGTGTGCATGAATTTAACTTGTCTCGGTTTAGAAAGGGAAGAGACGGCGTCTATTGGTGATAGAGTGGTGCTTGTCTCTAATAATAAAGATGATGTAAATTCTTTACAAAATCTGGCGAGTATTCAAGGGAGCATTGTCTATGAGCTCTTAGTTAAATTTCAGGCTAATATTAGAAAAATAATTAAATATTGACATATATTAAATAAAATGATTACAGGGAAGTTTAATCAAAATATCCAGAGAAGGGTAAAAAAGACAAAATCTATTAAAAAGGATTATCAGCAAAAAAGTTTAAATAATCCATTTTTTCGTAGTCGTCAAAAAAAGAGCCCAACTCACAAATTGCGACGAGGCTTTTTGTTATTTTTTATTATATTATTATTGATTGTGGCTGGACTGTTTTATTTTTTCTTTATTTCTTCTGTTTTTTCTTTACAAAAGATACAAGTGGATGGACTTACTCGTATTAGTAGTGAAAAATTAGTGGCTCTTGCTTGGGCTGAAAGCGAAGGATCAAAATTATTCGTCTTCAAACGGTCTAATATATTTTTCTTCGAGGTAAATGAATTGCACAAGGAGTTAAATAAAAATTTTAGCTTTGCTAATGTTGAAATAAAAAAGAAATGGCCAAACACTTTATTAATAAATGTAGAAGAAAGAGCCTTGGCGTTTATCTGGCAGAATGCGACCGGTAAGAGCTTCAGTGATAGTAAGGGCTGTCTAATACCGGAAGTTCAGCCTAGCGTCGAAGACGAGAAATTATATCCCGTACTTATACCTGGTATTGAAGAAAATTATATAAAGGGAGATAATTGTTTAAAGGTTGATGATGGTTATCTGACTTCCATGTTAAATTTAGATGTTCAACTTAAGGTTTATGAAAATTTAGCTGTACAAAACTATGTTCTCGAAACAGAGTTTAATACTTTAACCATTGATTTACTTGACGGACCTAACGTATATTTTAATATTAAAAATGATTTGGAAAAACAGGTCAAAAAATTAGCGATTATTAAGCGTGAAAAACCAGAGGCCGAATTCAAGCTTTTGTCCTATATTGATTTACGCTATGGTGATAGAGTATACTTTAAATAGAGGATTAATAAGACTCGGGGTTAAATTTACCCGAAAGCTTTAAAAAATATATGGAATCAACTTTTAAATTTTTATTAGCGTTAGCATTTTTATTATTTGCCCTGATCAGTGTCGGTGTCTTTTTGCTAATTATCAAAATAATTTTAATGTTTGTTCCACAAGTCTATCTCTTGGGCTTAATTATCTACTAATAGAGCGATTAAGGCCTCAATAAACCTTTAGAGTGTCAAATCTTAAATAGGCTTTAGTCAGACGTATCATAATAAAGGGTGTATTAATATACATTATGCGAAGTATCAATATGCATAAAATAAGGCTTTTTTAGCCTTTTTTTGTATTCTATCCTCTAATTCCCCGGTATAATTAATAGATGCTTAGACTCTTTTATCATTATTATTTATATTATTATTAAAAATATTATATATTTTGTATTTAATTTAAAAAATATCTTATATTTAGCCATAATCTGAAATTTATCAATGAGCTAATGCTTTATACACAAATATTGATAAATTTTGTGCTCAAATAAATATTAGCGGGAGTTCCCTTTTAAAATTTAAAATTTTGGCTGTATGATTTATCATCTTTGACTTTAAATTTTAATCGCTAAAACCTTGATTTTAAAGGTTTTTTGAAGATTTAGGTTTTTCCCATATTATTTAAAATATGTATAAATTTTTGTTATCAGTATTTATTAAGTTATTCCCTTGCCAAAATCATATTATATATTATATCTTCTACTGAACTTAAAGCTGGAAATATTGACAAATATATAATATTATGTTATAATACATTTACGTAAAAATTAAAAAATAATGGAAGAAGAAAAGGGCTGTCTAGTGGCTCTATTCATTATTTTATTAATCTGTGCAGTGGCTGTATTTGCTATCTTCACTCATTAAATTTAAAGTTCTCTGCCCCCGCCTTCTTTAAGTGCGGGGATTTTTTTATTCAAAACACTTACTTTCTTTTATTTCTATTCATTCCTTGCATCTGCTATAATATAGACATGACTGAACAAAAAGCAATAATTAAATATCTAAATGACTTTCTCGATTATTGTGAAATTGAGAAGGGTTTATCTAATAAAACTCAGGAAAATTATACAAGATTCCTGCGTAAGTTTTTTAAATGGTTAGAAGGCGTGGATTTAAGCGCTTTAAAGCCTAAAGAGCTCACAGCGGACCATATTTGGCGTTACAAGGTGCATTTATCACGTCATCAAGACAAGGTGAGTCATAAGACTTTAAAGAAAAGCACACAAAACTATTACCTTATTGCCTTGCGCTCGCTCTTAGAATACTTTGTAGAAAAAGATATTGCTTCCCTGCCACCTTCAAAAGTAAAGTTAGCTAAGGACAAGAGTGATAAAGAAATTAAATTTCTCAGTCTTGATCAATTAAAATTATTACTGGAAGCGCCGGCTCAGGATACAATTATTGGCTTGCGTGACCGCGCTCTTTTAGAAACTCTTTTTTCCACTGGTTTGCGTGTAGCGGAATTAGCCGCTCTTGATCGTGAGCAATTAAAGATTAAGGATATAAATAAAGACTTAGAAATAAGCGTTGTTGGTAAAGGAGAAAAGATTAGAACTGTCTATTTCTCTGCTCGGGCTGTTTCTGCCATTAAAACTTATATTGATGAACGCAAGGATTTTGATGAAGCTTTGTTTATAAATTTTCGTCGTGGGGCCGCTAGTAGTAGCGCCTCCAGACGCCTTAGTGTAAAAAGCTTTGAAGATATTGTTAAAAAATATGTAAAAATTACCGGTTTGCCGGTAATGGCCACGCCCCATACTTTGCGTCACTCGTTTGCAACTGACTTATTAAACCAGGGTGTTGATTTGCGCACAGTTCAGGAGTTCCTTGGTCATAGCAATATTGCCACCACTCAAATTTATACGCACGTTACTAATAAGCAGTTAAGAGATATTCATCGCCGCGTTCACGATAATAGAAAGTTGTAGATATGAGTTCTCGCTAAAAAAAGTAAGCACTTCGTGCTGGCCTATTTTATATAGAGTAACGAACCACGTGGCCGTCAGGTTTTACTTGGGGGTATTTAATTATTTAAATAATCAAGAGGATTAACGGGGATACCATTTTTTCTCACTTCAAAGTGTAAATGAGAGCCGGTAGAAAATGAACCAGAGCCAGGCATACCTGGACCACCGCCAGTAGCACCAATTCTTTGACCCTTGGTGACATATTGATCAGCTTCTACGTTAACAGCAGAAACGTGTCCATAGACAGTGGAAAGACCATTATCATGAATAATCATTATATAAGCATAAGCTCTGGAGCCATCAAACTTGACACGTGCGACATAACCATCAGCAGCAGCATAAAGAGGACTTCCTTGTTTGGCACGAATATCAATAGCTGAGTGTTCACCAATAATGCGACGAAAAGGATAATCGGGGTCATGAAAAGTTGCGGTAATAGTATGACCACTGACCGGCCAAGAAATGGTGCTGTCGCTACCAGACAGGCGATCTTTACTGCTCTGCGCCATCTTGTCTCTAATGGTTTTTTCTAAACCTGATATTTCGGCCTCAGCTTGCTGAGCCTCCTTTTTGGCTTGCTTTAATAAATCTTGATAAGCACTCTCAGATGATTTTGTTGCTTCTAATAAATTATTTTTTTCTGCCTGCTGATATTTAAGCTGTGCGGTTTTTCTTTCCATCTCTTCTTTTAGGGTCGCGAGCTCGCGTCTTTTTTCTTTGGCGTTTAATTGTGCTCTTTCTAATTTTTCTTTGTTACTTTGTAATTTAACTAAACTGTTTTTTAATTCTTCGTTGGCGTTTTCTAGATATTTCGCTTGATTAAGGAACTCAGAAATAGAGTCATTTAATAGCAAAATTTCTAAGGCAGAAACTTGATCTTGCTTATAGACTAGACGGAGTAATTTAGATATATGCTCTTTTTGGGAATCAATACGACTGTTAGTATCAAGAATATCTAAAGATATTTTACGTGCCTCTAAGTCAACTTTATTTATTTCTAAATTCGTAGCATCAATTTCTAGCTCTGCCTTAGATACTTTATTTTCTAATAACTCAAGTTGAGAACTTAAACTATTCTTCTCCTCTTGTTTGGCGGCAATCGCCTGACTATAGACTTTCTGTTTTTCGGCTAATGAGTCTAATTGCTGTTTGTGTGATTGAATCTGATTATTCAATTGTCGTATTTCAAGATTGAGTAAGTCGTCCTCACCCCAGACGGGACCAGCTTGGTAAATTACAAATAAAACCAGCAATAAAGTAGCGACGGCGGTTA
This sequence comes from Patescibacteria group bacterium, assembly GCA_021734825.1. GTDB lineage: Bacteria > Patescibacteriota > Patescibacteriia > Patescibacteriales > UBA12465. Next base: position 10,495 of record JAIPIE010000015.1, read on the forward strand.
ATATTTTGAATATTTTATTTTGTTTAAGCATATTCTAATTTTAACATTTATTTGTCTTTTTGTAAATTCATTAATTGGAATTCTTTATAACTAGTGTTTGATAATTCTTGGATAGCCAAGCTCATATCATTAAAATTTTGGCCACGTGTCATCACGCATAATAAATAAGGATTTTTATTTTGATAAATAACGCCGCAATCATGAAGTTGTTTGATATCATCAAAGATACGTTCGCCAAACTTATGCGAAATAGTTATATATTCTGGAATGTCAGCTCTTAGCCCTTGTTTGTATTGAGACAAAGACATGAGGCGGAGAGCTTTGTCAGACATTTCTTTGTTTAAATAGGAGGCGTTGTAAAGAATACGAAAAAAAGAAGAATATTCTTGCACGCTCATAAAATTTTCCGGGCTGGAGTTCTTTGGGTTCTTAATATTTAAGTCCTGGTAAATACGATCAAGAGCATTTTCATCAATATTATTAAGAAGGGCGTCAACTCCGTGATTGTCAGAATAAATAATCATAGAATTAATAATTTCTAGGACTGTATACTCTTTACCGATTTCTAGATGATATGTTGGCACTACGTTTTGCTCTAACAAGGATGTGCTATTTTCAATTTTTAATTTTTTATTTAAAATACTCGGGTCACTTTCAGCTAATTTAAAATAAGCCATCATTAGCGGTACTTTAAGTAAGCTAGCTGGTGTAAATTTCTCATCTTTATAAATTTCCAGAGAAAAACCATTGTTAAGGTCACGCAAATACAGACTAGCTTGAACGATGTTATGATTTTTAATATTTTTATCAATAATACCTTTTAACTTAATTTCTAATTTACTTTTAATGATAGTGCTTGGAGAGGCACATTCTAGTAGCGGACTGATAAACTGATAACCTGATTGATGAACCTCGTTGTTTTTAGATAAAGTATTATCTTCACGGTTGGCACTGATGATTTTTAGTAATAATAAACTAACAAGCAAAAAAGCTATAGTAATTAAAATGGCATAAACAAGGGAATAATTTATTTTTTTCATATAGAGTTTTATCTTGAGTCGGCAGATGTTAACTCGTGTAATTTTTTTAAATAAAGTTGTCCGGACTCACGTCTGATTGGGTGGAGAGTTTTAATAAACTCGTCTTCCCTAACCCAGCGCCAGGCACGATGGTCCCAATAATTTAAGGAAAATTCATCATCTGATCCCAAAAATTGAGTGATTAAAAGACTTTGCCGTTGCCCTCTATAGCCGGCATGTCTTTGCAGGCTAAGACTATTATAGGTACCCGCTTCGTCTTGAAAATCGTATTTATGTAAATTTTTATACACACCTCTAACGCTAAAAGTTTGAGCGCCACTTTCTTCTCTTAGTTCTCGGCTACCACCTTTGACTAGGTTCTCTCCGTCTAAGCCCCCTTGCGGTAATTGCCAGTGATTAATTTCATCTTGTCTTTCCAATAAAAATATTTCTCTAAGATGACCCGTTTCTTTAAACATTAACACGGCGACATTAGCACGATATTGATGTGGCAAGACGTAGTACCAGCGCAGAAATTGATACATAAACACGGCGGTAGCTCGCCAAATTCGCTGGATACGCTTACTTGGTTGCATTAATAGGCGCCAGAACCACTCAAGGCCGAGTTGGCGCAGAAATATAGGAGCCCGCTTAGCTTTATTAGTTAAAAAGTCAAAGGCGCCACCGAGTCCAATGCCGATAGAAATAGAAGTAGATAAGTTCTTGAGCGAATGTATATATTTTTCTTGAGCTGGTGAACCAAAAAGACTAATAGCTAAAGTAGAGTTAAAATCTTTTATTAACTTAAGCTCATCTTTCGAAGGGGAGTTTTTTAAGGGGCTGGAAATAATAAGAGCTTTGATTTGGGGATAATTTTTAGATAGGTAATTTTTAATATCACTATCACTAGAGAGACCGTCGCTGCGATTTATAATTACTACTCGTCGCTGATTATTATTCGCTTCTATTAATAAATACGGTAGTAAGTCGGCTCCAGTAAAGCGATATATTTTTTGACGACTTAAGAGAGCCGCAATTTTAAGACCAAAGCCGTCTGCTAAAGAAATGTCTGAGTGGTTGAGAATATAGAATAATTCTTCATCATTTATGGCGCTCAAAATTATCTCTGGATTAGGAGTCACAATTTGATGAAATTTATGCTCATTATAAAAAAGGCTGATGGCTTTTAGGGCCTCAACTTTGCTTGTTTTCCCAGTAATTATTCCTAAAATATTAGCCATAGAGAAAACCTTTCTAAGTCTTTATAATTTTGTTATACTATATTTAGTAAACTATCTTCATTTTATTACAAATTGCTCTTGGCGTCAAAGTTAGCATCTGCGTCTAGGCGGTTTAAATAACTATGGGAAATTTAAAAAAAATAAGTGCTAAAATAGAAAAATTAATAATTGATAGACCTGAAACTGATTACGATTTAGAGTGGATTAATGTGACTGATGCTGGTAGCAAAGAAGTTGATTATTTACGCAAAAAGTATAAGTTTAATCTTGACCATTTGCGCGCTTCAGTGGCGAATGTTTTTTCTCAGCGGCCAATGGTAATTGAGGAGGATACTTATCTCTTCTTAATTTTGCATTTTCCCACCTTTAAAGAAGGCAGAGTGATTGCTGGTGAAATTGAGTTTTTTATTAGTCACGGACATCTAGTAGTTTTGCATAATGGCAATTTACCGGCTTTATCGGATTTTTTTGAAGCTGCTAAAAAAGATCAAAATACTTTACTTGCTTATCAAACGGAATCATCCGCCACGCTCCTGTATGAAATTCTAGATCGCTTGTTAAAGTCTTGTTATGATTTAATGGATCAAAATAGTCTAAACATTGAAGAAGTAGAAGATTTAATTTTTGAGCAACATCAAAAAGACGCCGTCTCTAAGATTTTGAATTTACGCCGTAACATTATTAATATCCGTAAAATCATGCAAAATCATAAAAATATTTTGCAAAAATTAATGCTGATTAAGAGCTCGCTTGTGTCCCCAGCTCTGTTAAAAAAACAGTATGGTAATTTAGTGGAACATTCCAAGCGCATTTGGGAGATGTTGGATAATCAAAAAGAAATGGTCGATGTTTTAAATGACACGAACGAATCTCTCTTGAATAACCGCTTGAGTAATATTATGAAAACTTTAACCTTATTCTCAGTTATCGTCTTCCCTCTTACTTTATTGGCGGCTATATTTGGAATGAACGCGAAATATATGCCCTTTGTCGACCATCGTTATGGCTTCTGGATAATATTACTTATTATGTTAATTGGATCTTGGGGCATGCTTCGATATTTTAAGAAGAAAGATTGGCTGAACTAAAGGTTCTTCTCTGTTCTAATAAGCTAAAATTTTTACCTGATATTTAAAGAATAATCCATTATGGCTTATTCTTTTTATTTAAATTGAATTAGGCTTGACAAATTTCAAATATTTTGCTAATGTAGGAGAGCTCTATTTGACATTATACTTAAATATTGGTATTATTCAAAGTTAGGCATATTTTATGAAAATTGCGTTTATCGGACAAAAAGGAATACCAGCCATTAGCGGCGGTGTCGAAAGACACGTCGAGTTTTTGGCTAAAGAATTAACAGTCTTAGGACATGAAGTTATTGTCTATAATCGCAAAAATTATACCCCGACTGTTTTAAAAGAATACGCTGGAATTAAATTAATTTACAAGTCTTTTATTAATAAAAAAAACCTGGCGAATATTACCCATACTTTTTTATCTAGCCTGGACGTTTTATTTAGACGAGTCGATATTATTCACTATCATGGTGTCGGTCCTTCTCTGCTCTTGTTTTTACCGAAGATATTCGCACCTAAGGCAAAATTAGTAGCAACCCTACATAGTTTTGATTATGATAACGAAAAGTGGGGCAGATTTGCAAAGATTATGCTTCATTTAGGAGAGCGGATGATGTTCGCCTTAGCTGATGAAGTAATTGTAATTACTCCAGCTACACAAAAATATGCTCAAAATAAGTATCAACGTGAATCTGTCTTAATCCCCAATGGGGCCGACATGGTGCCAGTTTCATCAGATAGTGCTTTAAAATTTTGGGGCTTAGCCAAAGATTCGTATATTTTTAGCGCCTCTAGATTAATTAAACTTAAAGGTTTGCAATATTTAATTGAGGCTTATAAGGATTTAAAAACAGAGAAAAAACTCGTGATTGCGGGCGATGGTGAATATGAGTCAGAATTAAGAGTTTTAGCTGGGGATAATAAAAATATTATTTTTGTTGGTAATCAGAGCGGAGACGCTTTGCGTCAGCTTTATGCGAACGCTCATTTGTTTATTCAATCTTCAGAAATGGAAGGTTTGTCACTGTCGCTTTTAGAGGCCATGGGTCATCAGACTGCTTGCTTGGCCAGTGATATTATTGGCAATCAAGAAGCTCTCGCTGATACTGGTTTTTATTTCCAAAGTCGTAATGTTGCTGATTTAAAGTCAAAATTAAATTATATACTGAATCACCCGGAAGAAGTGAAATTAATGTCCGCCGCTGCTTATAAGCGCGCTGAACAAGAATATAATTGGCATCATATTGCTATTGATACCGCCAAGGCGTATCAGGATTTATTAAAGTAATGATTTAATTATTTAATTTTTTAAATATTTTGCTCTTTAACATAAGTTTAGAATTCGGATTAAATATATAGATGATGAAATTCGTCGTCTATTAATTAATCCGAGTCCTTTAAATAAAACAAATATTCATTTAAAATCAGAATCATGAAAAATTTCAGTTT
>JAIPIE010000016.1 GCA_021734825.1 Patescibacteria group bacterium
GGACGTTCCTTATACGACGAGAATGCTGATAAATATTTACGTCATTTTTTTGCCCATAAAAAAATAGCGAGGAAAATTATTCTACCAATTGATGTAATTGTGCGTACAAAGAATGGACAAAATCAACACAAATATTTAAATGATATTAAAAAAAGTGATTCCATTTTAGATATTGGTCCAGACAGTATCACTCTTTTTAGTGCTTATATTAAAAAAGCTCAGAGTATTGTTTGGAATGGTCCTTTGGGAAAATTTGAAGAGCTTCCTTTTAAACACGGAACTATGGCTATTGCCGCTATTATTGCTTCGCGTTCCAGTGGTCGGGCTTTTGGCCTTATTGGCGGAGGGGAAACAGTTGAGGCGCTAAAGATGACAAAGATGGAAAATTATCTTGATTGGGTTTCGACTGCAGGGGGAGCTATGCTATCATACTTAGGTGGAGAGAAAATGCCAGGATTAAAAAAAATTATTTATTAATACATATATGGCAAAAACTAAAGCAGAAAATATTGTATCGGTGAAGGCGCGAGAAATATTAAATGCTCGAGGCTTTCCTACTTTAGAGGCTAGTGTCACTCTGTCTTCAGGTCTGTCTAGTAAAGCCGAGGTACCAATCGGAATTTATAGTAGTAAATTTTCTGCGCAAGATTTGTATGACGGGGACCATCGCCGCTTCCAAGGCAAGGGTATGCTTTTGGCGGCCAATCATATTAATGAACTGATTGCTCCGCGTTTAATTGGTTTGGCGGCAACAGCGCAAAGGGAAATCGATTTACTCTTGATTGAGCTTGATGCTAGCCCTGATCGTCGTCAGTTAGGAGCTAATACGATGATGGCCGTATCTTTGGCTGTTGCTCGGGCCGGCGCCATGAGTGAAAATAAAGAATTATTTCAGTATCTATCAGATTATTATCAATTAAATGAAATCTCAGGAATACCAACTCCTTTATTCAATATGTTTAGCGGCGGGCATCACGCTGACACTAATCTTGATTTCAAAGAATTTTTATTAATTCCTCAGCCGGAATCAGATACTTTTACTAGCACCAGTAGCGAAGCTCAAGCAGTGCGTATGATTCGTGCTGGCGCCGAAGTTTATCATGCCCTCGGCAAGATTTTAAGGGAAAATTCCTATGATTCAGACATCGGTCTAGAAGGTGGTTATGCTCCGAATATGGACTCCAGTCTTAAGGCTTTAGACCTGATGTTGGCGGCTGTTGTTTCAGCTGGCTATGAAGTGAAAAAAGATTTTGTTTTAGGTTTGGACATTGGCTCCAGCCAACTCTACGACCTTAATTCTAAACAATATATCTTTCCCTTAGATAATTCTTATTTTAGTTCACAAAATTTAGTAGCCTTGTATACAGAATGGCTACAGAAATACCCCATTGTCTATTTAGAGGATGGCTTAGCAAGTGATGATTGGTCAGCTTGGCGAGAGGCTACCGTCTCTCTCGGAGGCAAGTTAGTTTTAGCTGGAGATGAGCTCTTCGCTAGCAGCTTAGAGCGCTTACGTCGTGGTATTGCTGAACAGGCAGCTAATGCCTTTGTATTAAAGCCAAATCAAATTGGCACATTGACAGAAACGATAGAATGTGCGAAGCTGGCAAAACGTCAGCATTATCAAATAATTGTTTCTCATCGAGGCGGAGAAACAAACGATGACTTTATTGTAGATTTGGCATTTGCATTGGGCGCTCAATATCTTAAGGCTGGTTCGCTTTCTCGTGGTGAGCGAGTATCCAAATATAATCGCTTAATGGCCATCGCTGCCATTATGACTGAAAACTCAAACACACAGAAGTAATATGGAAAATGACAGTAGTGGAATTGAAGACAGTGATAAACAAACAGAGCAAGAAGCGGCAAGGTTGTTATTTTGCCTCTTTCTTGACGGTTTTGGAGTTGCGTCTAACAATGAAGCTAATGCGGTAACGGCCGCTAAAATGCCAAATTTCTATAATTATATTCGCGATTATCCAGTAACTCTTTTATCAGGAAAGACTAAGGACCCTCGTCGCCGCTATTGGTCACTTGGTTGCGGGCTTGATGATGATTCTGATAAATTTTTACAAGCTGATACCTGTCTTTCCGCTATAATCAGTAAGGCGGGAAAGAAGCAATTAAAAATTGTTGCCAGTGAACAATTAGCCGGACTCAGCCTCTTTTTTAATAATGGCCAAGAATCTTTGTATGCGGGAGAAAAAATTGATTGCATCTCTTCGCCAGCGATGGATGAAACTCTAAGACCATTAGGAAAGAATATTTTAAGGTCAATTGAAAATAGTTTACATAAAAATTCAGAAGTGCAAGTAATTTTTGCTAGTTTAGCTTTGGCGCATGAAGCTTCTGCTCGTGGTGATTTTAAGGAAACGGTAAATAATCTAGAACAGATTGATAAACTATTAGCGAAGATTATTAAACTAGTAATCAATAAGAATGGTCTGCTCATTATTACCGCTCCCTATGGCAATGCTGAACGCACTAAAGATCTAGCCACCGACTGGTCTGATAAAAACCCAACGGCCAACCCTGTACCATTTTTATTAATTGGTAATAAATATCAAGGTAAGACTATTGGCCTAGCCGATCCACTGGATGGTGATTTAAGCGTCCTCGCTCCAGCTGGGTCTTTAGCTGATTTCGCCCCGACTGTGTTAACTTTATTGAATATTGATGTGCCAGAATCAATGACCGGCGAAAGTTTAATTTAAAAAAATTTTATTTTTATAAATAGTTCTTAAAAAAGGAGGTCGTCATGAATAAACAAGTATTGGGGCCAAGAAACCCCTTCATTCCAGACGAAGAAACTCTAAAAAACTTAGAGGATACCTGGAATACCAGTAATCCAATGTGGCCGGGCGTACGAGTGGTTCCGGTGCAGAAGTCTGATTCATATTCTTTACCACCAACATCTTCTCAAAAGGTGAAAAAAACTAATGCTCATGACTGGTTGTCCGACATGTGGTCAGCTATGCCAGTTTTCACTAAGCATTAAGTCCGACAAATTAAAAAAGACCGAGTCTCTCTATTGACCGGTCTTATTTATTTATAAAAAATTATATTATAGACCTAAGTAATAGCCTAGCAGACTGATACCAACACCAATTAGGGCTCCCATCAATACCTGTAAAGGAGTGTGTCCAATATGTTCTAGTTGCTTTGGATAGGAATTATCAAGAAAGTCGTCCTCCTTTAAATCTTTGACAAGAATATTAAGAGTTTTGCCGTGCTGTCCTAAATAATTGCGCAGACCAATGGCGTCAGTGACCACAATCATCATAAAAACAAAAGTAACGGCAAAAGTGGCAGAATATATGCCCTCGTTTAGACCAATAATAGTCGCCAGGGCAGTGACGGTGGCTGTATGCCCGCTAGGCATATCAGAATAAGCAAAAATATCACGCCAATGAAATTTTTTTCTTTTGCGCTGATTTTTTAATAGCACCTTGGAGCCTTGGGCGATAATAAAGGCAACAATGGGATAAAATAGATATGGCATCATATTAGATGTCTAAATTTTGAACTTTTTTAGCGTGAGTTTGAATGAAATTTTTGCGTGGAGCAACATTATTGCCCATAAGCATATCAAAGACTTGATCAGCTTTAGTTGCGTCTTCAATGGTTACCTGTTTAACGATGCGGCTGGCTGGGTTCATAGTTGTGTTCCAGAGCTGATCGGGGTTCATTTCACCTAAACCTTTGTAGCGTTGAATAGCTATTTTTGTTGGAGCTTTACTTTTAACACCTTTCTTGCCTTCACCTTCACCTTCGTTAGCGTCTTCTTCGCTTTCAATTATTTCTTTTTCACCGTCTTCATCTTCTTCTATAATTTCAGTATCAGTCATGCCACCCCATTCTGTGATAATTTTTTCTTTTTCTTCATCACTATAAGCATAGGCAACGCTGGCACCTTTTTTCAACTGGTAAAGAGGTGGCTGGGCGATGTAAATGTGGCCATTGTTCAATAAAGGGGCAAAGTGACGGAAGAACAAGGTTAAAAGCAGGGTACGGATATGCGCGCCGTCTACATCAGCATCGGTCATAATGATAATGCGGTGATAGCGTAATTTTTCTAAATCAAATTGTTCGTCTATATTTGCACCAAGCGCAATAATCAAATTTTTGATTTCATTGTTCGCCAACATTTTATCCAAGCGGGCTCTTTCTACATTAAGAATTTTACCACGTAAAGGTAGAATTGCTTGGAACCGACGATCACGTCCTTGTTTGGCGCTGCCACCAGCGGAGTCTCCCTCAACAATATATAATTCACATTCTTCCGGATGACGGCTAGAGCAATCAGCTAGTTTACCAGGAAGAGTCATGCCTTCTAAGGCTCCTTTTCTTAAAATTGTGGCCCTAGCGCTGCGAGCAGCTAAACGAGCCTGAGCGGATAAGACGCACTTTCCGATAATCGCTTCCGCTTCTTTTGGATGTTCTTCTAAAAAAGTAGAGAGAGCATCACCAAATATTTGTTCAACGTAGCCTTTCATTTCGGCATTACCGAGTTTACCCTTAGTCTGTCCTTCAAATTGAGGATCAGCTAATTTAACACTGATAATAGCTGTTAGACCTTCACGGACATCTTCACCACTTAAATTTTCTTGCTTTTCTTTAAGAATATTCTTGGAACGACCGTAATTATTTAAAGTACGCGTGAGAGCGCTACGAAAACCTACTAAATGAGTGCCGCCTTCGGGGTTATGAATATTATTAGCAAAGGATAAAACGTTTTCATTATATTCATCATTATATTGCAGAGCCACTTCTACACGACTATTATTAATTTCTTTATCTACATAAAAAACAGTTTCATTTTTTACGGTCTTGCCGCGATGCAGGGATTTAATATAGGATTTTATACCGCCTTCAAAATGAAAACGATAATGTTTTTCTCGATGTCCCTCACGCTTATCTAGGACGTTGATGGTAATACCCTTAGTTAGATATGATTGTTGGCGTAGACGATCAAGAATCTTGCCCCAGTTGAATTCCAATTCGGTAAAGATGCTTGAGTCGGCCTTGAAAGTTATTGTTGTGCCCGTGTGGTCAGTTTTGCCTACGCTTTTAATGTCACTCTTGGGTTTACCGACGCTATATTCTTGTTGCCAAATTTTACCATCACGATGAATTTCTGCTTTTAAATATTCACTTAAAGCATTAACTACAGACACACCAACGCCATGTAAGCCACCAGAAACTTTATAACCAGTGCCACCGAATTTGCCTCCGGCATGAAGCTTGGTTAAAACAGTTTCTAGGGCGGAGAAGCCAGTGGCTTTATGTTTCTCTACGGGTATACCACGACCATTATCGATTACTTCCACCATACGATCAGGTAAAAGTGAGACAGAAATTTCGGTAGCATATCCAGCCATCGCTTCATCAATAGAATTATCGACGACTTCCCAAATTAAATGATGTAAACCAGCAGCAGAAGTTGACCCGATATACATACCAGGGCGCTTACGGACTGGGTCGAGACCTTCAAGTACGGTAATCGCATCAGCGCCGTAACTATCCTTTTTTTGTTCCTCGTTTTTAGCCATACAAAATAAAAAATTCCTGAGTTTGGAATTACGATTTTTTAAATTTAAATACTATTTTCTTGATTCTATTATAACAAAAATAAAGAGGGAAAGCAAACATTCTTAATTAAAAGTTTTATTGACTTTTTTCCTTATTAATAGCGTTAATTCCCAGTCTTTTGATGATTTTTTTTAATCTAAAATTGAGCAGGATGGGCCTTAAATTACCCCTATTATAACATCTTGGTTAAATTCCTGATTTAGGAAGGAAGATTATTTGGCTTTTTCTGTCTTTTGCGCTATTATTTTCTTATATGTCTAATATTTTAGTAAGTGGCGGGGCCGGCTTTATTGGCTCAACTTTAGTAGATGCTTTATTACTCCAAGGGCACAAGGTAACTGTTCTAGACAGCCTTGTTTCTGGTCGTCGTGATTATGTAAATAAAGCGGCTGATTTTTGGGAGTTAGATATTCTCGACGATACTTTAAGTGAGCGTTTTCTATCAAGTAAATTTGATTTTGTTTATCATTTAGCTGCTCAAATTGATGTGCGTATATCGGTGGAAAATCCGGTGCTTGATAATCGTATTAATGTTCTCGGTGGCTTGAATGTATTAGAGGCCGCCCGCTTAAGCGGAGTGAAGAAGGTAATTATGGCTTCTACCGGCGGTGCTATTTATGGTGAAACGACTGAAATTCCTACTCCGGAAACGGCCACTGCTTATCCCTTGTCTCCTTATGGTATTCATAAATTAACTTTAGAGAAATATTTGAATTATTATTATCAGGTATATAAGCTTGATTATAGTATTTTACGTTTTTCTAATGTTTACGGACCTCGTCAATATAAAGGCGGAGAAGCGGGGGTTATTGCTATCTTTACCGAAGCTTTAGCTCATGATAAGCCTTGTATTGTTTACGGCGACGGTAAACAGACTCGCGACTATGTTTATGTCGATGATGTTGTGGCCGCGTTGATAAAAGCACTTAAGATTAATTATCAGGGCGAAATTAATATTAGCACTGCTCAAGAGATAGATATTTGGCAGATGATTGCTGCCATCGAGAAAGCGGCTAATAAGAAATTGCAGACTAGTTTAGCTCCAGCCCGTCCCGGCGAGCAGAATCGTAGTTGTTTATCGAATCGTCTCGCTCAAGATATTTTAGACTGGCAGCCTCAAGTTAGCTTTACAGACGGTATCAGTCGAACATATCAATGGGTGGCTGAACAAGTTCAATAATTTAGTAAATTTATGTCTAAAAAAATATTTATTGCTAATTGGAAGATGCAGCTATCACCAGCAGAAGCTTTAAAAACAGCCAAGGACTTTGTCCGTACTTTTAAAGATTTTAAGGGCATAGCTGTTGTTTGTCCGGATTTTCTTAGTCTCGCTGGCGTTGCTAAAATTTTTAAAAATACCCCACTCTTGTTAGGAGCACAAGATGTGGCCGCTTTTGAGCGTGGTGCTTATACCGGAGAAATTTCCGCTCTTGATTTGGCATCCTATGATACTAAATATGTATTAATCGGACACAGTGAGCGCCGCTCTTATTTACAGGAGAATGATAAATTATTGGCGGCTAAAATCAGAATGGCTTTGGCTCAAAAAATTAAACCAGTTTTATGTGTGGGTGAAAATGCGGCTGAAAAGAAACAGGGCAGAGAAGCAGCAGTTATCAAAGCTCAACTAAAGGGTGCCCTGAATTATTTACCCAATCATGGTGTTCGTTCTCTTCTTATCGCTTATGAGCCAATTTGGGCTATTGGTACTGGCTTGCATTGTGACCCGGAAAAGGCCTTGCGAGTAAAACGTACTATTGAGGAGTTATGTAAAAGAGCGGGTTTAAAAAAAACACCGATATTATATGGCGGTAGTGTAACCGCTAATAATGCTGCCGATTTTCTTATACCGAATGGTTTTGATGGTCTATTGGTCGGTAGCGCCAGCTTAAAAGCAGACAGTTTTAAAAATATTGTGAGATTATAAATTTCTAGCTTATGTTAAATACTATTGCTTGGATAGTGGCCATTATTTCTATTTTAAGTATCATCTATATTATTATCCGTAAATTTCCGGCTCTATCTATTTTAGATGTGGAAAATATTCCCGGAGAAAAGGAGGCCAAGTTTAAAGAACAGATTTTGCGTCAACGTCTTGAACGTGATTTTGGTCGGGCGGCTAAAATTTACTTACGTTTTCGTGGTCTTGTCGGTGGGCTTATTGGTGGCTTTTTAAGAAGACATTATCAAAAGTTAAGCAAGGTCCGTGATGATTTGCGCAGACAAAAGAAGTTAAGTTTTAGTGAAAAGAAAGAAAGAATTGAGGATTTATTTATGCGCGCAAAGAATGCTTTAGCGGAGGATGATTATGAGGTAGCTGAAAAAAATTTAATTGAAGTTATTAGTTTAGACGCTAAGCGCCTGTTGGCTTTTTTAGATTTGGCCGAGGTCTATCGCTTGCGTAAGAATTTTTCAGAAGCTAAAGCCACTTTAGAGCACGCCTTAAAGCTCGCCCTGCAACTTAGTCGTGATCCGGAAATGCTGGAAGGGATTATTGTGGCGGAAATTCATTTTTCTTTGGCTTGGATATGTTTTGAGCTCAGCTTATTAGATGAATCCTTGGAATATATTCGTCAAGCCCTTGATGCCGAGCCGAATAATCCGCGTTACCTTGATTTAATTTTAGATTTAAGTATAATGAGAAAAGATAAAAAATTAGCTTTAGCTTCTTGGGAGAAATTGGCCACTGCCAATCCGGAGAATAAGAAATTAGAAGAATTAAAGACCAAGATTGATTTATTATCTGATTAGAATAAGTTCGCCGTTTTAGCTCAGTTGGTAGAGCATTTCCATGGTAAGGAAAAGGTCTCGGGTTCAAATCCCGAAAACGGCTCAGATAAAAAGCCACCACATTTTATGTAGTGGTTTTGTTTTATATGAAAAAAGCCACTCCTCTAAGGATTGGCTTTTGTGAGACGAATAAGGATTTTTTATCTTATTCGTTTAGTAATTTCTTCAATCTGATGTAGATTGGTAATGAGCCTGCCGTCTGGTTTTTATTAATTCAGTAATTTCTTTAAAGGTAATTGAATCAGGAAAAATTTTCCTTCCCGTCAAACTATTGTTATACAGTTTTAACTGCCGGTTGTGAGTTTTTACTCTTTCAATTATTCTTTTCAATTGCTGCTCATCTTGCTTATTTAAACGTTCAGGACCATCAGGGATGCTGCTGTGAATAATTAATTGGTCTGCATCATTTAACATCCTTTCAAATTCAGCCTCTCTTAGTGGCATATTGAATGCAAACCATATTACTTTCCCCATCTCTGCCATAAACAGCTTGTGAACACTGGCAGCGCTACAAAGTTCAGTCCCCTCTACGTTGGTCTGATCAAGACTGAGCAGAACAATGCTGTGGGCCGTCTTTTTTTTAGTAGCTCCTAACCCTTGTAGATAATTAATACTGCTTTCTCTCATTACTTTTACTTTTTTTTAATTGTTAATGAATATGTGAATTATGGAACTATTATAAAAGAATTATTACAGATTGTCAAATGTTTGATAGATATTATTTTATTTAATATTAGGTTAATTTATATGAAAATAATGATTAAATTACAAAAGTATTGACATAAGTATAAAAATGTGCTATAATTCTGGGGTAAATAAGGTGATATATAGGCACCGGTTTACACGATCTTTGAAAATAATCACACAAAAAATAACTAAAAAAGGAGACCAAGAGTGTATGAAAGAAGCTCTGGTTAAAAAAATGAATGTAAAAAATGCTTTTGAGATTGGGGGCATAGTCCTCGGTCATGAACTTATTGAGAAAGCGCTGAATTCTGTTCTTGATGGCGCTAAAAAACATGGAGGAGATTTTCTTAAATCAAGCTTCATGGGCTTAGGGACAGATGACGAAGCTCTGTTCAATTCTGCGATTGCTTATGCAGTCTTTGGGTTAAAGGTTGATCCAGCAAAAATGATGGAAGTATTGCAAGTTATTAATTCTTTTCCTCGTCCGTCTAAACTTAGAATCATTCAGATTATTGGTAAGGATGAACAAGAAGTGCATATCGAAATCCCATCAATGGATGGAGATGTGGTGCGCACTGACAAAAAAGGAAAAGTAGTCTTCGAGAAGACTGTATTGAAAGCCAACGTTAGAGGCGGGCAGACTTTGCAGCTTTGGTCAACATTAACCAAGGAAAACATAAAACTTGCTGTAGAAGCAGGTAATATGGACAACCCCATGGGAGATAAAATTGCAGAATTTGTTTCTGTAGACAATCTTCTAAAAGGAGCCAAAGCAATTGCTAAGGCTGCTGATTCTTCTTACAAGGCCACTAAAAATGGCTTTGATGCAATAGGAAATGATTTAGTTAAACCGAACGCCATCAGCAGATTTGCTGATAAATTCAGAAAAAATAAAAAACCGTAAAAACTAAAAAGATGGTAGCAATGTTTGTAATAGTGGTTATTGCCATAGTAGTTGGTTTAATCATTTCACCGTCCTTTAGAAACGGTGTAGTAAAATTAGTCACGGATATCGTGACAATTATTTTTGGTGTGAGCAGAGTATATGCCATTGTGGCAGGAGCCGCGATTATCTTAAGTCTAATTCTTCTGATAATTGCTTTGTCTGTACAAAACTATGTTTTTTCAGGTTTTGTATTTTTGTTTGCTTGCGCACTCTTCATGATAGTTTGGCTTCCTTTAGGGGTAGTTCTTAGACTATTCAAAGTCAATTCAGCTGTAGTACCAGTCGGCGTCAGGTCGTTCTTCGCTTGGGTTGCCTTTGTTGCATTTTTAGCAATAATATCCCCAGGGTTATTCTCACTTAAGGCCACACTAGCTGCGGCAGTATTAGCCATTTTTTTCTTAGCTATTCCTTCCAGGATTAAAGTCTTAGAAAAAATCTTAATGCCACTTGTGGTAATTATGGTTTTAGTAATTGGCTGGCAGCACTTCTTTCCTGAAGATTTTCGTTCTTCAGTTAGATATGCTCAATCGTGGTCCAAAAGAGTTAACAGCTCTAAAGATCGCGGTAGTATCGGAAATGAAACAGAAGCCGCTACTAGTTATGCGCAGTTATTAAAGGACGTTGACGTTCTTTATGTTAAGTCCAATTTATTATTAGACTCAGACACCTCCAGACACTTAAAGAGGGGGGATGTTGTTCGACTGGTTGATCATAAAGACGCAGTTACTGTTTATGAGGGACAAGGTTTCGTTGAGATTCAATTGAAAAATGCTCAGGGAACTTATTTTAAAGGACCTAAATATTGGATTGAAGCTGAGTTTGTGCAAATTGCTTCTCCTCGTGACATAGTTGCCGAGGATGAATCTCTTTTGCCAAGTGCACCATTGACTCAGGTAGTAAGTCCCGTTAGGACTGTATCCTTCGGAGCTGGAACTTATGTTTTACCAATTCAAGCTGGTGAAACAGTGAGATTAATTACCACCCCATCAAAAGACGGTTGTGGTTTACTCAGTATGGCGTCTCCAACTTTTTCCTATCAATTTAAATTTGATGGAAGTAGCTGGCAAAACGACGGACCCAACGCGATCTATCCTTACATGAGGAACCCAACATGTCTCCTCCGCTCTCAGAGTGGAGATGTAATAACAATAACGGTGCTATAAAAATTAAGCACCAACATTATAGAGGTAACCCAACAGGTTACCTCTTTTTTATTTTTTTGAAAAATGATATAATTATAATAAGATTTAATATTTATAATATGAGAAAAGTTATTATCGCTAGTCTATTTTTTGCCTTGCTTCTTTTTGGGTCTATGCCTCAAGTGTTTGCAGGAGAGTCTGGTTGCCCTGATGGCAAATGCACTATTACCAACCCCCTTGATGGCGCTGGCATTGATAGTCCTCAGACCCTAATTGGTAGAATAATTAATAGTGTTCTTGGTGTTGTTGGTTCTTTAGCTCTGGTAATGTTTATTTATGGTGGCCTTATTTGGATGACTTCTTCTGGTAGTTCTGAACAGGTAAAGAAGGGAAGAGATATATTAATTTGGGCAGCAATTGGTTTAGTTATTATTTTTTCTGCCTATGGGCTAGTCCGTTTTGTGATTATTGGTGTTGGCGCTGGTGCTTAGCCTCTTAGATTAATTTCAAATTTGATTATAAATAACAATCGCATTTTTGATGCGGTTGTTTTATATGGTGGCGCTTAATGTTAGCCGTGTGCGAACGAAGTGAGTTATACGCGGAGGTTTGACAATTATGAGATATTTTATATAATGAGAACAGCTTTTGATAATTTATATCATCTGTAATTTTGGGTCGGTACCGAAGCGGTCAAACGGGACAGACTGTAAATCTGTTGGCTCACGCCTTCGCGGGTTCGAATCCAGCCCGGCCCACAAAAAACTCCCATTTTGGGAGTTTTTGTTTTTATAAATATTTGCTATAATGTCTTTATATGCCTTTAATTGATCCAGATAAAATTGGTTGGAGTTTGGCTAAGATTTTTACAGTTGAACTCATATCTTTAGCGATTATAATTCTTGTAATTACTGTTTTGTAATATGCCCGAATTACCAGAAGTGGAAACAGTCCGTCGCGATTTAAAGAAATATTTAGTCGGTGCTAGTTTTCAAAGTATAAAAATAATAGATTTTAAGAATGGCGCTCCTGGAGCGACTTTTTTGGCCAAAACATTAAAAGGACAGGAGATTAAAGATTTACGTCGCCGCGGTAAACTCCTTATTCTTGATTTAAGTAATCAGAACAAACATCTATTATTCCATTTAAAAATGACAGGGCAACTTATCTATCAGCATAGCAATAAGTTATTGGCCGGTGGACATAGCTTATCTGAGGACTCTCTTTCAGCAGCGGTGGGTGGAAAATTACCGAATAAATACACTCGTGCTATTTTCCGCTTCAATCATGACGGAACTCTATATTTTAATGACTTGCGCAAGTTTGGTTATATCAAGCTGGTCGGTAGTCCTGAATTAAAGGAAATCTTACGCAATAACTATGGCCCGGAACCAATGGATAGGGAATTTAGCCCTGTCTATCTCGCAAAAATATTAAAACAACGACGAGCGCCGATAAAGGCAGTCATATTAAATCAGCAATTAATTGCTGGTTTGGGTAATATTTATGCGGATGAAGCCTTGTTTGCTGCTAAAATTAGGCCTGATAGACTGGCTGAGAGCTTAAAAAATGGAGAAGTTCTTGCCCTGCAAGGGGCTATAGTAAATATTATCAAAAAAGCTATCAAAGCTCGGGGTACAACTTTCCGTAATTATGTGGACGCTCAGGGTAAAAGGGGTGGCTTTGCCCATTATCTACAAGTATATCAGCGTCAGGGACAACTTTGTTTTCTTTGTGCTAAGCCGGTTATGAAGATAAAAGTGGCTGGTCGTGGCACTCATTATTGTCCACATTGTCAAAAATAGGGCATTAGCTCAATATTTACCTGATATCACCCGATAGTTTCGGCGAAAATGGTTGACTTTTGTTTGTTTTTTATTTATTGTATTAGTGTAATTAAATAATGTAAAAGTGTACGACTAGATTGCGAATTCAGGATTAGCGAATCGCGCCTTTGTCGTTTTTGTATCTTATGTCCCAGGATAACATGATCAAGCTCGAATGCACGGAGTGCAAAACTGTAAATTATTTTTCTCACAAAAATAAGAAAATTTTAAAGGAAAGATTAGAAATGAAGAAGTATTGCAGTACTTGTAAGAAGCATACAATGCATAAAGAAACAAAATAAATTATTTCCGGCCGCTATATTTTGCGGCTGGGTTTTTATAAGCTTTAGTTTTTAAGCGGTCGCTATGGCGACCCCCATGCCCATTATGACTAAAAGCCTGACTAAACCCTTCCTTTTATTATTATTAGGACTGGTTCTAATTGGATGCTACTTTGTGTTTAAGCCATTTCTTACGGAAATTTTGGTGGCAGCAATTTTAGCTTCAATTTTTTATACACTCTATCTACGACTGACTAAGTTCTTGAAAGGACGCCAAAACTTGGCCGCCCTTTTTATGTGTCTTATCTTGGTTTTAGTGATTATTATCCCGACTGTGCGTCTAGTGATTTACGCTGGTCAAGAGTCGGTTGGTGCCTATGCTCAAGCTGTGGTTTTTTTTAATGAGCACAGTGTTAACGGGGTTATCCAAACCAGTGTGTTGCCCGATAAGATATTTGGAGTATTTGATATTTCCAGTGTCTACACTAATGATAATTTTAAAAATCTCTTTCTTGATGTCTTACAACGCTCAAGTAATTGGTTATTATCAGGCGCGACCGTATTAGTTAAAGGTACTACTAATTTCATCATTTCTTTACTTGTGATTATTATTACCATGTTTTTCTTTTTTGTTGATGGTAAGAAGATGTTGGAGCGTTTGATGTATTTATCGCCGCTGCCCAATGCCTATGATCGGGAGATTTTTCAGAAATTTCGGGCGGTTAGTTACAGTACTATTCTTTCTACTTTTGTAACGGCGGCTGCACAGGGTATTATTGGTGCTATTGGTTTCGCGATTGTCGGTTTTCCCGCTTTTTTAGCCGGTATTCTTGTTGGTTTGTTATCATTGTTGCCATATCTTGGTTCAATGCTTTTCTATTTACCAGTTGGAGTCTATTATCTATTAGTCGGACAAATTTGGCAGGGCATATTTATTATTCTGTGGGGAGCGATTATTATTGGCAATGTAGATAATATCATTCGTGCCTATATGATCAAGGGTAAGGCACAGGTGAATCCTATCTTTGTTGTCTTTTCTATTCTAGGCGGCGTTATTTTGTTTGGTTTCTGGGGAGTTGTCCTTGGTCCACTTATTATTGCTATTGCTGTTACTATTTTTCATATCTATGAATTGGAATTCTGTGAGTCTTTAGATGGCAGTGAGTGCGCTAAAAACAAAGGAGAGGCCGTAGAGGCGGCTAAGCGCGTGGAAGAAGAAAGAGCTGAAGAAAAGAAGAAAGAAAAGAAACGACATAAAGAAGAATTAAAACATTTTGGTAAAAAATAATAATTAATAAATATATGAGTAGCCGCGTAGATAAAGTATATTTTTGCCGTATTTGTGGTAATGAGGTAAAGTTCATTCGTGATGGTGGTAGTCCGATAATTTGTTGTGATGAGGAAATGCAGATCAAGAAAGATGATTTTAATGGGGAGGAGTAGTTTTTTTTGGGGCGAAGATCTTAAATGTAAAAGAATAATGTATTTAATGTAGTTATATAATAAGTCCGCAAGGACTTATTTGTTAGACTTGTCAATAATTTTTATAAATAGTAAGATGTTGTATATTAACATAAAATAGTTGTTAATATAAAAAATGTATAAATAAATTATGAAGATTTTCTCTTAATTTTTTATATATTATTAGCTAAAATTGCGGGATTAGTATAACAGTAGTATACCGGTCTCCAAAACCGGTGGCGCAGGGGCGGCACCTGCATCCCGTGCACTAAAATAAATACAGACCCACAAGGGTCTGTATTTATTTTTGATGATACGAGCTAGGAAATCGAACTGGTTGGAGGCGAGAGATGAGTCGAGACGGAACCTGCCTGCCGGCAGGCAGGGCCG
>JAIPIE010000017.1 GCA_021734825.1 Patescibacteria group bacterium
CTTCAATCTGCCCTATATCAAGAATATCTATAAAAAGATGTTTGATATTTGGGGGCAAGGTCGGATAATGGTCGGCGGAAAGGATAAAAATTTTACTAAAGTAAAAAATCAGGCTCAGCTCCAAAAAATTATTTTCTATTTCATTAAGTATATTCAGAAATCCGTCTTTGAAAACAACTGCCCTCGGCAGAAGAAATATATCGCCAGTAAAGGGTTATTAAAACCGCAAGAAAATTCTTTTGTGGAAGTTGTGTCGCTCGTGGAGTCTAAACTGCCCTTGGAATCTCTGGCCTATAAGTATGACGGCGAAACTGAATATAACCAGAGCGATATAAATGATACAGTCGGCAAGCCAGTAAATTTTATGCGTTGGTTTAATTATCAGCAATATGACCTTTCTAAATTTTCTGAATTAGACGAAAACATCGCCGAGATACTAACTGGCCATTCTTTAGATGATATTGATTTTTAGCTTGTTCTTTAGTATATTAATAGTATTGACCTCAATTTAATACTAAATACTAGAAAGCCTTTTTTTATAGGTTTATATTTGCCGTTCGAAATGGGCAGTTCTGCTTAACGACAAATTAGCTTTCTAGCTAGTTTTAAGTTGAGGTCAATCAGGACTGCCCTTTTTGATTATTAAAACATAATTATATGAACGACAAAAAAGACGAAACAATTAAATATGCTTTGTACTGCCGAAAGTCTACAGAAGACAGTAGTAGGCAAATTCTTTCTCTAGATTCACAAGAGAAAGAAATGTTAAAGTTGGCTGAAACTCTTGGGCTAGATATTGTTTCTACTTTTCGGGAAAGCAAATCGGCTAAGAAACCGGATAACCGTCCGCAATTTTCCGAACTTATCAATTTGATCAAGCGAGGTAAAATTCAGGGCGTTATCTGTTGGAAAATAGACCGTTTATCTCGCAACCCGATAGACTCGGCAACTATTCAATGGCTCCTGCAACAGAATGAACTTAAGATTATCCAAACAATGGAACGACAATATTTGCCTGGCGACAATGCTCTATTATTCAATGTGGAAAGCGGAATGGCCAATCAGTATATTTTGGACTTATCAAAGAATGTTAAACGTGGAATCAGGGCGAAACTGGAAAAGGGTGGTTGGCCAAATCTGGCACCACTCGGTTATCTGAACAAAGATAGTAAAATAATAATTGATAAAGCACGAGGAAAATATATCGTTAAAATATTTGAGATGTATAAGACGGGAAAGTATAGCGTTAAGGAAATATCAGATATTCTGTTTAAAGAGGGGTTCAGAAGTCGGGCGCATAATAAATATCATAAGAGCAAGATTCATAAAATGCTGTCCGATTCTTTCTACTGCGGAATTATGGAAAAAGACGGAGCAATATATCAAGGCAATCATGAGCCGTTAATCTCTAAAAAACTCTTTGACGAGGTGCAAGAAATGCTGACTAAAAAATCCCATATCAAAAAACAAAATATTCCCTTCGCTTTTCGGGGTATGCTTAGATGTGCTAAATGTGGCTGTCTGCTAACAGCCACGAAGAAGAAAAGACGGCTAACATATTACTATTGCACTAATGGCAAGAATGTTTGCGAGGAGCATAAGGCCTATATCAAAGAGGAAAATCTATCAACGGAATTAAACGGAGTGTTTGATAATTTAATCTTTGACGAGAAGGTCGTTAATCTCGTCTATCGGGCTAAACTCAAAGAAAGCGGAAATGTCATGTCATACCTAGAAGAGGCTATCCTCGGTCTTCAAAATAGGCTCAAAACGCTTGAGGAGCGCAAGAAAGTTCTGATAGACGGCTACTTGGATAAAGTCGTTTTGGAGGGCGACTATAAGGCTAAAAATCGGATAATAGAAAATGAAATCGTTTTAATTAACAAGGACTTACAAGAGCTAGAAGTTAAAAAATCTAGCCAAGATAATATTACTTTGGAACGGATAAGAAATGCGTTTTTAGAGCCTAAAACAATGCAAAAAGAGTTTTTATCTCAAAAACCTGACGAACAGCGAAATACTCTAATAACCTTACTTTGGAACGCTACTATTGATAACAAAAAAATCGCTAATATTTCTTTCAAAGAGCCATATAATGTCCTCTCTAAAATTGAAAATAAAAGCGATTTTGATTCAGTGCGGAGAGGCGGGGATTCGAACCCCGGATAGGGGTAAAACCCCTATAACAGGTTAGCAACCTGCCGCTTTCAACCACTCAGCCACCTCTCCAATTTGTATTCAATTGTCTCAAAACATCAAACCTTAACGCTTTCAGCCTCCGCCGGCTGGCGGACAGCCACCTCTCCATTTTATTTACTTCTACCAATAAAAACCGTCTTCCTATCTCCATAATCAGCAAATAAAAAGACGGGTATGCTCACCATTTTTTCTTTTAATGTTTTATGGTATAATCACTATATAAAATCTATTATTGCTTGTCAAACTATATGCCCGAAAAAAACAACTCACAAAATATCATTCAATGGCAGGTCCCAGAGTATTCTAAGCCAAAAAGAAACAAAACCTGGTATTTACTAGCTAGTATTTTTGTTTTTATCTGTCTTTTTCTCTCATTTTTCACAATTAGCGCTTGGAAGATTATTTTTCTCGGCGCCAATTCAAACTTTCTTTTTGCTCTAATCATTATTATTTCCATTGCCATCATGATTGTACATGACAGTCAGGAGGCACGCATGGTCACAATTAAACTTGGTCCCGAAGGTGTTAATATTGGTCGTCGCTTCTACGACTACGATGCCATTAAAAATTTTTGCGTCTTATATAAACCCAAGCAAAGTCTTAAAAATTTATATTTTGAATTTAATAACAAAATGATGCCGCGCCTAGCTATTCCTTTACGTCGACAAGATGCTTTAACGGTGCGCAACTATCTTGTAAGCTATATAGATGAAGATTTGGACCGCGTTGGACCGCCTTTGTCTGAACAGTTGACGAAATTACTGAAGCTGTAGTATAATTCGCCTATCGTGAAAATAATTTCCCTGCCCCCATAGTTTAATGGATAGAACACAAGATTGCGGATCTTGTAATCCAGGTTCGATTCCTGGTGAGGGCACATAAATATATTAATAATAGGCGCCCCTTTGGCGCTTATTTTTGTAAAATGCTACTTAGCGTCCCCTTATCGGCTCTTAACAGAGTCGGCAACAGCACTGCTCAACACTTAAAAAAACTTGGGCTGGAAACGGTTCAAGACCTTCTTTTCTATTTTCCATTTCGCTATGATGACTTTAGTCAATCCACTCCAATCAATAAAGTTGTGGCTGGACAGAATGTAAGTATTAAGGGCACTATTGAATTAATTCAAAATAAGCGTAGTCTACGACAAAAACGACAATTAACGGAGGCTCTAGTCAGCGATGACAGTGGCACGATTAAGGTTATTTGGTTCAATCAAGCATTTATTGCGCAAAATCTTAAACCAGGAGACCTTGTGTCTTTAGCCGGAAAAACAGCTGAGAATTATGGTCAACTTAGTCTTGTTTCACCACAATATGAAAAAGCTGGCGATGAACAATTAATTCACACCCAAGGACTGGTGCCTGTTTATCCGCTCACAGCCAACCTAACGGAAAAACAACTGCGCTTTTTAATTAAACAAGCTCTGCCAGCGGCAATAAAAATTGAAGAATGGTTACCGACGGACATTTTAAAAAATCTTAATTTATTAAGTATTACCGAAGCCATTAAGCAGGCTCATTTTCCTAAAAATTTAAGCGAAGCACACAAGGCCAAACAAAGACTGGGCTTTGATGAATTATTTTTAAGACAACTGCGCTCACAAGTCTTAAAATATCAACTACAAAACAAGTCTGCCCCAAAAATTCTATTTCAAGAAATACTAACTAGACAGTTCGTTAATCAGCTCCCCTTTCAGCTTACTACCGGACAAAAAAACGCTGCCTGGGAAATATTGCAGGACATTAATAAAAATTCACCCATGTCCAGATTACTTGAAGGTGATGTCGGCTCCGGAAAAACGGTTGTCGCTGCGATGGCCTTGTTTAATGTGGCTATAAATAAACATCAAGGAGCTTTAATGGCGCCCACAGAAATATTAGCTAGCCAGCATTATGATAGCATCAGCAAACTACTTACACCTTTTAACACTAAACTAGCCCTACTTACCGGCAGTCAGGCAGAAGCAAATTTCGCATTACCCAAGAAAAAAGAAGAGCAACGACAGGTAATAATTAAAGAAGCAGAAATAATTATCGGCACCCAAGCCTTAATTCAAAATTATAATATTCCTCGTCTTGCTTTAGTAATTGTGGATGAACAACATCGTTTTGGCGTTAGACAAAGACAAAAACTACAACAAAGCGGTGAACTCTGGCCTCATTTCCTCTCTATGACCGCCACTCCTATCCCCCGCTCGCTTGCTCTATCTATCTATGGCGACTTAGATATATCTTTAATTAAAGAAATGCCTAAGAATCGTCTACCTATTATCACAAAAGTTATAGCCGAAGATAATCGTCAACAAGCTTATGATTTTATTTTACAAAAAATAAATTTAGGCCAGCAAGCTTTTGTTATCTGCCCTTTGGTAAATGAATCGGATAAATTAGGCGTAAAATCAGCAACCAATGTATATAAACATTTAAAAGCTGAGATTTTTCCTCAACTGAATATCGGCCTGATACACGGACGACTGAAAAGCACGGAAAAAGAAAAAATAATGAAAGAATTTGCAGATAATAAAATTAATATTTTAGTTGCCACGGCGGTCGTTGAAGTTGGTGTTGATGTCCCTAATGCCAGTGTGATGTTAATTGAGGGGGCTGAACGTTTCGGACTAGCACAATTACATCAATTTCGAGGGCGAGTTGGACGTGGTCGCGAACAATCATACTGCTTATTATTAACCAGTAATGATCAGCAAAATCCCAAAACTGCTTTAAGACTACAAGCTTTAAGTAAATATAATGACGGTCTTTCTTTGGCAAGAATGGATTTAAAATTGAGAGGCGCTGGTGATTTATATGGCTTGGTACAAAGCGGATTTCCGGAGTTAAAAATTGCCTCCCTATTTGACCATGAACTTATTAAAAAAGCCCAAATGGCGGCGGCGGAAATAATAAATCGCGACCCCGACTTATCCAAGCACCCTTTAATTAAAGAACGCCTGCTTACTAGTGAAAGCGGTGAAGCTCATTTAGAGTAATATTGACAAAAAATTATAAAATCGCTATTATATAAATATAGTTCACCTATTGTTTCATTAAAAATCTTTAGCCAATGTGTTACTTTGCTGAGTACCAAGGAACCGAAGTTGCCTTCGAACAAGACAACATCTTTAAAGAAAAAAAACAGATTTTGGTAAAACATCCAAAAAACTGTAGCGACTGCGACGACAAAACGCTGCCGCGCGCCGTGCCATTACATGAATTAAAGATGCCGATAGAAGACAGAGAAAAAATCAAAAATCTGTTTCAAAAAAAGAAAACAGAAAAAATCAACAGTAAGCTAAAAAAACACAGGATTTCGCCTGCGTAATAAGAAATAAAAACATCACCCACAGCCTTCGCCCTAAACGGAGGCTTTTTTTAAATAAAAAAAGACCCGAGCGTAAAGCAAGGGTCAAAAAATATCTCAAAATTAGATTAGCTAAGCTCCTCAACTATTGCGTAAGAGGAATTTTGTGCCCATCGAGCAAATTTTGATTTATGAATAAGTCGAACACCCTTTACAAACAGCAAAGGAATAGTGGCTAAAATTGCAAAAACAATTTTCCAGCCCCTGTAGTCCAGAGCCTTCATGAGACTGGGCGGATTTTTTATTTTAAAATCCTTAGCCTCAGCAGTTAAATAGATGAGTATGGTATATGCAGACAGGCTCACCAATACGGTTAAAACCGTTTTATTTCTTAATATTATTAAGAATTCGCCTGGTGAGGCGGCATTACTCACGCTATCAAATAAGAATTCGCCTGGTGAGGCGTCATTATTCACGTTATCAAAAATGAAAATAGCAATAAATAATATACCAAAAAACAAAATAATCCAGGAGTAGATTCCAGCAACAAACAAAACTTTCGCTAACTTTTTCATGATTTTTAGTTTTTAAAGGTTTATAACAAGTGACCAATTTGATCAACTCTTAAAAACCTTTAAAACTCTTTTTCAAAGTACAACTGTTTTATTATATCATTTTATATAACTATTGTCAAGCCCGATTAAGAGTCCTGATTATAGGCAACTCTGTGTGTAATCCTGATTATTTCATTAAATCAACTAATTCCCCTAAATTCTTGATTTTAATTAATTTTAGCTTACCTGCCTTATAATCTACCCCTTCAGGGATAATAGCACTCTTAAAACCCAATTTCTCCGCTTCTTTAAGGCGTTGCTCTAGGCGAAAGACCGGACGAAGCTCGGCTCCAAGTCCGACTTCACCGATTATCACCATACCAGAATCCAAAGTTTTATTCAAATAAGAAGAAATTATCGCTGCGCAAACCGCCAAATCAAGGGCGGGATCGTTAATTTTTAAACCACCAACCACGTTTAAAATAATATCACGGGTCACTAAATTAATCTGACTGCGTTTGGCAATTACCGCACTTAAAACCTGCAAACGATTAACATCGAGACCGCTGGACTTACGCTGAGGATAACCAAAGACTGTTCGCGTTACTAGTGCCTGAATATTCACTAAAAAAGGACGACTACCTTCAAGAACACAGCCAATCACTGAACCGGAAATGGCAACCGCACCCGAACCCAAGAAAACAGAGCTTGGATCCTTTGCCTCCACAAAACCTATACTCGTCATTTCTAAAACTCCAAGCTCATTGACCGAGCCAAAACGATTTTTACTCGTCCGCAATAAACAATAATTACTCCCTGGCTCATTTTCTAAAGTTAAGACCGTATCCACAATATGTTCTAAAGATTTTGGTCCAGCCACTTGACCATCTTTAGTGATATGCCCAATTAAAAGTACACTGATGCCATACTCTTTAGCAATCTCTAAAAACTTCACTGCTACTGCCCTAATCTGACTGAGACTGCCAGCCTCTGAAGGAATTAAAGATGAATAAACCGTTTGAATAGAATCAACCACAATCATTGTCGGTTTGAATTTCAGGGCGGCACCAGATATTTTTTCCACACTAGTTTCGCCGATAAAACGCAGACGACTTAAATCACATTTTAATCTTTCTAAACGATTTTTCACTTGAATAGCTGATTCTTCGCCACTCACATATAAAACTTCTCCCTTAGCACTGAGGGTGTCAGCTAATTGTGCCGCTAAAGTGCTCTTACCAATTCCGGGTTCACCGCTTAAAAGTAATAAAGATCCAGGTAAGAGGCCGCCGCCAAGCACACGATCAATTTCTTCCCAACCACTTTTAATTCTTATCTCTGGATCATTCTTTAAACTCCGCAAATCAAGCACGGAAGCATCGCCTATTTTCTTGGCTTCAATTTTTTTCTCACTTTGAGTATCACTAATATTCTCCAACAAAGTCCCCCAAGAACCACACTCTAAGCAACGCCCACTCCATTTAGGGAATTGGGCGTCGCAGTGCGAACAAATGTATATTTTCTTAATTGCCATTTTATTTAAGCCAATAAGCACCATCTACCAGCCATTGATCAGACTCTTTTACAAAAGTAAGGCGTAAGTTCTGTTGATAATTATTTTCCCCACCATCAAGATTAAGCTCTCTTCTTTGCGTACTAATAATAACCTCAGCGCTACCAAGAGCATCATTAAAACTCTCTACCTCCGTGCTAACTGCCTTCGTAGTAACGCCATAATAACTGCCACTGTAAGGATTTTCTTGACGCATCTTTTCCACATAATTTTTGGCCCAATCACGCATTGAGTCAGTCATAAAAATATTCAGATCTTCAAAGTTACTGTAATTTGACTGATTGGAATATGAACCTAAACGTTCGGCAAAAGCAGAGGCTAATTTCGCAACATCATTGGCATTAGTTGTGTGGCTATCTTCCTGAGAAATATCATATTGTTGATAATTGCGAGGACGATCGCTAGGAGTAGTACTGCTCGTATCAGTTACGGGAAGAATCTGTACAATCGGCACAGTATTCACTACTGGCGCTGTTGTCGGGGCAAAACTACGACGGAAATAAATGAAGTAGATAATAGCGGCAATAATCAATAAGCCCACAATAACGATAAAGATTCCTAATTTTTTGTGATTATTCATATATTTTTAGACTAATTTTGTTCTTGAGCTAAGCTTTCGTCAAATTCTTTTTTTGCTTCTTCGATTTCTAATAACTGGCGAGGATCGGAAGTTATTAATTGATCCTCAGCATAAGAAGCTACCACTTTCATGGCCACGTGCTTATTACCAGCGAAGAAAATACCTTCACCAACACCACATTCTAATAATAAATATTTTTCTCCCTCCGTTAAAAGAAAGGTCTTTTGTACCAAGTCAATGGCGGCTGGAGATTGCTTTAAAAGAATCTGTAAAGAAGAGTTGGTTACGATTGCCTTACCATAAGGAGAGCTTAAAAAGTCGTTTACATCCTGTGTAATCGTAGTTACCCCCAGATAATATTTACGGCAACGTTTAACTAGAGCGAAAATAAATTTAGCACTATCTTCATTTTGCATCATCCACCAAGCTTCATCAATAACTAAAATACGCTTTTTCA
The DNA here is from genome assembly GCA_021734825.1 of Patescibacteria group bacterium. Taxonomy (GTDB): domain Bacteria; phylum Patescibacteriota; class Patescibacteriia; order Patescibacteriales; family UBA12465. Next base: position 8,664 of record JAIPIE010000017.1, read on the forward strand.
TTTCACTGCGCACGGTATTCCAAATATAGTTAACAATGGTATAAATTGCCAAGGGCCTGAGCTCATCTTCTAAATCACGTACCGAGAAACAAACAAGTTGATTATTCATTTCCACGTTGGTAGGACTATTAAGCAAGCCGGCAAAGGTACCTTCGGTATATTTTTTTAAACGTAAAGCTAAGTCAGCCCCTCCCTCCATGCCATCAAGAACTTGTTCAAAATCGCTCATCACCGGTGGCTCAATCGTCGATAAATCTGAATCTGGAGTAATATCTTTCTTAGCATATGTTTCTAAAAGCGCTCGATCAACAATTGAATCCTCATCATAATTTAATTTACCCAACATTAAACGGACTAAACCCTTCAAAGTGATAACAGCGCTGCGAATAATATCCTTAGCCTTGGCTTCCCCGCCAATAGCACGAGGCAAGTCAAAAGGATTGATCTTATTTTCTGAAGCTAAAGAAATATTAACATAAGTGCCACCAACCGCTTCCGCCAAATGTTTATATTCATATTCCGGATCAATCACAATTACTTCTGCTCCTAACATCAAAGAACGTAAAATTTCTAACTTAATCGCATATGATTTACCCGCACCAGAAGTAGCAAAAACAACTGAATTAGCATTTTGTAAAGAAAAACGATCAAATAAAATTAAACTATTATTATGACGATTGATACCGTATAAAATACCACGATCACTGGTTAATTCACTGGAAATAAAAGGGAAAGAAGATGCAATGGGCGAAGAGTTCATATTAAAAGTAATATAAAGCTCATCATTACCTAAAGGTAAAGTAGAATTAAAACCTTGCTCAGCTTGGAAATAAACACGGCGAGAATAAACTAAACGTGAACCAAAAATATCTTCTACTTGATCAGACATGCGGTCCAGCTCTTCTTTATCGTCAGCGTATAAAGTTACATACAAAGAAAATTGAAAGAATTTTTCTGTACCTTGAGTTAAGGCGTCACGTAAATATTCAATATCGCGTAAAGCGGTTTCACGTAAAGGGTCGCGAGCGGCCCCCTTTTCGGCATCAGAAATAATCTGTGCCTCTAAAGCACCAACTTTATTTTTTAATTGCTTTAAAATAACCGCACTTTTAACAGGATAAAAGAACATGGAAACATCAAAAGTGAGATTAAGATTAATAATTGGGGCAAACCAGCCAACACTGATATAGCGGGGATAAGCAATAATAAATAAAGTTCGAACGAATTTTGAACCCAATCGTAAATAAGTCGGATGCACCTGTAAGCTCGCCGGCGAAATAATATCACGCACTGTTAAAACCCCCCTACGAAAGGCTTTCTCTTCTTCAATTATCTCTCGAGTCAACTCTGGATCAGCCTCAATCTGTTGACCCTTATCCTTGTTCTTCGAGGACAAACTGATAGGAGTATTGAGAGTTATTTTTTGTTTATCGTTGTCTCTATTAAAATTAACCATAGTTAAGATTAGTTAGTATCTACTCTTAATTTTTCTAAATCGACTAGATTTTGATTTTTGGCTGTTTCGGGGTTATAAGTTTTATAATATAATTCGATTAAACTTTGGGTGTCGAGACGAGCAACGCTTACCCCCATCGATTCCATGCCACCAATAACACTGTTTAAGCGTCGATCAAGCATCTCTTGATAACGTTTAAAGCTTTTATCTTTGAGTTTAATGGAAGTGGCCGGTTTTAAAGCCTCTCCTAAAAGTGAGAAAAAGCCTTTATGTTTATCAGTTAAAGGATCATAAGGAACAACCACGAAAAAGCGTTTGTTCATAATCTTTCCCAAAGAAGTCAATTCTTTAATATACTCAATATATTCTGAAGTCTGTATTTTTAAAAGTTTATTAATCTGCTGCTTTTCTTTTTCTTGCAGATAAACAAGATAATTATCAATATCTAGCTCACGTGACTGAATCACAATCTCTAGCATAAAGTTGAGATTATTTAAAAACATCACATAAGAATTAATTACGGCATTCTGTTCATCTTCACTCTTTAAGGCAAAGTTAATACTTGAAACCAGCAGAACCGCTCTTAAGGTGCCGTCTTTCATAATCACGACGTCATCTTTAATTTCAGCAATGTCTAGATATTGCTGTGTAGATACGTTCACCTTATTTCTTACTAAACTATTTTTTTCAGGCATAAAATTAAATTTCTTCACTATTATCGCCGCGATAACGGCCCTTGGTATCAACAACTAAAGCTAAATCAGCTAAACGTGAGGATTTAAATGGCTCTTTACTTACTGTCGGCAATTCTTCTTTGATGATATTTACAGGTTCGGGTCGGTCAATATAGCCAAGTAGATGATTCCAAACGCGCAAATGAGGACGACGCCAAGTTTGAATCAAATTTAAAACAAAAAAATGAAAAGGTCGTCCATTAATTTTCAAAAAGGCAAAAGTACCAGCAATCGCAAAGACCAAAATGCCAATAGTTAGGAATAAGGCAAAATCAAAAATCTTATAACTAATACCGATAATGGTGGCCGCACCTAAAAAAATCAAAAACTGCCTAGTCGTAATCGGACCAATAATCTTACTTTCAACATCAATAAATTGTGGAACGGTGAATTGTTGCATATTAGAACATTAATTGATTATTCATAAGAACAATGGCTTCAATCTCCTCCATGCTTAAACTTTCTTTCTTCTCTACCTGTCTATTGGCGATAGTCTCACGTAAAGTCATACCACTAACAACTGCCTCTTGAGCTAAACGTACATATAAACGATTGACCGGACTCTGGCGCCAAGCTTTAACACCTTCAACCATGCGATCATAACCATCTTTTTCTAATAAATGAATTTTGTTAACAATTTTCACCGTGATTTCTTTAGGGGTTGCTCCCAGACGGCGAAAGTTGACCAAATCTAGATAACGTAATTCCTCCAAAGGCCCCATTACTTTCGGCCTCATTTTTACATCTTCTATTTTCGTTCTAGATTCACTGCTAGCGGCTGGACGAGCAGAAATCGCTGCTTCTTTAACAGCGGCTTTAACTGCTTCTTCTAAATGATTACTGGACAGAGAGACTGGTCCAGAACCGTGCTTACTATTAATAGTCTTATTTGCCTGTTCCTTAAAGAGCTTAGCCCAAAGACCGGATAATTCTGAAGGAGCTTTTTTAAAACTTCTGTTTGTGGCCGCCTCCGGTTTAAGATTTTCTAAAGTCGCCTCTTTCAATTTTGCGTTAGAAGTGGCAGCAGCCTGTGCGGCTAAAGCCTCATTTTTACCCATAACTGGAACGGCTTCATCTTTTACTTTATCAATAGCAATCTTCTGATCAATTATCTTTTGAGACTTATTTGCTTCTTCGCTCACACCTAATTTAACAACCGCTGGAGCAACTTGATTAGGTGTCATTACTGGAACAGACTGCCTTCTATCATCTGTTAAGGTTTTATTTGTGCCTGAGACATTATGTTGCGAATCAGCCTTCTCTGGAGTATTATCAGCCGCTTCTTGTAGAGACAGTGTTGGTGCTGGCGCAGCAATTTCCAACTCATCTACTGGGGCCTCTAATTCATGTTTAGTGTCTAAAATCTGTTGTTTAAATTTTCCTGCCAAAGCTGCTGGTGCTTTTATTTTTCCACCAGCAATGGCTGATTTTAAATCATAAGCAGAGCCGTCCTGTTGTTTAATTAAATTATTAAGTTCAGCTGAAGCCTGCGGTCTAGCTAGCTCTACTGGCGGAGTGGTCGCTGGTAGGTCTAAGGCGCGTAATAAACGGTCGGCCGTAACAGCATCAAGACCGAGCCCACCCTGATTAACATCACGCTCCAAGGCTGCCCTTACATCAATTTTTGTTCTTACTCCTTTACGATAAGTGAGCAGAATTTGACGACAACGATTCATTAAATCCGAGCTAGGCAGAATAATCGCGTTATCTTTCATCAGCTGCACCAACTCTTTTTCCTCTGGACTTAATGGTGGCGCCATTTTCAAACCCAAATAAGTCGCCACCGAAAAAAACAATTTTTCCTGTAATTCCTGATTTAAAGCCTGAGCCTGTTCTGGGCTCAAAGACATTTCGGTAATAAGATGAGCAGTTAAATCCTTAATTAAGACCTGTTTAACCATTATCTGCATGACCAGCATGGCCAAATTTACCTTGTATTTACTTTCCAAAGACGACAAAATCTCCATCGCCGCTGGTGAAGATACTTTGTCTCTAAGTTCCTTAGGGAGTTTATTAAATTGTTGCAGATAATCGAACATTAAAGCGGAAAAAAATCTTAAAAATAGAAATCAAAAAATCTATTACGGACATTATCTCCATTTTAGCATATTTTCCCTAAAAAGTGAAAGCAAATACGAAGCTAAAAAATGCTTAAATAAAAGCTAAAGCCGCCCTAAAAAAAGACGGCTGAAATAAGCTTGATATTCAATAAAAAAATGGCTTAAAGAGTAGTAATTGGACGACTTTGAGTTATATAAAATTTCTTTTTAACATAAGCCCACTCAATATCACAAGGAAATTTATAATGTTTTTCAATATTGGCGCAAATTTTGGCTAAAGCGATTATTTGCTGCCCGCTTAATTTCTGTTTTTCTTGCATATTTTTAGCTACCGGCGTCCATTTTACACCTCGACGCAAACATTTAACGATTTGACGCTCTTGCTCAGCCACATTGATATCGATAATAGAAAAATCGTTCTTATCCACTACATAAGCATCAGGAGTAATAGAGCCAGAAACAATCGCCTCGCCTAAACCATAGCCAGCCTCAATAATCATTTGCCGTTTATCCTGAGTAACTGGGTGAACGGTAAAGGCAACGCCAGAAATTTCCGATTCCACCATTTCTTGCACCACTACCGCCACGCTCACCTTGGTATTTAACATCTTTTTTTCATGACGATAGAATACGGCCCGGGGTGTAAATAGAGATGACCAGCACAACTTCACGTTTTTAAGTAGGGTTTTGTCAGTGGTATTAAGATAAGTTTCTAGCTCCCCTGCCCAAGAAGCAGAAGATGAGTCTTCGGCAGTAGCACTGGAACGAACGGCCACAAAAGGAGTTTTTAACTTTTTAAAAGCAGTTACAATTTCCTTATTTAAATCAACCGGCACCGTGGCACTGTCAATTAAGGATCTAATTTTTACCGAAAAACCTTCAACCGAATTAATATCTTTATAATTCACTTTTTTCAGTAAAGCTTCTAATTCTTGCCTTAAATCTGTTTTATCTAAAAAACGATCAAAAGCATCAGCTAAGATAACAAAGCCAGGTGGCACCGGAATTTTGGCCTTAGTCATTTCGCCCAAAGAAGCCCCCTTGCCACCAGCAATATTGGCATCTTTTTTAGTAATTTTAGAAAATGGTAATGTGTGCATATTTATAAGTTTATATATTATCTCTTTGTATGTTAACACTTATTAATTAAACTATTCAATTTTTTACTTCAGATAATAACAACAGAAATTAATCCTTATCGAGCATGTCAACTTTGCCGTGAGTAGCATCGACATCAACAATCATTCCGTCCTTAATAATCTTGGTGGCAATCTTTGTCCCCACCACACAAGGGATTCCTAATTCCCGAGAA
>JAIPIE010000018.1 GCA_021734825.1 Patescibacteria group bacterium
CCTAGACTTGAAAATTAAGTTAAGAAAGTGGAATAATTACTATAATGACTTAGAGCATTGTGCGTTAAACGGCAAAACTCCAAATGAGATGGTTTTAATGAATAATTAAAACCGCCATAAGTGTGTACCTAAAACAATAATATACTACATAAAAAAATACCCTTAAAGGTATTAATTAGGCTAAAATTAAACAATTTTTATTACTATCTTAGGCCTGCAACCAACGTAAACGCTGAATATTTAAATTTTCCCATTCTTTTAAAAGTTTTGGCGAAAATTTGATGTTTTTTATTTCTCCGCCGTCAATTAAGCGCAGTAATTTAATACAATTATCAGATAAAGACACTAGTGGATTGCCCATAACATTGATATCCATACTAGTCTGGCAAGAAGAACAAAGCAGACCCCCTCGACTCAAATCAAAGCTATTCTTCCCTGCTTTAATATTTTCATCACAGGTAACACAAGTTTGTAATTGAGTGCCATAGCCTAAAAGAGATAATAAGCGCCAAGAAAAAAGAGCCAGACGAAAACGTCCATCTTCTTTATCAAAGGGAAGATTAGGAGAAGTATCATCAATATTATATAACCATTTTTCCAGCCACCGATATAATTCCTCATCAGCTTCAGCTTCTCGTACTAAGCGACTAAAAATAGCTAAAGCTTGACCGACAAAATATAATTTATTTAAATCCTGTTTAATGCTTAAAAAAGCCTCACTCATTATAGCTGAACCAACATAATCAAAGCCCTTCCCTTTTACCACCAAAATCTTACTAATACTAATCGGTTCTAAATGCGGCGCCAATTTTGATCCCCATTTACAAGCACCCCGAGCTAATAAATTTAAACGACCAAACTCAGGAGTATAAACAGAAACGAGGCGGTCGGCCTCGCGGTAGTCACGCCTATTTAAAATAATAGCATTTGTTGGATAAGTCGCTTCCATCTTTTTATAATCTATCTAAATATGTTTGTAAAAAAATTGCGGCCGCAATTTCGTCGCGTCCCGCCTTGTCCTTAGCGCTTCCAATTAAAGCATCAGCCCCTTTACTAGATAAGCGCTCATCAATTTCCACTACTTTCACCTCTGTCTTAGCTTTTAACTCTTTTAAAAAGCTTAAATACAGAGGATTATTAGCTGCTTCCCCTGCCATCTTCCTCGGTGTCCCAATAACAATAAGAGCAATATTTTCCTCGTCAAGCACAGCCAATAGTTCTTTTAAACTGTTAATGGTTTTAAAAGGCAGTGGCATTTTTGTTTCTACATCAGCTAAAGCCAGACCGATGCGTTTTTCGCCCCAGTCCACCCCAAGATATTGATTTTCTGCCTCTAAGTTCATATTATTCCAAAGTTAAAATATCATAACCATCTTTTGTAACAGCAATTGTATGCTCAAAATGAGCGCTTAATGAATTGTCAGCACTTAAAATGGTAAAACCATCATCGGCTACCTTAACCTTATGCGTACCAGCATTAATCATTGGTTCGATGCAAATAATCATGCCTTCTTTTAATTCTAAATTAGCGCTAGATTTTTCATTAATTAAATAATGATAGACTTCTGGATCTTCATGAGCAAGATAGCCGACACCATGTCCCACCAAGTCACGCACAACGCCGTATCCCGCCTTTTCAGCTATTCTTTGCACTGTTCCCCCAATATCATTTAAATGCGCTCCTGGACGCACTTTCTTAATGGATGCATCTAAACATTCCTTGGTGACTGTTAACAATTTCTGAGCCGCAGGACTAATCTGCCCGACCGCCACCGTGGTACACATATCGGTATAAAATCCACCGGCTGGAGAATGAGGATTTGAAGGAATGCCCAAGCTCTTTCTCAAAGCTGGCTTTACAGGCCATTCCATGCCAATATCAATATCAATAATATCGCCTTCCTGTAAAACTCTACCTGGAATAGCTGCTCCGTGTACCACTTCGTCATTAATAGAAGCGCAAATCCCCGAAGGAAAGAAAACGCCCCCACCCATCGGGTAGTCCTTAAAAGCGGGACGACCACCGGCCTCATCAACCATTTTTAACATCACCTCTTCTAGATCAGCCGTATTTACACCGGGCTTAACCATTTCTTTAAGAGTACGCAAAATACGGGCCAAGATTTTTCCGCCCGCTCTAATTACTTCTATTTCTTCTTGAGATTTAATATAAATCATAAAAATAATAATTCAAAGATGCAAAAATTCAAAATTCAAAAAATAATAATTCAAAGATTCAAAAATTCAAAATTCAAAAAATAATAATTCAAAGATTCAAAAATTCAAAAATTCAAAATTCAAAAATTATTGAATCTTAAATTTTTAATCTTGAATCTTTAATCTAACTTGACGTGAGCGCCAAAAAAATACCAATAGCAGTATAGTCGTCGCTAACGGAGTCGCCCAAAAGGGATATTCTATTCCGAAGCTTCCTGATGTCATAATTAGACCTAAAATACCAATAGAATACATCGCTCCATTTTTCAAGTAAACAAACTTTGTAATCACATGTAAACCCCTAATTGTTAATTGACGCACAACAATCGCACCTAAACCGTTACCAATAATAATAAAAGGAATACTCATGGTAAAGGCAAAGGCACCAATAACTCCGTCAACCGAAAATGAAGCATCAAGAATTTCCAAATAAAGAATCTTACTCCAAGCATTAACTGCCGGATTTAATAATTTCTTCCCTTTTTTATTAGCATGTTTTTTAATCGCGCTCAATCCAGTAAAAACAATTAAACCAATAACGGCCGCGAGTAGTATATAATGGTTATGATGCCAAGATAAAACAGCCACCAAAGAAATATTGCAAATCACAAGGATATAGAAAATTTTAATTTTACCTTTTAAAAACTGCTCGATTTTAAAAGCAAAGTTATTATTTTCTATAAACAACCAAGAAAGAAAGACTAAAAACAAATAAATACCGCCGCCCATAAGCAGTAAGGGCTTAGAAGAGGCTAAATAAGAAGCGACTTCGCCATTACCAGAAAAGGCAATTTGGAACACTTCTGCTAAAGATAAGCTCGGAGCTGCTAACCAAATAAGGGCAAAGGGCAAAAGACCGCGAACAATAAAAACAGGAAACAGAATGCCCCAGACCAAGAAAAAGCGCCGATACTTCGACTCTAGGGTTCTTACAACATTAGCATTAATGATGGCGTTATCAACGCTGGTAATTATCTCAAATAAACAAAGACCAGTAATGACAACTAAGGCGTGTAAAAACATGGGTAATGATTCAAAATTCAAGATTCAAAAAATATTAATTCAAAGATTCAAGATTAACTCTTGAAACTCTCCAAGATCTCGCGAATATGTTTACGATCGACTTCAGTCAAATCTTCATCATAACGCTTTTGATATAATTTATACATATCACGATTAATCACATACTGAGATACGCCGATACCGGTCCTTAATTTCTCCTTATATTTCTTCACCAAAGAAAATACTAAATCTTTATTCTCCTCATTTAAGTGTTTAAAGTGATAATTTTGACGCACCAGAGCGTTTAGGCGTCGCTCAATAATATAACTAGGTTGAGATTTAATATCCTTTAAAAAATCGTCTAAATTCATATTTTTTAAGCTTATAAATCATATTATAACACAAAAATGTAGCCGAGACTACATTTTTATAGAAGTATATTTGAAAATAATTTTTTATAAACCGTCGTATTCACGCATGGTTAATTGTGATTCAATCTGCTTAACCGTTTCAATAACAACCGCCACCACGATTAATAAACTAGTACCACCAATCACCAACGACTGGGCGCCAGTAAAATAGCGCATCACTAAAGGTAAAATAGCGATTAAACTTAAAAACAAAGCACCAAAGAAAATAATACGGTGAGTGGTGTAAGATAAATAATCAGTCGTAGACTTGCCTGGTCTAATCCCAGGAATGAATCCGCCTTGTTTCTGTAAATTTTCAGCAATACGATCTGGATGGAAAACAACTTCAGTATAAAAATAAGTAAAGGCGAAGACCAACACAAAGTAAATAATACCGTAGATTAACTGATCATTAAAAATAGCAATCACTTTAGCGGATAAAGAAGCTACCCAGCTACTGCGAGCCTGTAAGAAGAACTGAGCAATCATTGGCGGAAACAGGACTACAGAAATAGCAAAAATAATTGGAATAACACCGGCCATGTTCACTCGCAAAGGTAGATGTGTGCTTGAGCCACCAAAAGCTCTCTGACCACGAACTTGGCGCGCATACTGAACTGGAATATTGCGCTGGCCTTCATTAATGATAACCACGCTAACCACAGTAATAATAGCAATGACAATAAAACCAATAACAGTAAATAACTGAGTGGAATCATAGCTAATAGCTATTTGTTGAATCTGTCTAGGGAGAGCGGCCACGATGCCAGCAAAAATTAACAAGGAGATACCATTGCCAATATTTTTTTCAGAAATTAACTCACCAATCCACATTAAGAAAATAGTACCAGCAGTAATAGTAATAATAATAGCAACAAAATCAAACACGCTCATCACTCCTAAAATACCTTGATTGGAATTTTGTAATAAAGTAATCATGCCGTAAGCCTGCATAGCTGCCAAAGGAACGGTTGCCCAACGAGTCCACATATTAATCTTCTGTCGGCCGCTTTCTTCTTTTTGCATTTCTTCAATCTTTGGAGAAATCATGCCCAAAAGCTGGAAGATAATAGAAGATGTAATATAAGGAGCGATGCCCATCATCACAATGGAAAAGTTCTCCATACCACCACCAGAAAATAAATTCATTAAACCTAAGATCTGATTAGAATTAAATAAATTCTTTAGAGCTGTGGCATCTACACCTGGCACAGGAATATGAGCAGCTAAACGGAAAACAACCAGCATTGCTAAAACAAAAAGCACATTACGACGTAAATCTTTAGCTTTCCAAATTTGTTGTATTTTTTCCAACATAGGTCGTTAAATTATGATTTATAGGCAAAAACCAAACACCCTAAGCGGATATCTGGTCTTTAACTGAAGCGCTCATTAATATTTTTTCAAACTTTACTTTCGCCGTCAGTTTTTCTTTACCAAGCACCTTAACTCTAGCTGAAGCATCCTTAATTAAATCTTTGGCGAATAATGTGCTCGGACTAACAATGTCGCCATCTTTAAATTCTTTATTAATCACACTTACCGCTACAATCTGATTCTTTGGTTTTAAAGAAGTGAAGCCACGTAATTTTGGAGTCTGTAATAATTGCTGACGCATACCCAGACGTTTTAAATTACTGACACCAGCACGTGACCGCTGTCCTTTTTGACCGCGAGTACTATAAGTACCATGTCCAGAAGCATCACCGCGTCCGACACGTTTTCTTTTATGAGTAGCGCCAGTAGCGCGCTTAATGTTATTCAGTGACAACATAAATTTTATATTTACCTGTTTATCCGCTTATTTCTTGGCGGCACTTTTTTTATCGTTTGTTTTAGACTCATTTTTACTTGTCTCTTTTGTTTCAGCTTTAACAGCCTTATCAGTATCCTTGGCTACTTCTTTTTTCTTAGATTTACGTCCATCAACCTGACGTAAACTATCCAGAGCAGCTAAAGTGCAACGAGCATTGTTAACCTTATTATTACTACCAAGCACCTTACTACTGACATTTTTTACTCCAGCCAACTCTAAGATAGCTCTAGTCACACCTCCGGCAATAACTCCTCTTCCCTGTTTCGCTGGTTTAAAGATAATAGAAGCTGCTCCTAATTTCTGTAACACCATGTGTGGAATAGTATCATTAAGCACTGGAACTTTAACTAAGGTTTTTTTGGCACGATTGACAGCTTTATTCACCGCCATAGTCACATCAGCTCCCTTACCCAAGCCTACACCGACACTGCCCTTGCGATCACCAATAGCAACACAAGCACGAAAATTCATGCGTTTACCACCAGCCATAACACGAGTAACACGAGCGATTTCTAAAATACGCTGTTCAAACTCATCTCGACGTTCATCACGTTTGCCGCGATTATCACGACGAGGGGGACGAGCTCCACCTGAGCGTTTATCCTGACCGCCGTAAACAGCTTTGGCCACAACTGCGGCTGCTTGCTGATCGGTACTGCCAGTTTCTACTTTTTTGTTATCATCTGCCATATAAAAATCTTATTAAAAGTAATTTTAAAAAATTAAGCCCTGTTCACGAGCAGCATCGGCAACTGCCTTCACCCGACCATGATAGCGATATGAACTACGATCAAATACTACTTCTTTAAGGCCTAAAGCAATAGCCTTATCAGCTAATAACTTACCTAATAAAGCGGAAATCTCCGTTTTCTTCAAACCCTTATCTTTTATTTCTTTAACATGTGCACTAGCCAAAGTTTTACCAACAGTATCATCAATCAATTGCAGATACATGCCCTTATTAGAACGAAAAACATTCAGACGGGGGCGAGCCGCTGTGCCACTAATTTTTGCTCGCACTCTAGCTTGACGTCTATTTTTACGAGCGATTTCTTTCTTGATAGTATTAATCATATATTTAAATCACAATTGCTTTATTTTTTAGCAGCTGTCTTACCAGCTTTGCGGCGCACAACTTCATCAGAATATTTAACACCCTTACCTTTATAAGGCTCTGGAATGCGTAATTTACGAATCTTATAAGCAGTATCACCTAAAAGCTCATTATTAATGCCACTTAAAGTAATGGTGTTTCCTTCAACTACGGCAGTAATACCAACTGGTAACTGAAATTCAATCGGATGAGAATAACCAAGATTTAAGTTAAGTTTTGTGCCGCTTAAAGCTGCTCTATAACCAACACCATTAATTTCTAATTTTTTACTAAATCCGGTAGTCACGCCAATTACCATATTATTGGCGAGGGCGCGGTATAGACCCCAATAAGCACTAGCGTCTTTGGCCTCCAAATCAACATTAACGCGCAAAGAATCAGCGCTAATTTCTACGCTAGCAGGAGCTTTAATCGCTCTGGATAGTTCACCCTTCGGACCCTTAACGGTTAAAATACCGTTTTCGAATTTGGCGCTAACCCCAGCTGATAAATTTATTGGTAATTTTCCTAAACGAGACATATTTTCTTCGCACGGCGCCAAAGTTAGCTATGATGGCTAAATTCGCCCGCAACAATTAGTTAGTACACTTCTCCGATAACCTCACCGCCGATACTTTTGCGATAAGCTTCTCGATTAGTCATTAGACCAGAAGAAGTTGAAATAATGGCAATTCCAAAATTATTTAAAACGGTAGGAATATTGCCTTTATCTACATAGACTCTAGCACCACATTTACTGACACGTTTGATACCATTAATATAAGGATTGCCATTCTTTTGATACTTCAAAACCAGTTTCAATTGATCAAACTGATTATGGCGTGAATTAAGCCCACCGGCCACAATTTCAGCACGGCTAATCCAGCCCTCTTTTTCCAAAATTTGGGCTATTTTATATTTCATTTTACTCATCGGCATTAACACCTCAGCCTTATGGACCTTGGAGCTATTGCGAATGCGTGTAAACATGTCTGCGATTGGATCTGTCATATTATTATTCAATGTTTAGATAAATGGGTGGCTGGATATTTACCAGCTAGATTTAGTAATACCTGGCAAATCGCCATTATCGGCTAATTCCCGGAAGCAAATACGGCACAAACCGAAATCACGCATATAGCCGTGGTTGCGACCGCAGCGCCAGCAACGATTAATTTTGCGCGTAGAAAATTTTGGTTTGCGCTTTGCTTTTACAATTAGAGCTGTTCTTGCCATATATAATAATTAGATTATTTTTCGTTCTTTTTGAAAGGAAAGCCAAGGGCTGTAAATAAAGCTAAGCCTTCTTCACGATTTTTTGCACTCGTATTAATTGAAAGTTCTAAACCATAGACAGTATCAACATCTTCAGGTCGAAGTTCAGGAAAAGCGGAATAATCTTTAAATCCAATAGTGATATTACCAGTATTATCAACACCGTGATCACTAATACCCCGGAAATCTCTTACTCGAGGAAAGGTAACGTTCACCAACTTGTCAACAAAATCATACATTCTATCTCCACGTAAAGTTGCCACTGCTCCAATAATTTGGCCTTGGCGTAATTTAAAAGCAGACACGGATTTCTTAGCTTTAGTCATGACTGGCTTTTGACCACTAATTTTAGTCAAAGCTTTTTCAATAAGACCAATCGCTTCTTTTTCCTTGGCGTGTTTTCCAAAACCAACATTAATCACCACTTTTTGCATACGTGGCACTAAAAGGTTATTTTTGTAGCCGAAACGTTCTTTAAGCTGCGGAACTACTTCTTTTTGATATTTTGCTTTTAAGCTCATAAAATTGAGGTTACTCTATTACAGTCTGACACTTTTTACAGACACGATATTTTTTGTTTCCTTTCTCGCCGGCAACAAGCTTGGCAGCAAGCCGAGTTTGTTTACCGCAAGAAGGACAAATTAAAGCGACATTAGAGGCATTAATAAAAGCTGGAAATTCAATGCGTTGACCCTTTTCACCTTCGCGATTAGGACGTAAATGCTTGACCAGCAAATTTAAACCTTCAACACTAACACGACCGGCTTCAGGTAAAACCTGTAAGACCTTACCGCTTTTACCGCGATCCTTGCCTGCTAATATTTTTACATTGTCATTTTTCTTGATGTTCATATATTCGTTTTGGCGCTCTTAATTATAAAACTTCAGGGGCCAAAGAGGCAATTTTTACAAAACCGGCGCGACGCACTTCCCTGGCCACCGGACCAAAAATTCTCGTTCCCTTAGGATCTTTCTTCTCTGTGTCAACAATCACCACACAAGCATTATCATCAAATCTAACATAAGTTCCGTCAGAACGTCTAATTTCTTTACTCGTGCGTACAATTACAGCTCTAATTACATCACTCTTCTTAATAGCTGCATGTGGAGCGGCACTTTTAACGGTAGCCACAATAATATCGCCCACACCAGCATAGCGTTTGCGATACCCGCCTAACACGCGAATACACATCACTTCTTTGGCGCCGGAATTATCGGCTACTTTTAATTTTGTCTGTACTTGAATCATACCAGTATTATTGGCCGCTGCACCCAATAGTGGGGGCTAGTCAGCCAAGCTTCTTTATTTCTCAGTTACTCGCCAGCGCTTAGTTTTACTTAAGGGGCGGCATTCAATGAAAGTTATTTTATCGCCTTCTTTACAAACATTATTTTCATCATGAACCTGATAATTAGTACTAACTTTAAAACGTTTACGATATTTTTTATTCATTTTTACAGTTTCAACTTCAACTGCCACAGTCTTATTACCCTTAGCACGAACAACCACGCCTTTAAACCGTTTAATGGTTTTATCATTCGCCGGAGCGATTTTATTTTCTAATTTTGTTTCTGGCATATAAGTGTAATTAAACTTTAGTGTTAAGAACCGTGAAAATTCGAGCGATAACTTCGCGAACTTGTCTAATTTCACGGACATTTTTCAGTTGGCGATTAGAATCTTTAAAACGCAACTCACGTAGCTTTTCGCGATATTGAGCCAGTAATTTCTGTAATTCAGCTGGAGTTTTATTTGTAAGTTCTTTTATTTCCATATAATTTATTAATTCAAGATTCAATGATTCAAGATTCAAGATTAAATAATTTTTGAATTTTGAATTTTGAATTAATATTTTTGAATTTTGAATTTTGAATTGTTGAATTTTGAATTTTTAAATTCTACCTTTATTTACCGACAAAGATTGCTTTTAATGGTAATTTATGGGCAGCTAAAGTCATAGCTTCTTTGGCGGTTGCTTCATCAACGCCTTCCATTTCAAACATCACTGTACCTGGCTTAACAATCGCTACATAGTGATCAACCGCACCTTTTCCCTTACCCATAGGCATTTCTCCACCATGAGCAGTGACTGGCTTATCAGGAAAAATTCTAATCCACATCTTACCGGTTTTTTTAGTATAACGGGTCATAACGCGACGAGCAGACTCGATTTGACGAGAAGTAACCCAATGTTCGCTTATAGCTTTTAAGCCATAGCTACCAAAACTTACTTCAAGCATACGAGAGGCTACGCCACCGCGACGACGCTTATGATCCTTGCGATATTTAGTTTTCTTAGGCATTAACATATCAGTATGAAAATCGTTAAATTTTTATTTACGTGTGGCGATTAATTCACCCTTCGCTTCTTGGTCTTTTTCAAAGACCTCACCCTTATAAATCCAAACTTTGACGCCAATAGTGCCATAAGTAGTAGCGGCGGCGCCACGAGCATAATCAATGTCGGCGCGTAAAGTCTGTAATGGCACTTTTCCAGAAACTAATTTTTCAGTTCTGGCAATTTCAGCGCCATTTAAACGACCACTAATTTGCACCTTGACTCCTAAAGCGCCGGCTCTTTCTACACGTCCAATTAACTGCTTCATCACTTTACGGAAAGGCATACGCTTTTCTAAATCGGTAATTATACCTTGAACGGCAATCTGAGAGCTGAGTTGGGGTCTATTTACTTCTTTGATATTTAAATTAATTTCACCCATGCGGAAATTTTTCAAGAACTTGTCATGAATAGATTTTTTCAATTCTTCCACGCCATTACCACCACGACCGATAATTAAACCGGGTTTGGCTGTCCAGATATCAATAGTAATCTTACTGAGACTACGAATAATCTCTACTCTATCGATACCGGCCTCGCGCATAGTTCGAATGAGGAATTTACGAATAACAATATCCTGTTGAATATTCTTAATGTAATTATTGCCACTTTCAAACCAGATTGATGGCCAAGTCTTGGTAATGCCTAAACGCATTACTTTTGGATTTACTTTTTTACCCATACTATTTATGTATGTATTAATTGCTTTAGATAAAGTGTTATACTCCGCTCTTACGATTGAAATTTTTAGTGGTGAAGCCTTTGCCGGAAGTAGTATCAGCGTTAACCTTCGTGCTAGACTTTTTATCTTCCTTCTTCATGTTTTTCTTCCCTCTCTTCTCAGCGTCAGCCACAACTTGTTCTAATTTAACTGGTGCTTCAATCTTGGTTTTTTTTGCTGTCTTTTTACCGCTTTCAACAATTTCGGCCAAAGTGAGGTGAATGTGGCAGGCTCGTTTACGTAAAACAGTAGCGCGTCCATGAGCTCTTGGCATCCAACGTTTTAAGGTTATAGCCTCATCAGCTTTAATTTCTTTAATATATAAATTACTGCGCTCAATACTAAAATTATGATCGGCGTTAGCAACAGCAGATTCAATCAGCTTCTTCACTGGGTCCGCTGCCAATTTATTTAAAAATTGTAACTGATCCAAAGCTTTGTCAATCGGCATTTTGCGGATAACGTCAATAACTAAACGCACTTTGCGCGGAGACATTCTTAAATGATTTAGATTTGCTTTAATTTCCATAGGATTCGCTTGTCGGCGGAATCAGCACTAGCAAGGCTGTGCCTATATCCGTCTCGCATTTTAATTATTTGCCGCCCTTAGCCTGGGCCTTCGCCATTTTACCACCGTGGGTTACGAATTTTCTAGTCATAGCAAACTCGCCCAAACGATGACCAATCATATTCTCAACAATGTAGACAGGAAAATGGGTTTTGCCATTATGAACACCAATAGTGAGTCCGACCATGGCTGGTACAACTGTACAAGCACGATCCCACACTTTTATGATTGTTTTATCGCCCGGTTTTAAGTCCTGAACTTTTTTCAAAATTCGGGGATTAACGTATGGACCTTTTTTTAAACTTCTTGACATATGCTTTTAAATAATTGGATAAATTGAGGTATTACACATCAATGCTTATCTTTTCTTCTTCGCGCGACGCTTAATAATTAATTTGGAAGAAGGTCTCTTTTTCTTTCTTGTCTTGACACCTAAGGCTGGCTTACCCCATGGCGTCTTCGGATGTTTCAAACCAATAGACTGATTACCTTCACCGCCTCCATGTGGATGATCAACTGGATTCATAGCGCTACCGCGAACAGTAGGACGAATACCCATATGACGACTACGCCCAGCTTTTCCTAAAACGATATGGCGCTGATCGGGGTTACTTACCTGACCAACAGTACACAAACATTCTTTCTTAATTAAACGAATTTCACCACTTGGCATTTTCACCTGAGCATACTTACCTTCAACGCCCATAACAAACACCGCGTTACCAGCTCCCCGAGCGATTCTAGCACCACGGCCAGCCTCAAATTCTAAATTATTAATGGCCACGCCCGCTGGAATAAATTCTACCGGCATCGCATTACCAGACTTAATTTCAATTAAAGTCTTGGAGCTTAGAATCTTATCGCCAACTTTTAGCTCAGTTGGGGCAATAATATAACGTTTTTCTCCATCAGCATAATTTAATAAAGCTAAACGGGCACCACGATTAGGATCATACTCAATTGAAGCAACTGTTGCCGGAATATCAAACTTATCTCGCTTAAAATCAACTAAGCGAATATATCTTTTTTCACCGCCGCCACGATGACGAACAGTAATTTTACCTTGGCTATTACGGCCGCTGGTTTTCTTTTTGATAACAATCAAGCGTTTCTCCGGAGTAGTTCTGGTCACGTCAGCACAATCGTCAAAAGTGGCGTTACGTCTTCCAGGAGTATTTGCTCTTACTTTTTTGATACCCATATGTAATCAATTAATGTTTTACAGAAAATTAAACTCCTTCGTAAATCTTAATGCTCTCGCCTTTTTTCAAAGTAACGATTGCCTTCTTCCAGTCTTTGCGCTTACCTGTGATTCGTCCGCGACTCACTCTCTTGCCTTGCATAGAAATGATATTTACATCAACTGGCCGTACTCCGTAAATTGCATAAACAGCTTTAGCAACTTCAATTTTATTAGAAGCTTTGGTAATAACAAATACGTATTTATTAGCGCTAGTTAACTCAGTGGCTTTTTCAGTTACCAAAGGTTTAACTAAAACTCTAAAAGCGCCATCAAAACGTGAATTACTAGCAGTCTTTTTACTAACTTTAGTCGTCTTTTTATCAACTCCTTCGCCGGCATACAAGTCTTTCATGCTTGTCTCAGCTTTGTCAGTTTTTTCGTCTTCTTTAACTACTGTTTCTTTTTTAAGCGCAGTTTTCTTTTTGTCTACCTTATCATCCTTAAGTTTAGTTTCTTTAGAATCATCCTTAGAAGTTTTTTTTGCAGTAGATTGTTTTGCTCCAAATAAAGCCATATGTTTATATAAATTCTTTGAATTATTCTTTACTGTATTTCTCGACTAAAGCGAGAACGCCCTCTTCACTGATAATTATTTGGCGAGATGTTAATAAATCAACGATATTAATATTTTCTGGGTTAATGATTTTTACTTCTTTTAGATTGCGACCAGAATATCTGGCTTTCTCGTCTTTTTCGCTATTAATTACTAATAAGCCACGACGATTTGCTGGTAATACTTCTTTTTCAAAAGCACTTAATATGGCCACAAATTGCTTAGTTTTAAATTCCTTCATTTTCAAAGTATCAACTACTACCAGACTAGAC
>JAIPIE010000019.1 GCA_021734825.1 Patescibacteria group bacterium
GCCGTGGCGTTTCATAAAATCACGTGTTACTTCCCAAAACAAAGCCTTCTTTACAAATAAATCTCTTGTTTCTGGGTTGAGTAATAGATCAAGGTAACGACGACGATAGCGCTCATCTTCGTCTTTTAAGCCATACCAAGCGTCAGGAATTGGAGCAATTGCCTTACTTAAAATATTCCAAGAACTAGCCATTAAGCTATTTTCACCCCGAGTGGTAACAAAAGCTTTGCCTGTAACTTCAATAAAATCACTGATATCAATTAGCTTAACTAAACGTTTATAACTCTCATCTCCTAATTCTTTTTTAGAAAAAGCCAACTGCACCTTACCACTAGCATCTTCTAAATTAGCAAAGCTAAGATTTCCGTGACTACGAATACTTCTTAACCTGCCAGCTGCAGTAATTTCTTTTTGACTATCATTTAAGTCTTTAAAATCAGCAAAAAATTGAGCAATATTGTAATCGCGCTTAGTGGTAGCTGGATATGGATTTACACCAGCATCACGCAAAAGCGCTAATTTTTTTAAACGCTCTTCTTTTTCATTACCTGGAGCTAATTTTTGTTCTGCTGACATAAGAATTAATCAATTTTTATAATTTTATATTCAACCGTACCTTTTGGCGTTTCTACATTTACATTTGCTCCCTTTTTCTTACCCAAGAAAGACATGCCCAAGGGTGATTCATTAGAAATTTTACCATTTAATGGATCAGCCTCATTAAAGCTCACAATAGTATACTTCCTTTCTTTGTCTCCAGTTTTGACAGTGACCTCTGAACCCATAGACACTTCATCTTTAGCGCCTTCACCATTCACCACTATAACATTTTTTAAAATATTAGTTAGCTCTAAAACTCTACCTTCATTTAAAGCTTGAGCGTCCTTTGCTTCACTATACTCAGCATTTTCACTCAAATCTCCAAGATCCTTAGCCCTTTCAATTCTTTCTGCTATTTCTCTTCTTTTAACCGTACTAAGTTGAGTCAACTCATCTTGTAGTTTATTGTAGCCTTCTTGAGTAATAATTTGATCAGACATAAATATTAATTTAATTAAGACATCGTTTATTTAAATTTAACGACGCCACAATTTTATCATTATAATGAATTTTTACGGAAAAAACAAGAGGAGAATAAGACAAATCCTAAGCCTAAAGGATGATTTAAATAAGGGGTAAAAATATTAACTAGCATTAAAAACACTAAGGAAACCGCCAAGGCTAAATATATTTCCGATTGACGACTACGGGCATATTGCCATAAAGAAATAATTAAGTAAACCAGCCAGCTAATATAGGCTAATGTTCCTAAAATACCTATTTTTAACCAAGTATCAAGATAGGCCCACTCAAAGGCATATGTCGTATACCAAGCATCAGGATTATTTATTAAAACGCGTGGATCTTGAGAATAATAACTAACACTAGCGCCAAAGCCTTGACCGAGAACTGGATCTTTTTTTATGGCCTGCCATAAGTTTGGTAATAGCGACCAACGAGAGGCGGTAGCTGCTTCACTATTATTCATTTCCAGTCTTTCCGCGAGTGCTTGAAAACGCACATCGACCTTATTCCCAGGCAAAGGTATCTTAATAATAATGAACATCAAAAGCGCCGCCAGTAAAGCTGCTATTACCGTATAAGACAAAGCTTTAAAATATAAAAACCAAGATAAACGCCAGCTAGCAATTGCCCCCACCAATCCCGCTAAAGCAAATCCGAGCCAAAAGCTACGAGACATGCTAATAATAATTACTGCTAAAAATAAGGCTAGAAGTATAAGTAAGCGGAATAACTGAGAGCGATTTGGCATTTTTGACTTAACAGCTGGAAATATAACTAAGAAAAAAGCAATTGGTAAATAAATTTGTGATTGAATAAAAATGCGAAACCAGCCTCCACCCATAGCCGTGATTTCGCCTACGCCGCTACGTCTAACCCATAGATAAAGATCTGGAACAATGGCTAAATTATGAGAAAATATAAATAATAAAAACAAAGTCTTAAGACTCAGCCAGATTATTGCTAATAAAAAATATTTTTTCACTCTAACTGCCTGCTGTTTGTCTCTTGGATTATAGGCGATTAAGAGCGGTATTATCAAAGCGAGATAAAACCAAGCATTAACATCAGCCAGAACTAAAGACCAGGAATTAGAAAAAATAAGTCCACGAATAAAAGCAAATAAAATAAAGATTACCAATACTCCTAACCAAGGCCAAAATTCATAGACTTTTATTTTCTCCTGCCAAATCTTAGTGAGTCCATGACGATAAAAATAAACAAGGCTCGCCAGTAATAATGTCGCCCAAATAACCAAGCGTAAAGAAACAGGAAAACCAAAAATATCTACTGAGAATAAATGCCCCTTGGAACCAATCACTAATTCAATCATCGCCAGCAACAAAGAGGCCTCAAGCGAATAAAGCGCTAGTATAAAAACTATCAAAAAAGAAAGAGCTAACAAATACAGTTGTAATGGCGGGAAAAAATATGCCAAAAAAGACAAGAGTTCAACTAAAATAATTAAACTCAGAGCAAAAAATTGAGGATGACGAGGCTTAAATAAAGACATATTTTACCAATAAATTTCTACTCCGACACCGAGTCGGCAGTCACGACTAGCACCAGCCGGAATTTCTAGTACAGCATCGGCCGGTAGGCCGCTATGATAAGTTGATCTTGGATAATCGCCCTCTGGTAATAAATCATGATATAAATTTATTATTTTATGATCACGAATAAAAACTATATCAAGAGGAAAATTCATCCGGCGCATAACAAAAGTGCGGTCGCTCGCCTGCGGAAACAAAAAAAGCATGGCCTCATTTTTCGCTAACCACTTACGACCAGATAGTCCTTGATATTGCTTACTACTCGTATCAGCCACATCTGCTTGAAAATTACAAACACCCGCTTTAACATTAAGAGAGCGATAATGATTAACATTTAAATAAAGCAAACTAACTAAAGACACGACCAACAATAGTAAGGTTAAATGCCAATATTGATGCCAATATTTTAAATATTTTTTATGACGAGCCATGTTTTTGCATAATAATTTTTTTAGCAGCTTGATATTTTTTCACACTTGGCAAAAAAGGCATAAGTTTATACAGAAAAGATGGTAACCAATAACTAATCGTGCCACCAGGAATAACTTTAAATAAAATCTGATCAAGCCATATGCCTGTTTTGCCAGCCTCAAGCATAGTTAACCATAAATCCCAGTCTTGAAATTTCTTAATACTTTCATCCCAGCCCCTCACAGGAAAATCAACTGTTCTAATTAAGGCCATCGTATGAATGTATGGTTCCTGCCTTAATTTATTAGTACTAAAAGGTCCGACTTTAAATAATTTACGCCCCCAATAAAATGAGGGATAAGCATAGCTTGCCTCCGGGTTTTGTCTTAAGGTGTCTAAAAGTAATTCCAAGGCATTGCTTTGCAAAATAGCATCGGCGTCACAAAAAAACAAAAAATCGCCCTGCGATTTATGCCAGCCATGATTGCGAGCGGCTGGTGCTCCTTTATTTTCTTGACGGAGAAAAATAAAACGATTTTCACTTTTTGTCTTAGAAACAAAATCGGTAAATACTTTTTCCGGATTATCACTTGAGCCGTCATCTACTACGATTAATTCCCAATCATTTAAGGTTTGTTTAGCAATGCTCTCTAAAGTGTGCGCTAATTTTTGCGCTTGCTTGTAAACAGGAATTATAATTGAAATCATAAGATAAGAGTATTTTCTTTAAATTTAAAGAGTTTGTAAATATTTAGATAATTTTTCCGCTTGAGCTGGCCAATTAAATTCTGAACTTGCTCGTAAATAGGCATTTTTCCCCAATTCTTTAGCTAAATCCTCATTATTTAAAAGCTTATTTAAAGCCTGACTGATAGATTCAATGTTTTCTGAATCAACTAATAAACCAGTTTTAGTATCTATAACCGCGTCAGCCACGCCGCCACTTAAGCCAGCAATTACTGGTTTAGACATTAAGGCTGCTTCCAAATAAACAATCCCAAAACCTTCAAAGTCTCCATTCAAATCACGAGAAGTTGTTATAAATATATCACATAATTCTAAACAAGACCACTTCTCTGCTTCATTAAGACGACCAATAAACTTAATTCTATTGCTAAACTTACTTTTATTTGCTAGCGCTTGTAAAGAGGCTAGTTCTGGCCCATCTCCAGCCAATAAATATACCCAATCAGTTTGAGCTATATTTTCCAAGGCTAAAATAACTTGATTAAAACCCTTACGTTTAACCAAGCGCCCAATAGAAAATATTATTTTCTTCCCTGTTAACTCATATTTATCTACTAAGGCTTTTTTTGCCTCTTCACTACCCCTTCCAAGCTTTGCTCCTGGGTTAAGCATAAAACTTTTATGTTCTATTTCTGGTAAAAATTCTAGCAATAACTTCTTAACGTAAAAATTAGCACAGATAATTGTTGTTGATTTCTTTAAAATCAAAGATAGTAGCCAGCGTTTGCGCGCAGAACGAAGAGCAAAAGTAAAATCCATGCCGTGTAAAAATACACCGTAGGCAAAAGGTTTAAATACTTGGGCAATCAACGCCGCTATACCTAAAGGTAATACCTGCCCGATAAAAATTAAATCAAATTTATGTTGAGTCTGTTCTTTTATTAAACGAAGAATAGCTCGTCGCCAAGGAAAGAATCCTCTGACAGCTAATAATTTCTTATCCCTATTATCTAAAACCGTCCAAGCATCTTTTTCTGGCCATGCCTCAATTAAATCATGATAGTAATTGGCTACGCCCCCTATCTGCGGAGGATATTCAAGCGTGGATAATAATAATTTCATAAGCTAAGAACGCCGAAAAGAAGTAATAATACTTCTAATATCCGCTTTTTTGATGCCACCCAAAGGCATAAGAGCGACAAAATATATAATACCACCAATAATAACAGCAATAAATATATGAACGTATTGTTTAAAAAAATAAATAATTAAAGCCATTAAGAAAGCTGAACTGAGGGCGGCTAGCAAAGTTTTAGCATTTTTAGCCGGACGATAGACAATTAAGCCACGCATAGAAAATAAACCAAGTAGCAGCATCAAGAAATTACTAATTAAAACCGTAATACTGGCACCCAAGGCCTGCCACTGCGGAATAAAAAATAAATTTAAGCCTAAACTAACGAAAGTTACTATTGCCATATTGGCCGTATTGCGTCGTTGTCGGTCACAAGCATTAAGTAAAGCGCCAACTGGAAAATTTAAAAATATAAAGACTAAGGCTAAAATAGAAATTCTCAACGGCCACACTGCCTCTGGACCCGCTTTAAATAAAGGGACAATTTTATCAGCCAGAGCAAAAATACCAAAAATAATAGGCAGAGATATAATTAATAGATAATTAATTGCTCTTTCAAAGGAAATAAGTAATTGTTCACGATTATTTTGCCAATAGGCACTCATGGCTGGATAAAGCGAAGCGTTAAAAGCCATTGGTAGAAATTGTAAAGCAAAAATAATCTTAAAGGCAATTTGATAAAGACCAACTTCACCATAGCCAGCAATAAAACCTAAAAGTAAAGTATCAAGGTAAGTAAATAAGCGTTGAAATATTTGATAAAGAGCAAAAGGCCAACTAATATTAAAAATTAATTTTATTTTATCTAGATTCCATTGCGGGCGAATCTTTAAATGTAAATATTTTTTAACAATCGCGGCAGAATATAAAAAATTAAAAAGACTGGCCACCACAATTGCGAGTAATAAATAAAATAAGGGATAGCCGGCTCGCATTAATAAATAACCGAGTCCGAGTACAATGAACTGAAAAATAACAGAAGCAATGCTCTCAAATTTTAAATTATGGAATCCGCGCACAACTGCAAAAAAAGTGGTCGTAAACGAATCAAGAAACATGGACAAGCAAGATACAACAATTAAAAGTAACAACTTGGGATCATAAGCAAAATACGCCACCAAAACAGCCGCCACGATAGTAACGGCGGCTAGCATTAACTTTATTCCCAAAACGCTACGCAGCCAATCAGATGCTTGCTCTTGGTTTTTGGCCACCTCCCTAGTTAAAACATTGGCAAAACCGAAATCAATAAAAATGGAAAATATGGTGGTGAAAGAAATAGCAGTGTAATATTGACCTAAAGATTCCAGGCCTAAAAACCTGGCTAAAATGATAAAATAGGAAAATGATATTACTTTCTGAATAACTAAAGCAAGCGTTAAATAAGAAGTATTTTTAGCAATATTAGCGACTTTATTCATAGAAAATTTGACCTGTTTCAAAGCAGGATGTGATAATTATATCAGGTATTGATTATTTTTAAAAGTTATGATATTATTGCTAACAGCGAAGTCTAAAAATAGCTTTCTTTTTTTGTACCTTTACTACAAAAAGAAAGAATTCACACAGGCCCTTCCAGCCTAGATTAAATAATAATATGAAAACAAACATTCACCCAGAATATAATACTGATTGCAAAGTTAGCTGCGTATGTGGCAACACTTTTAAAACTGGCTCAACTGCCAAGGAAATTAAAATTGAGCTTTGTTCAGTGTGTCATCCTTTCTATACCGGTAAACAGAAATTAATTGATACTGGTGGGCGCGTTGAGAAGTTCCAAGCTAAATTAGACGCCAAAACTGATACTAGTACTGGTAAAAAAGTTAAAAAGGCTGCCCGTGCTAAAGCTAAGAGCAAAAAAGAAGTGGTAGTAAAGACTAAAGATATTAAAAAGATTGCTCAAGTAACTCTCGGCAAAAAAAAATAAATATTTTGACCTAAAGATAATTAGCCCCTGATTATTCAGTTTTACTGATACAGAATAATCTACAAAGGGGCTAATTATTTTTTTAAGCGATAGTTTATATGTACGAAGAAATAAAAAATCAATTCGCAGAAATTGAAAAAAAATTATCCGACCCGAAACTCATGAGTAATCCTCAGGAGATGATTAAAATTTCTCAAAAGCATGCAGCTATGAAAAATCTGATTCAGCTTATTGCTGAAGAGGAAAAATTAAAAAAAGAAATTGCCGATAACAAAGAATTATTAAGTCAAGCCAATGACGAAGAATTTAAAAAAATGGCAGAAGACGATCTTAAGAACTTAGAAGAACGGCTAGTAAAAGTAAGCGAAGAAATAGAAGAAGAAAGGCATCCCCAAGGACCAAATGACCATAAAAATGCTATTATTGAAATCAGGGCCGGCACTGGCGGTGATGAAGCCGCTTTATTTGCTGGCGACTTATTTCGCATGTACTTGCGTTTTTGTGAACGTCAATCCTGGAAGACGGAAATGATTTCCTCTAGCGCTCTTGGTGTTGGTGGTTTTAAAGAGGTTATTTTCACCGTTAAAGGTGCGGGGGCATTTGGCTCCTTAAAATACGAAGCCGGCACTCATCGTGTACAGCGTGTTCCTGAAACTGAAAAACAAGGACGTATTCATACTTCAACCGCCACTGTAGTGGTTTTACCAGAAGCCGAAGAAGTCGATATTTCTTTAAATATGGCCGATATACGTATTGACACTTTCTGTTCCAGCGGTCCCGGCGGACAAAGCGTTAATACAACTTATTCCGCAATTCGTATTTTACATATCCCCACCGGTATTATCGTTAGCTGTCAGGATCAAAAATCACAACACCAAAATCGTGAAAAAGCTTTAATCGTTTTACGTTCTCGTTTATTATCTAAACAAGAAGAAGAGCGTATGGCTTCAGAATCTAGCGCCCGTAAAGATCAGGTTGGCGCTGGTGATCGTAGTGATAAAATTCGCACCTACAACTTTCCCCAGGACCGTTTAACTGATCATCGTATTGGTCATTCTTGGCATAATTTAAACACTATTTTAGAAGGCGACATTGAAGATGTAATTAAAATAGTTAAAAAAGCTTTTCGTTCTTAATTTATGTCTACTTTAGCTGACTACTTTAATTTAAATGAAAATTTTAGCCGGGAGATTAAAAGTCTCCTGGCTTTTGTTTGTAAAAAAGAGTTAACTTGGCTACTTAGCCACCCCGAATATAAACTTCAAGATCAGGAAGCACTAGATTTTCAGAAATATTACCAACTTCTTCAAGCGGGTACCCCGCTTGCTTATATTATCGGTCAACAATCTTTTTATAATTATACTTTTCGAGTATCTAGCGCGGTTCTTATTCCTCGACCAGAAACAGAATTAATTGTTGATATTGCTAAAAATTATCTACTAAATCGTAGCGACCCGAGTGTTGTTTTAGATATCGGTACTGGTTCGGGAGCAATTATTATTAGCTTGGCTGCGGAAATACGCAAATTATCCGCAGAAGTTTTTAAGGCCAATACGTTTTTAGCCAGTGATATTTCAAAAGAGGCCTTAATCTTATCTCAGGCCAATGCCACAACTTATAAACTAGCGAGCAAAATTAATTTTATACAAGGCAATCTACTTAGTCCATTTATACCCATGATCACTGAATTGCCACCAAGATCACTCTTTATCGCCGCTAATCTTCCCTATTTAAGCCCGAAAGAGCGCCAACAGGAGCAAAGCATTGCTCTTGAGCCAGACTTAGCCCTTCTCGGCGGACAACAAGGCCTAGACCTATATTTAGAGCTCTTAGAATCATTAAAAAGTAATTACCCCTCCCGTCCATTCCATCTTGTAATGGAAATCAATCCCTGGCAGGCTGAACCCCTAATTCAAGCTATTAAAAAATACTTTCCCCAAGCTGAAATAAAAAAAACGTCCGACCTCAGTTGCCAGACGCGTTTTATTGAAGTGATAGCAAATAATTAATAATTAACCCGAGTATTCTGATCAGCCAACTCAATCCAGGTAATTCCTGGATTTAATTTTATCTCTTCCCCGTTAATAAAATAATATTTTGTGCGTTCACCCGAGCGTTTACGCCAAGTGGCAGCCCGACACTCTCCATCAATGCAGAGCAAGGCCTCACCACCACCCTGAAGGCTAATCGCCAGACGACCAACTTCATCCATTACTTTACTCTCAATATATTGAATAATAATATTTTTGGCATAAATTTCTTCAGTTTCATCACGAGCAACAAGGCCATTAAAAAAACGCTGGTAATTATTATTCTCGGCATTATAGCGCCACAGAGCTCGAAAATTAGCACTAAAATATAAACTAATGTCTGCTGAAGAGTCCGCATGAGTAGTCTCTGTTTTAAATAACCAAGGCTCAATCTCGGCAACACTCAAATATTGCTTCTCTAAATAAGATTGCCAATTATCAGAATCAGTTAAAATATTATGCGGAGCTTCTCGCTCATTATTATTAACGCGCCAAAAATATTGACTATTATAAAATTCATTTAAATCATATAAAGAAGCTTTTTTAATCTGTGTCAGAGATTCAGGGCTACCACCACAATGCAGATACAGGGCCTGCAAATCAGCAGCTAAAGTGACAAAATATGGACGAGCGCTTCGTACTGGCCCCACCGCCTCAAGCTTAATATTACTTGGATAGATGGCTAAATAACGGGTCATGCCGCCTTCCACTGGAACCTCATAAACCAAGGATGCTTTAGCTAAACCAGCTTGCGGTCGTGCTAAGACATCATTATCGATCATAACTGCCACCGGAAAAACATCTGCTTCTGCCGCTGGCACCGGCACCCCATCGAGCCAACGTCTCTGACAACCCTCACATAAAACTTCATTCTCAGGCTCAATAACTGTTGTCCCTTCATCTATTTTTATCACCGGATCCTTAATATTTGACAAATTATTAAGCCAGTTCCAATCAGGTACAAAAACAAAATAATATAAACCAAGAGCAGACACTACTAATACAAAAAAGGAGGCGATTAAAATCGCCTGACCTTTTTTAGTAAAATATTTTTTACTATTACCTCCCATATTTTCAATAAATTTATTTCTTCTCTTCTTCAGTCTTCTCACCTTCTTCCTTTTCTTCACTAGCCTTAGCTTCAACCTTCTCTCCAGCTTCAACAACCGGAGCTTCTTCAGTCTTCTTTGGCTCTTCAACCATACAGATAACCGAAGTATCATCCTGCATTAATTCCATACCCTTTGGTAAAGTAAGATCACTTAAACGGATAGCGTCACCAAATTCCTGTAAAACGCTAATATCAACATCGATGTGATCAACTAAATCTCCAGGCAAACACTCAACGCTAATTTCATCAATAATAACAGAGAAAATACCGCTACCTTCTTTAACCACCTTAGATTCTCCAATAAATTCTAACGGCACTTCAGCCTTAACTTTTTCTTTCATATTTACCTGATAAAAATCAACATGAGTATAAGTGCTCTTTAGTGGGTGTTTCTGGGTAGCTTTAACTAAAACGGGAATATCTTGCTTATCAAAATTTAAAGTAATTAAATTTGATTCACCAGCTTCGGCAAACACCTTATCAAAAGCGTTGTAATTTAATTTAAGAGAGCGACTCTCAAGTCCACGTCCATAGATAACTCCAGGGATCGAATCCTTATCAAGCTTTTCATCTTTGGCCCTAACTTCCGCAGATAATTTTAATTCCATACTTTTATCTGGCTCACCTTGGCTAAAACAGTGTCAGCTAACGGCGGCTAATAGTTAATTTTTGATTTAATAATAATATTTTCAATAATACCAGTTAAAATAAATAACAAAAAAATGGAACTGCCTCCGTAACTGATAAAAGGTAAAGACAAACCGACAACTGGCATAATTCCAATGTTCATACCAATATTAATAAACATTTGGATAAAAATCAAGCCCGCCGCGCCTAATACAAAATATATACTGAAATCATTAGATAAGCGCTTCACAGCAATAAGGCAGCGACTAAAAAATAAAGCGAAGAATAATAAAACCAAACTGACCCCAAAAAAGCCTAACTCTTCAGCAATAACCGCAAAAATGAAGTCATTTTGCGCTTCTGGTAAAAATTTTAGCTGTGATTGTGAGCCCAGGCCGACTCCTTTGCCGTGCCAAGAGCCAGAACCCACGGCAATAATTGCTTGCGAAATATTATAACCTTCAACCAAGGCATTTTCACCTGGATTAATAAAGGTTAATATACGATTTTTTTGGTAATCTTTGAAAAAAAATGACCAAGACAACACAAAAAGTATTAGAACAGAAGCAAAAATGGCCAATAAATATCTCTTAGGAAACCCGGCTAATAGTACCATAATTAGCCAAATTGCACCTAAAATTAAGGCTGAACCAAAATCGGGCTGTAACAAGACCAAAAATATGAGCACACCCACACTAATGACTGAAAAAATAAAGTGACGTAAAGTCTTAACCTTCGTCGCTAAATCAGCAAAATAACCAGATAAAAAGATTAGTAAGATTAATTTAATAATCTCAACTGGCTGAATACCAAAACCAGCAATATAAAACCAACCACGAGTGCCACGAATGTCAGAGCCAAGAAGCAGTACCGCGATTAATAACAAAATACCAAGAGCATATAAATAACGACGTAGACTTTTTAAAAAGCGATAATCAATAAAAGTAAAAAAGAACATCAAGCCCAGCCCTATTAAAACAAATAAAAGCTGCTTATAAAAATTAAGCAGATCAAGTTCTCCCTGCCCCAAGGCTACGCTGTAAATTTCCATCAAGCCAAAAGCTGAGAGTAAAACAGCGGCCGCCAAAAGTAGCCAATCAAATGATTTTAAATAAAGTTTTATTCTTATCCACATAAATACTAGGGCTGAATCTCACCTTGATAAGGTAAATATACCTGACTATCTAGAATATTTACATCTGCTAATATTTCGACTTTGCTCACACGCTCACCAGCGGCTGGCCAAGAAAAATTAATTTCTCGTTCCTCGCCAGACAAAAAATTATTCAAATTATAAATATTTACACCACTAACTAAATTGCCATTATATAAAATAATATCTAAGGGTAAAACAGCTAAATGATAAGGACTAAAATTTGTAGCAGTAAAGCTCAGGGAGTGAAAAGGGTTTTTACTGCGTGTATCTGGCGCAATGTATTTTAAATTACTAATTTCTAAATTTAA
>JAIPIE010000020.1 GCA_021734825.1 Patescibacteria group bacterium
TTTTGGTATCGGCGCTAAAAATATTGTTTTAGTGGGTAATAGTAAAACTACAGAAAAATTATTATCAGAATTTTCTGCTAACCCCTATCTTGGCTATAAGGTGGTCAAGCGTTTACGTGACTTTTCCTTGGAAAGTGCTCAAGAGTTATTGGAAATTATGAAGAGATCGTCAGTGGACGATATTATGCAGAGTGACCCGAACTTAACTAAAGCAGAGTCTCTGCGTCTTTATGATTTTGCCTCCGAACATCATTTGACTTATAAATACGTGGCCGATTTACTGGAAGTTAAGGTTTTGCGCACGGAAGTAACAAGCTTGCTCGGTATTCCGATTGTAGAAGTGCAGAAAACAACCCTTGATGGTTGGGGAAGGATTATTAAGCGCGTGCTTGATGTTATTGGTTCGGGTCTTTTGATTATTGTATTTTCTCCCATCTTGTTATTAGTAGCCATAGCGATTAAACTTGATTCGCGAGGGCCGGTATTTTTCTCTAACCGTGATGATGGCTCCGTAGTAACTCGAGTAGGCGAGGGTGGTAAAGCTTTTCGCTACTTTAAATTTCGCTCCATGATTGTTAATTCCGATAGTATGCGTTATCGCGAATTGGCCGATAATAATTTACGTACTGACGGCCCCTTAGTAAAGATTAAGGATGATCCTCGCGTGACTCAGGTGGGACAGATTATTCGTCGCTGGTCTTTAGATGAGTTACCGGAATTATTCTTAGTGTTCACTGGCAAGATGAGCCTAGTCGGTCCTCGTCCTCATTTACCAGAAGAAGTGGCAAAATATGAACATCATCACCGTAAAACTTTAACTGTTAAACCAGGCATCACTGGTTTAGCCCAAGTATCAGGACGCAGTGATTTATTATTTGAAGAAGAAGTAAAACTGGATGTTTATTATTTAGAAAACTGGTCTTTGTTTTTGGATATTTCTATTTTATTAAAAACACCTTTGGCGGTTTTAAAACATCGTCAAGCCGAATAATTAATTAATGTTTATAAACTCTGGCGAGTTTAAGCATTTTTAATCAATGAAAGTTGCCTTAATTCATGATCATCTCGCTCAAGAGGGCGGGGCAGAAAAAGTTTTAAAAGTTTTAGCGGACATGTTTCCGGAAGCACCAATTTACACTCTTCTTTACGAAAAGAAGAATGTGGATAAAAATTTTTCTGGTCGTAAAATTGAAACTTCAATTATTCAACGACTACCCGGTGGCATCCGTCACTATAAATGGTATTTATACTTTATGCCTATGGCGGTAGAGTTTTTTGATTTACGTCCCTATGACTTAGTTATTTCCGATGCTAGTGCTTTTGCTAAAGGTGTAATTACCAATCCGGAAACTTTGCACATCTGCTATTGTCACACCCCCACCCGCTATCTTTGGAGCGATACTCATCAGTATCTAAATGAGTTGAAATATAATAAGTGGATTAAGAAAGTTATTTCTTTAACTTTGGGTCGCTTGCGTCTTTGGGATTTTAGTGCCGCTCAACGGGTTGATTATTTTATTGCCAACTCTAGTACGGTTAAAAAAAGAATTAGCAAATTCTATCGTCGCGATTCGGAAATTATTTATCCCCCAGTTGAAACGCATAAATTTAAGATTGCTGATTTAAGCCAACAAAGTCGTAGTGAACGTTATTTTCTTCTTGGTTGCCGTCTGGCGCCGTATAAACGTGTAGATATTGTAGTGCAAGCTTTTGTCGCCTTAGGACAAGAGTATAAATTGAAAATTTTTGGTGATGGACTTGATTTACCCCGTTTACGAAAATTAGCTGGTGGTGCTGCTAATATTGAATTTTTAGGAAGAGTGAACGAAGAAAAAAAGATTGATTTATATGCTCACGCCTTAGCTTTTATTAATCCCCAAGAAGAAGATTTTGGTATTACTGCTGTTGAGTCGATGGCGTCAGGACGACCGGTTTTAGCCTATCAACGTGGCGGTGCAACCGAAACAATTATTGAAAATGTTAGTGGTTTATTTTTTAAGGAACAGACGGCGGCGGCGATTATGAAAACAGTACGTAAATTTATTGATGGCATGGATAAAGAAGGGAAGGTTTGGGATTCGCAAGTTATAAAAAATAGTAGTGAAAAATATTCAGTTAAGAATTTTAAACAACAAATGACGGCTGTGATTACAGCCCAAAAAAAAGACAAAGACTTAGCAAGCTAGACTTATGCGCATTGGGGTCGATATTAGAGTATTAATGGATAAGCATTATAGTGGCGTTTCTCAGTATGCCTCTGCTTTGCTGCGGACAATCTTACGTCAAGATAAAGATGATGAATTTCGTCTTTTCTATAACTCCTATCACGATGTCCGCGCAAATATTGGTAGCTTTGATCATCCACACTTATCAATTAAGCGCAGTCGCATTCCTAATAGAATCTTTAATTATTGCTTGCAAAAAGGACTATCTTGGCCAAAATTGGACAAGCTTGTTGACGGCGCTGATATTTTTTGGTCGCCGCACATCAACTTTACGAAATTATCTCCGGACACCAAACATGTTTTAACTATTCATGATATTTCTTTTTTACATTATCCGGAATTTTTTAGTTATCGTAAAAATTTTTGGCATAAGGCTTTGGCTTTAAAAAAATTAGCGGCTGATTGCACGGCCATTGTGGCTGTTTCTGATAATACTCGTCGTGATATTATTGACCTATTACAGGTGCCTGAAGAAAAAGTAACGACCATTTATTCTGGCTTAAATGTGAGTGTTCCTCTACCTGGACCAGAAGAAGAAAAGAATTTTTTTCGCCGTCATGAACTTAAGTCAGATTTTATTTTATATCTGGGCACAATTGAACCAAGAAAAAATATTGCTGGCTTGATCTATGCCTATAATCGTTTGCGTGATGAAAATATTAAGTTAGTTGATGTGCAACTTGTTTTAGCAGGTGCTAATGGTTGGCGCAATCGTGCCATTTATCGCGCTTGGGAAAACTCACCTTATCGTCGTGATATTAAATTTCTTGGTTATGTTTCTGATCGAGAAAAAGAGTTACTCTATCGTCGGGCTCAGGTTTTTGTCTATCCTTCATACTATGAAGGCTTCGGGTTGCCTCCCTTGGAAGCGATGGCACATTCTTTGCCGGTCATTACCAGTAATGTCTCCAGTTTGCCGGAAGTAGTCGGTGCGGCCGCCCTGTCGATCAATCCCTATGACATCAATGCCATTGCTAAAGCCTTGGAATTAGTGGTGACAAACACAGAATTGAAGGCGCAGTTAATAAAAGCCGGTCAAGAACAAATTAAAAAGTTTTCTTGGGAAAATACTGCCAAAGAGTATCTAGAATTATTTAAGAGAATATAATATGCGTGCAGTTATACAAAGAGTGAGTCAGGCGTCCATTCGCTATAATAATGAGGAGCTGAGTCGGATTAATGCCGGCTTTTTAGTCTTAGTTGCTGTTAAAGTTGGAGACAGTGAAGCTCAAGTGAAAAAGATGGCGGAAAAAATTGCTCAATTACGTATTATAGAAGATGAAGAAGGCAAGATGAACTTATCGCTCATTGCTAAAAAGCAAAGCGTATTATTAGTTTCGCAATTCACTCTTTATGGTGATTGTCAGAAAGGAAATCGTCCAAGTTTTATGCAATCGGCTCGTCCGGAAGAGGCTTTACCCTTATTTAAATTATTACAAAGCGAATTACAAAAATTGATAGACGATGTTCAGTTGGGTGTGTTTGGTGAATATATGCAGATAAATTTAACTAACGAGGGACCAACAACTATCGTTTTAGATACTTAAATAGCAAGCATGAACAAAAAAAAGCTGAAAATATTAGTGGCCATGTCGGGTGGAGTTGATTCCTCAGTTACGGCACAATTACTAAAAAACCAAGGGCACGATGTCAGTGGCGTCTTTTTGAATTTTTGGAAAGATAAGACTGATCCAGATAAAAGTGAAAATAAATGCTGTTCTTTAGAATCATTACTAGATGCGAAAAGAGTGGCAACAATAGTAGGAATCCCTTTCTTTACTTTAGATTTTTCGGCTGAATTTAAAAAAGCAGTGGTTGATTATTTTTTAGCTGAGTATGAGGCAGGACGCACACCGAATCCTTGTATAGTTTGTAATAAGCAAATCAAGATTGGCTTATTATTAAAAAAAGCTCTGGCCTTAGGTTATGACGGTGTTGCCAGTGGTCATTATTTAAAACGTTTAGATAAGGACGGAGAGGCAAGAGTGTATAGGGCTAAAGATGAAAATAAAGATCAGTCATATTTTTTGTATACTTTTAGTCAGGTAGAAATTAAGCATTTATATTTTCCCTTAGGTAATTATACTAAACCGGAGGTGCGGGACTTAGCGGCTAAGTATGGCTTGCCAACTGCAAGTAAAGTTGAAAGTCAAGATATTTGTTTTTTAAATGGACCACATAATAATTTTTTAAAGCGTCACTTAAAATTGAAACCCGGTTTAATTAAAAGACAAGAAGATAATCAGGTTATCGGCGAACACCTCGGCTTGCCTCTTTATACCGTCGGCCAGAGGCGGGGAATTGAGATTGGGGGCACGGGGCCATATTATGTAGCGGAAAAAGATCGGAAAAATAATATTTTATGGGTGGTGCGGACTTGGAATGATAATTTGTTGTATCGTAAAGAATTTATAGTTAATCAAGCTACTTGGATGGATAAGAAAAAACCTTCACTACCTTTAGCTTGTCAGGCTATCATCCGCTATCGTCACGAGCCCTTGCCTTGTTTGGTAAAATCTGGTAATAAAAAAGGTGAATTAATTGTGAGCTTAAAAAAAGCAACACGAGCAATTACACCAGGACAGAGTGCCGTTTTCTATCAACGTAATAGGGTTTTGGGCGGTGGCGTAATTATTTAATCTGCGTAGTAAAATTTTAAGTGTTAGTATTAAATTTGTTCATTAAATCTAAAAATCATTAATTATGAAAGAAAATCTTATCCATTTTGATGTAGAAATGGCAGTAGCTATATTTACTGCCTTTATCTCCAGTTATGTTGTTTTAGTGATGCCAATTTTTCTGGGTAGAAGTTATGCCCGTGATCAGCCTCGCATGAAAAATCATTCATATGTAAATATTTGGTGTTATCTTTTTATTGGAGTGCTATTAAATGCCTTGTCTTTACTTTTATTTTTATCCTATTTTTCTTTGTGGGTAATCGTTACTATTGCAATAATCAATACTGCGGCCATGAGTTTAAGTTTTGTTATTACTTATCTTTTGTTTCCTGCCTGGCAGAGAAAGACTATTGCAATATTGTCTGGTAATGATCAAACTGAGCATGTAGCCATGTTTTAAAATTATTTTTTTCTCGCAGGAGCTTCTAGGAGCTCCATTTTTCTTTTTCTTTTTCCTCTATGCTATAATAGGGATTATTCAAAATTAAAAAATATATCCTATGTCTCAACTCAATCAAGTTTTTGCCCGCCTACAGGAACAACAAAAGGCGCAACGTGAACTAAAAAAAATGTATCGTGACGCTTTGGCGGTTAATGGCGCCTATCATGAAATTATAGAAGAATT
Source organism: Patescibacteria group bacterium (assembly GCA_021734825.1). Lineage (GTDB taxonomy): Bacteria > Patescibacteriota > Patescibacteriia > Patescibacteriales > UBA12465. Next base: position 5,529 of record JAIPIE010000020.1, read on the forward strand.
AGATGCTTTAAAAATTAAAAAGAAACAAATTGAGGCTTCGGTTAAAGCTGATTTAAAAGAGGAGTTTGATAAACTTGAAGGCTTAAAACTAAATATCGCCGGCGATAAGCAGATGTTAAGTGATATTGCCTTAACTCACTTAAGTAAAGGGGAACCGGTGAAAGTCATTGATGAACATCAGGTTGAGTATGAACCGGTTTTTAATGTGAGATTTCAGAAGATGAGGTAGAGAAGTCCCTTGACTTTAGGTTTATCTTTAGTTATACTAAAGGTAAACTTAATTAATTTATCAATACAAATATGGAAAATATCATTGCTTTAAAAGATTTACGTTTAAATATGAATAAATATGTTCAAGACGTAAAGTCTGGACAATCTTTTGTGGTTGTTAAGCAGAGTAAGCCAATTTTCCGCATATCTCCTCTAGATGATGACGGGCGCTGGGAAGAGGTGGCTGATTTTACAAAAGTAAAAAAGGGAGGAGTTGATATTGATGATATTTTAACTCGTCTTTAAAGAATGATGGATAAGATTGAAAAATTCTTAGCTAAGTTAAGCGCGTCTGAAAAATCTATTTTAAGAAGTATTTTATTATTAATTAAAAAAAGCGATTTCACTCGCTTGGATGTAAAAAGATTAAAAGGGCAGTCTGATATTTTTCGAGTACGTAAGGGTAAGTTCAGAATTATTTATTATCAGTCTAATTCAACAATTAAAATTCTTAGTCTAGAAAGACGTAGTGATAATACTTATAATTTAAAATAATTTCTTAGCTGATTCGCTCTCTTGCAGCAAAAAAGACTCTTTGCAGAGTCTTTTTATGTGCCCGGGGCGGGAGTCGAACCCGCATGGCCTCTCGGCCGCGCGATTTTGAATCGCGTTCGTCTACCAATTCCGACACCTGGGCATTAAATCTTGTGGATCATTTCTTTTATATATTCTTTTCCACTGCCAGATTTTAAATATTTTTCTCTCATCCTTGCCTCCCCTCTATTTTTAAACGATTCTGTAAGTATAAGTTTAAATGGTCTGTATGGTTTTGTAGTTTTGGCTCTACCTCGATTATGTTCCTGAAATCTCCTGCTAACATCATTAGTTAAACCTACATATATATAATTTCTAATTGTGCTTTGAATCACGTAAATATAATACATATTGAGTCGCGTGCGCCTGCCTGCCGGCAGGCAGGTCTACCAGTTCCGCCATCGCGGCTTGAAATATAATTACTTTAATAATAAGCAATTACGAATTGATTATAATAAATATAGATTTTATTGTCAAAGCCTTGTTTATAAGTTATAATAAATTTATTAAAGCTGAAAGTAAGAGAGCATTCTTTCACTTAGACTATTTTTCTATGGGCAAAATCATTGCCGTTGTCAATCAGAAGGGTGGAGTCGGTAAAACCACGACCACCGTTAATTTAGGAGCTTATTTGGCGGAAGCTGGTAAGTCTGTTTTATTAATAGATTTAGATCCGCAAGCCAATGCTACTTCCGGGCTCGGGATTGAACATCAGCAATTAGAGGCGGGTATTTATGAAGCCTTACTGGGAGAAAAAAATTTAGCAAGTGTAATTGTTAAAACTTCGCAAAAAAAGTATAGTGTCGCGCCAGCAACCGTAGCTTTGGCTGGGGCTGGTATTGAGATGGTATCTTTAGAGAATCGTGAATTTCGTCTGGCTCTTTTAATTGAAGAAATTATCAATGATTATGATTTTATAATTATTGATGGACCCCCTTCTTTGGGACTATTAACCGTTAATAGTTTAGTAGCGGCTGACGCTGTTCTTATTCCGATTCAAAGCGAATATTATGCTCTTGAAGGTTTAAGTCAATTACTTGATACGATTAAATTGGTGCAAGATAATTTAAAGCCGAGCTTAGATATTATGGGAGCAGTGGTGACGATGTTTGATAGTCGCAATAAATTATCGGGAGCAGTTTTAGAAGAGTTAAAAAAATATTTTCCTGGAAAAGTATTTGACTCCATTATCCCACGTAGCGTCAAATTGGCGGAAGCTCCAAGTCATGGTCTGAGTATTTTACACTATGATCCTAGATCAAAAGGAGCAAAAGCCTATGAAAGTTTGGCCAAAGAAGTAATTAACGATTCAAAATTCAATATTCAATATTCAAAGATTAAATAATTTTTGAATCTTTAATCTTTAATTTTGAATTAATATTTTTTTGAATTTTGAATTAATAATCTGTGAATCTTGAATTTTAAATTAATGTATTAATATTATGTCACAAGCTTTAGGTCGCGGTTTAGGCTCCTTGATCCCCAAAAAGACTCCGGAAATAAAGAGCGACCAAGAAAATGAAATAAACAAGGTTAAGGCACCGCTTCTTACCGACGCCGATCGCGTTTTTTATATCAACCCAACAGAAATAAGCATTAATCCCTATCAGCCTCGTCATAATTTTAGTGAGCTTGCTTTGCGTGAATTAATGGAATCAATTAAAGAACATGGATTGCTTCAACCTTTAGTGGTAACGCGCAAGGGTGATAATTATGAATTGATTGCCGGGGAAAGACGCTGGCGCAGTGTTAAGGCTCTGGGTTTAAAGACAGTGCCAGTTTTAATTAGGGCAGCGAGCGAACAAAAGAAATTAGAGTTAGCTTTAATTGAAAATGTACAAAGACAAGATCTCGATCCAGTTGAGACTGCGCGCGCTTATAGACGTTTGATGGATGAGTTTAATTTAACTCAAGAAGAAACCGCCAAGAAAATGGCCAAGGCTCGTTCTAGTGTGGCTAATATCTTGCGCTTATTAGATTTACCTTTAGAAATGCAGGAAGCTTTATCTAGTGGACGCATTAGCGAAGCTCATGCCAAATATTTGCTTGGTATTGCCAACCCGGCACAACAGTCAATATTATTTAAGAAAATCATTAATCAAAATTTAACAGTATTACAGACAAACGAAGAAACTAAGCGCCTTGGTGGTACTAAGTCAGCTCGTATCGTTGTTAATTATGCCGATCAAGATAAGGAAAAAACTTTACGTTCATTTTTTGGCACTAAGGCCAAAATTGTTCGTCGGGGTAAGGGTGGAAAGGTTGTGCTTGAGTTTTATAGTGATGAGGAATTAGACAACATTATTGACAAAATCAACGAAGAGTAGTAATATAAGCTCAAACTAAAAAAAGTAATCATGGAAGAAATTTATCAGTCTAATGCTTGGGCAATATTTGAAATAATTTGCCTGGTGGGAGTGGCATCTGTTATTGTTGCTTTAGTAAGCAAAGCGCTCTCTGGCGATAGAGCCAAAAAAAAGATTTGATGTTAAATCCGCAGGGTTTATTGTCAGGAGGCCTTTAAACAGCCTCTTTTTTATTTTTTTGAGCAAGATTTAGACACTTTGGCAAGATTGCGGGATGAGTTTAAAATTGTTATAGTTTAAAGATAAAAATAGCCTTAATATTTTTTAATTTTCATGTTTGTCCACCTCCACAATCATACCCATTATTCCTTACTTGACGGTCTTACTAAGATCGATGAGTTAGTGGCGCGTGTTAAAGAAGAGGGTATGCCGGCGGTAGCAATTACCGATCACGGTGTTTTATATGGCGCAATTGAGTTTTATCAGAAATGTAAAAAGGCAGGCATTAAGCCGATTATCGGCGTAGAAGCTTATGTTGCTCCGGCTTCAAGATTTGATAAAAATACTAGGGCTGATGGACGTAGCTATCATTTAGTTTTACTAGCTGAAAATGAACAAGGTTATAAAAATTTAATTCAATTGGTTTCTAAGGCTCATTTAGAGGGTTTTTACTATAAACCGCGAATTGACTGGGAATTATTGACACAACATCACGAAGGCCTGATTGCTATGAGTGCTTGTTTAGGTGGAGAAATCTCACAACACATTTTAGCCGGTGACTTAAAAAAAGCAGAAGCAAGAATTTTAGAATATAGTGAATTATTTGGTCCCGATCATTATTATTTAGAATTAATGGATCATCCTGAACTTGAGGGACAGGCGAAAGTAAATAAACAATTAATTACTTTTTCTAAGGAATTAGGGGTACCGCTTGTTGCCACCAACGACTCTCATTATCTTAATAAAGAAGATGATGAGGCTCAGGATATTTTACTGTGTTTGCAGAATAAGAAAAAAATTGACGATGTTGATCGGATGCGCATGATGGGTAAGGGGGATTATTCCTTTCGTTCTGTGACTGAAATGGAAAAGGCTTTTGCCCATGTACCAGAAGCAGTTAGTAATACCTTGAAAATTACCGAGATGTGTAATGTTAATATTCCTCTGGGCGAAACTCAATTGCCTCAATTTGACGTGCCGACTGGCTATGATGGTGATTCCTATTTGCGTTATTTATGTGAAAAGGGAATGGAAAAAAAATACACGATTTTTAAAAAAAATGGCGACTATGTTTTAGAAAATAAAGCACATAAAATTGTTCAGCACTTAGGCCAAGATAAAATTATTGAACGTCTTGATTATGAGCTTGGTATTATTGCCAAGATGGGTTGGCCCGCCTACTTCTTAATTGTGGCAGATTTTGTTAATTGGGCGAAGGACAATAAAATTGTGGTTGGTCCGGGTCGTGGTAGCGCCGCTGGTTCTTTAGTTTGTTATTTAACTGGTATTACCAATCTTGACCCCTTACAGTATGACTTACTTTTTGAACGTTTTTTAAATCCTGATCGTATTTCCATGCCTGATATTGATATGGACTTTGCTGATATTCGTCGTGGCGATGTACTTGATTATGTGGCTGATAAATATGGACAAGATCATGTTTCTCAGATTATTACCTTCGGTACGATGGCGGCTCGAGCGGCGGTGCGTGATGTCGGTCGCGTCTTAGGAGCGCCATATGAATACTGTGATAAGATTTCCAAAAGCATCCCCATGTTTACAACTCTCACTAAAGCTTTAGCGGAAGTGCCAGAAGTGAAGGAGATGTATCGGACGGAGCCGGAAGCGAAAAGAATTTTAGATTTTGCCAAACGCCTCGAAGGCGTCGCTCGTCATAGTTCTACTCATGCTTGTGGCGTTTTAATTACCCCTAAGCCTTTAACTGAATACGTACCTATACAAAATGCCTCTTCGGCTGATAAGAGCGTTATTTCACAGTATTCCTTACATCCAGTGGAAGACTTGGGTTTATTGAAAATGGATTTCTTAGGTTTAAAGAACTTAACCATTATTGAATCGGCTTTAAGAATTATTAAGAAGACTAGGGGTTTGGAATTAAATATTGATGATTTACCGCTTGATGATAAAGCTTCTTTTGAATTATTTCAAAAAGGAGAAACGACCGGCGTCTTTCAGTTTGAATCTTCGGGGATGAAACGATATTTGCGGGAATTAAAGCCGACTGAGTTTGAAGATATTATTGCGATGGTGGCACTGTATCGTCCCGGACCGATGGAGTGGATTCCCGACTATATTGCCGGTAAACATAAAAAGAAAAAAGTTGAGTATCTACACGAGAAATTAGAGCCGATTTTGACGCGTACTTACGGGGTGGCAATTTATCAGGAACAGGTTATGCAAATTGCTCGAGCCCTAGCTGGTTTTACCCCTGGCGAAGCTGATGTTTTGCGCAAAGCCATGGGTAAGAAAATTGCTTCGCTCCTCGCCGAACAAAAAGAGAAATTTATTGATGGTTGTGTTAAAAATGGCATCTTTAAAGAATTGGCGGAAAAAGTATATTCTTTTATTGAGCCTTTTGCTGGCTATGGTTTTAATCGTAGTCATGCCGCTTGTTACGCGATGATTGGTTATCAGACGGCTTATCTTAAGGCTCATTGGCCGGTGGAGTTTATGGCCGCTTTATTAACTTCTGACCAGCATGATAGTGACCGAGTGGCAATTGAGATAGAGGAGTGTCGGAGTATGGGTTTAAAGGTGATGGCGCCCGATATTAATGAGTCCTTTGCCTCCTTTACTGTGGTTACTGCTGGCACTAAGGAAAACAGAGTTGCCGCTGAAGATGAAGCCGCTAATACGATTCGCTTTGGTTTAAACGCTATTAAAAATGTGGGCGAACATATTATTGAAGTGATTATTGAAAATCGCAAGCAGAATGGGCCGTATAAGGATATTTTTGATCTATTAGAAAGAATTAATGATCGTGATTTGAATAAAAAATCTTTAGAAAGTTTAATTAAGAGTGGAGCTCTCAGTAGTTTTGGCGAGCAGGGAATGCTCTTGGCAAATTTAGAGAAATTTTTAATTTTCAATAAAGACCAGTCCGCTCAACTGGAAAGTCGTCAAAGTAGTTTATTTGCTTCTTCATCTGAGTTTGATCATTTGGCACGACCACAATTGCTAGAATCAGGGCCAGTCGACCCGATGCTGAAATTATCTTGGGAAAAAGATTTGCTGGGACTTTATATTAGTGATAATCCCTTGTCTATGTTTTTGCC
>JAIPIE010000021.1 GCA_021734825.1 Patescibacteria group bacterium
TAATAGTTAATTTTAATACAACTTTATGTTCTCTTATCGCATTTTTCTAAAACAAGCCTGGAGTATTACTAAAAAATACCGACACCTCTGGTTCTTTGGTATTTTTGCCTCATTAAGCACTATCGGTGGTGAGTATCAGCTCATTACTCAAGGTTTTAATGCTCAGCCGGGTGGGCATTTTGTCGATAACGGCATTTTTACTCTTTACAACCTTTTTAACCCTACATTTTATAGTAGTTTAGGTCAACTGGCCGCCGCCAACCCTTCGGCTTTTTGGTCTTTAATTAGCGTAATTGTTTTAGCCATATTATTAGTACTAATTATGGTTTATTTGGCTATAACTTCTCAGGCTGCCTTAGTTGAGCAGAGCGCTCGCCTTATTTTGAGCAAAAAAAAGCATGAAGAATTAAGTATTAACGAAGGTATTACTTTTGGGCGTCGTCATTTTTGGCCTGTTTTAGGTTTAAATCTTGCTAATAGCTTTATTATTAGTGCTTGCCTCTTAATTATTAGTCTGCCCCTGGTTTTTCTATTTATTACTGATTCTTCAGCTATTGCCTTAACATATTCCGTACTCTTTATTATATTTGTACCTATTGCCTTAGCTATTGCCTTGATTATGAAATATGCTATTGCTGCTCAGGTCTTAGAAAGTAAGAGCTTTATTACTGCCATTGAAAAAGCTTGGAAGATATTTCGTCACAATTGGCTAGTTAGTTTAGAAATGGCCATTATTCTATTTTTAATTAATTTTATCGTCGGACTCGGCACATTAATTATCATTTCTTTATTTTTTGTCCCTCTTTTGCTATTAGCCTTTCAGTTATATGCGCCATTACTTATGACTTTGAGTTTTATTCTGATAATTACGAGCATGATTATAGTTGCCTCCATATTAAACACCTTCCAAATTTCTGCCTGGACTAGTTTATATTTACACTTGCAGCAAAAAAGAGGGATTAGCAAACTAGAGCGTTTTTTCAAGCGCAATCGATAATTTTAAGTCTTTTTTAAGCCGCGGTGAAGACTGCCGATTTGCGGCGGACTAAGCGCGGCTATTAAATATGTAACTATGAGCGATGTTGCTTCAATTGAAAATTTGATTGATCCGGAAAAAAGCAAAGATGAGGACAGTGTTCAAGGAAAATTTGCCACTAAACAAAAGGAGATCAAATTAAAAGAAATAGAAAAAAAATGCGAACAAAGAGCGGCCGCTATTGGTCTGCCCTATGTTAATTTATTTGCTTTTCCTATCAGCCCAGAAGCATTGATGCTGATACCAGAAGCTTTATGTATAGAGCTTGGCATGGTTTGTTTTTTCTATGATGGCAAAAATATCAGAGTTGCTTGTCTAGAACCGACCCAAGAAATTGCGGACGAAATTGAACATTTAAATGAACAGTATTTTAGCGATATCAAACTTTACTTAATCTCCCAAAATAGTTTTGAGCAAGCGCTTGAGGCCTATAAAACTATCCCCAAGGTAAAAAAATATGAATCGGGAGTAGAAATTACCGCTGAAAATTTAGATAAATTTAAACAAGACATATCAAGCTATAAATCACTAAACGATAAAATTAATGAAGTGAACGTAAGTGACATTGTCACGCTTATTTTAGCTACTGCGCTCAAGGTAAACTCTAGTGATATTCATATTGAAGCGGAGGAAAATGGAGTCGCTGTTCGCTTTCGTATCGATGGCGTTCTCCAAGATGCCGCCACGATTGATAAGGATAAATGGCGTAAGATAATCACACGCATGAAGATTTTAGCTAAAGTTAAAATCAACATTGCCAATAAACCTCAAGATGGTCGCTATACCATTCATTTAAGTGACGGCAAGATTGATGTCCGTTCTTCATTTCTACCGACCGCCTTTGGCGAAAGCGTGGTTATGCGTTTACTCGACTCTAAAGCGGCCTCGCTTGAGTTTGCTAAATTGGGCATCCGACCAGAAATATTAAAAAAATTAAATAAAGAAATCAGTAAACCAAATGGTCTTATTCTAACTACTGGTCCGACTGGGTCTGGTAAAACAACTACTCTCTACGCCATTTTAAACCAACTCAACCAACCAGGTACAAAAATAGTCACTCTTGAAGATCCGATTGAATATCAATTAAAAGGAATTAACCAGAGTCAAATTGACACTAAACGTGGTTATTCTTTTTCTGATGGCTTACGCTCAATTTTAAGACAAGATCCAAATATTATCATGGTTGGAGAAATTAGAGATTTAGAAACAGCCGAAATAGCCGTACAAGCTTCACTTACTGGACACTTAGTTTTATCCACTCTTCACACCAATGACGCCGCTGGTGTGATTCCTCGTTTAATTGATATTGGCGTAAAACCATATTTTTTAGTGCCCTCTATAAATGCCGTAATTGGTCAACGGCTAGTTAGAAAGCTTTGCCCTCATTGTCGCCAAGAACAAATTCTCAGTGATGAAGAAGAAGAACAAGTACAGAGGATTATGGCTGTTATTTCACCAAAGGCAAATATTGATATACCAACAAAACTGCCAACTATTTATCAGGCATCTCCTGAAGGTTGCAAGGAGTGTAATTTTATCGGCTACAAAGGACGTTTGGGCATATATGAAATATTCACCATGGATGATAATCTGAAACAATTAACTATTGATAAGGCTCCAGCTTTTAAAATTTTACAACAAGCGATTGAAAATGGCATGATCACCATGCTCCAAGATGGCGTCTTGAAATGTCTAGACGGTATTACTTCCTTAGAGGAGGTTTATCGTGTCGTCGGTAATTTTGACTACGTTAATGAACTTTATGATATTGTCATCTCCCAAACTCTTGGACGAGGCGTAAAGGTAAATCAAGAAGAGTTTGAACGCGCCCAAGCCTTAACTAGAAATGTTGGACAAACTATCAATTTAAGCGAAGTTCCATCCAAGGAAGTTATTAAACTAATTATGGCCATGGCGGCCGACAGTCAGGCCGGAGACATCCATATTGAGCCAACTGAAAATAGTGTTAAGGTGCGCTTCCGCATCGATGGCGTAATGCATGATATCTTAGAACTACCTAAAACTAGCTACCTACCTATTCTTTCGGAAGTAAAAATTCTAGCTGGCTTTGCTACTAATGTTAAAAGGGCGACGCTTGATGGACGATTTGCAATTTACCTTCCTGACAATAAAATTGATTGTCGTTTGTCTATTATTTCCGGTGGTTTTGGTGAAACAATTGTTGTGCGTTTATTAGCCACTTCAGCCGCTGATTTAAATTTAGAAACTTTAGGTATTACTTCTGTCGCTAAAAAACATCTTGACTTAGCCATGACTAAAACTAAGGGTATTATTATTACTACTGGTCCGACTGGATCTGGTAAAACAACTACTCTTTATGGCATTTTAAATAAACTCAATAAATCAGACGTAAAAATTATTACCGTTGAAGATCCAATTGAGTATCAATTACCAGGAGTAATGCAAACTCAAATTGACACCGAACATGGTTACACGTTTGCAGCCGCAATGCGCTCACTTCTACGTCAAAATCCTAATATCATGATGATTGGTGAAATTAGAGACGAAGAAACGGCGAAAATTGCTATTGAAGCAGCCATGACTGGTCACTTAGTCCTTTCTACCATTCATGCCAACAGTGCCGCTGGCGCTATTTCTCGTTTTGCCGGACTAGGAGTAGAAAAATCATCACTAGCTAATTCCATTGAATTTTCTATCGGACAACGTTTAGCTCGCCGTATTTGCCCTCATTGTAAAGTCATTGATCCTTCCACCCCAGAGAAAATTAAAAAAGCAGAAGAAATTCTAAAAAGCATAAAAAATAATGAAATTGTTATTCCTAAAACTTTAGAGTTTTATCGTGGCGCTGGCTGTGAAGAGTGCAAGCATATCGGCTATAAAGGCCGAGTCGGTTTATATGAAACTATTGCAGCTACTCCCACTATTCAAAAATTAATCCAAGGCGATGAAGCCACAGACTACGACATTGAGCAAGAAGCAATTAATGAGGGCACAGTCACTATTGCGCAAGATGGCATTATTAAAGCGTTGGCTGGAGAAACTAGTCTTGATGAAGTTTTTCGTGTAATTTAAAATTATTAATCACTCATATAATATGATCAACAAAACACTTATCAATAAATTAAAAGACAGCTACGGACAGAGAGAGAAAGAGCGAAGACAAATTATTAGTCGTTCCAACGATGTACTTTTTCAAGCTAAAAAAACTATCTTTGCACTACAACGAGAAGAGCTGAAAGAGGCTGAAGATAAACTAAAAGCCATGGAAGATTTACTCAAAAAAATGGAAAAAGATTTTGGTTTTATTCGTTTACGCGAAGAAGGAGCTTATCATGCGGCCGCCGAAGAATATGTCGAAGCTAAAACTTTCGCTGCCGTTATTTCCGGTAAAAGCATTACTGACATTAAGGGCATTAAACTAGGCTATGATAGTTACCTAGGTGGTTTTTGCGATCTCATTGGCGAAATGGTTCGTTATGCTACTAATCGTGCCGCTAAGGGTAAATATGAGACGGTGGCCGAGATGAAAGAAAAAGGCGAAGCAATTATGAGTAATTTATTAGACTTTGATTTAACTGGTTATTTACGCACTAAATACGATCAGGCCCGAGGACATTTACGAAAACTAGAACAAATGGCTTACGAAATTCGTCTACGCAAAGATAAATAAAAACTATGCTTATTGCTATCGCCTCTGATTTGCACGACAATCTTGCCAACTGGCAAATATTTAATAACTACTTAAACGAGCAGGGCATTACTACCCTGCTTTTCTGCGGCGATTTATGTAATAGTGAGACCTTGCAACATCTTCGACAAGAATTTGCAGGAAAAATATATTTTATTGCTGGCAATCAGGAATTATACGATTTTCAGGAGGCAAAAGATTTAAAAAACTCGGAATTTTTAGGACGCTACGGCGCCATAGAAATAGAGAACATAAAAATCGGCTTAATTCATGAACCATCTTATAAAGAGCAGCTACTGAAAAAGAATAAACAGCTTGATTTTATTTTTTACGGACACACCCATAAACCTTGGATAGAAAATGAAAACTCCTTAGTTATGGCTAACCCTGGAACTTTAGGAGGAGTATTTTATCGAGCTAGTTTTGCTCTTTTAAATACTAAAAATAAAAAGCTGGAATTAAAAATATTGGACCAACTATAATAAATAAAAAAGGCCTTCTGTGAACTGTACGAAGGTCTTTTTTGTTTGTGGGTAATTATTTATACAGAGCTTGCAAATACTGCCCAGTTACACTTTGTTTACATTTAATAATATCTAAAGGTGTGCCCTGTGCCACCACTTGTCCGCCCTTGGTGCCACCATCTGGACCCATATCAATTACCCAATCAACTGATTTAATCACATCTAAGTTATGTTCGATAATTAACACCGTGTTTCCCTGGTCAACTAATAAATTGAGGACCTTAAGCAAACGATCAATATCGGCAAAATGTAGGCCGGTAGTCGGCTCATCTAAAATATAAAGCGTACGACCAGTAGCGCGACGCGATAATTCTGTCGCCAATTTAATGCGCTGGGCTTCGCCGCCGGAAAAAGTGGTCGCTGATTGACCAAGATGAATATAACCAAGACCAACCTCCTCTAAAGTTGAGAGTTTTTGATAAAGAGCTGAATGATTTTTAAAAAATTCCAAGGCCTCGCTAACAGTAAGATTTAAAACATCAAAAATATTTTTATCCTTATATCTAATATCAAGAATTTTTTGCTGAAACCGTTGCCCATGACAAGCTTCACAAGTTAAATAAACATCATTTAAGAATTGCATCTCCACCTTAATTACACCATCACCAGAACAGCGTTCACAGCGACCACCAGAAACATTAAAAGAAAAATGCCCCGGAGTTAAACGCTTTAAACGTGCCTCCGGTAGTTCCGCAAATAAATCTCTAATATAGGTATATAGACCCGTATACGTAGCTGGATTGGAACGAGGAGTACGACCAATCGGCGATTGGTTGATATCAATAACTTTATCAATATGATCAAGACCTTTAATCTCTCGATGTGCTCCCACCTCTGCTTTAGAACGATAGAATTTACGAGTTAGGGCGTTAGCGAGAATGTCAGACATTAAAGTTGACTTACCTGAACCAGACACGCCGGTAATTGCTACTAATTTAGCCAAAGGAATATCTACGTCAATATTTTTAAGGTTGTGTTCGCTGGCCCCAATAACAGAAATTGCCCTGCCATTACCCTCTCGAAAAGATTTCTTATCAGGAATTGATTTTGTTCCTGATAAATACTCACCGGTGATTGATGCTCGGCACTCGTTGATTAATTCCGGTTTCCCCGCAAATAAAATTTGACCACCATGTTCACCGGCACCAGGACCTACATCAACTAAATAATCAGCAGACCTCATCATAGCGGCATCATGTTCAACGACAATTACAGTATTACCATTATCACGCAAGCTTTTAAGCATGGAAATAAGCCTATCATTATCGCGCTGATGTAAACCAACTGAAGGCTCATCTAGAACATAAAGCACACCACTTAAAGTTGACCCAACTTGAGCCGCTAAACGAATACGTTGAGCTTCACCACCAGACAAACTAGCAGCTGGCCTATTTAAAGTTAAATAGGATAAACCAACTTTTTCTAAAAATTCCAAGTTTTTCACTACTTCTTTTAAAATAGGGAGAATAATACTAGCTGATGAACCCCAGCTATCTCTTTCCAACCAAGAAAACAAGAGTGCCCGCAAAGAATCAACTGTTTTTTCCCCAAGATCAAAAATATTTAAACCCTTAATCTTAACAGCCAAATATTCTGACTTCAAACGAGCGCCAGCGCAGGCAGGGCAAATAGCTGGTCGCATGCATTTTTCTATTTCTTGTCTAACAAAGTTTGATTTCGTTTCTTCATGACGAGCGAGAAGCTCAGTACTCAAACCTGACCACTTTTTATCTCCATTTAAAATAGCGGCTCGCTGTCCAGCTGTTAATGTTTGCAGTGGTTGATCTAAAGTAAAATCGTAGCGCTCACCCAATTGTTTTAGCTGTCCAAATAAAGAACTATTTTGATTTAAATTAGCGTGAGATAAAGGCTTAATTGCTCCCTGTAATAAACTTAGCTTAAGATTAAAAACAAGTTCAGGATCTATCTCCGTGCGCGTTCCTAAACCGCTACAATAAGCGCAGGCGCCATAATTTGAGTTAAAAGAAAAATGACGTGGCTCCATTTCCGACAGAACATAACTACAGTTAGTGCAAGCATAAAGATAATGAGAATCATCCTTCTTTTTCGTCTTACTATTTCTAATCGCCTTTTTTAAACGGGTTTTACAGTGAGGGCAATAGGGCCAAGCCACTCGAGCATAGAGCAGGCGCAGATAATCATAAATTTCTGTCACCGTGCCCACCGTAGAGCGAGGATTATTACCAACTGTTCTCTGATCAATAGCAATGGCTGGAGAGAGACCTTCAATTAAATCAAAATCAGGCTTATCCATTAAACCTACAAATTGACGAGCATAAGCTGATAAAGATTCAACATATCGGCGCTGACCTTCAGCATAGATCGTATCAAAAGCTAAAGAAGATTTACCAGAGCCGGACAATCCAGTAATAACAATTAGCTGATTGCGTGGCAAATCGAGACTAATATTTTTTAAATTGTGAGTACGGGCACCTCTTATCTTAATCTTATTTTCAAGCATGAAAGCAGAAATTAATATTTTTTGAATAGAGTATATTATACAAGCTTTTTCCTAAAAAAACAAGGAGACTTCAAACCTCCTTAATTATACAATCCTTGATATTTAGAAAAATGATAGAAATATTTTATAAACAGACATTAGAATACGCTGGAAAAAACTTAAACCTTTCAGACTCAGGTCTGGCCGTTGTGCTTGTTGTTGCCATTTATCAATAATTTTTATCAATGAAGCAATGGCATGTTTTTGTTGAAAAAACACACCAATTTCGGCATTAAAGCCAAAAGATAAAACATCTAAGTTCTGCGAACCGACTAAAGCCTCTTTTTCATCAATCAACATAACTTTAGCATGATTCATATGAGGCATAAAATAAAATTCAATACCAACTAAAGCTAAACGACAAGCATTAAAATAATTAATACGGTTTAAAGATTTGATATCCGTATCTTCAGGAATAATAATTTCTACCTTCACTCCGCGTTGAACCGCCTCGTCTAAGGCTAACATTAACCAGCGTGGTGGTAATAGATATGGCGTAACAATTTTAATAGAAGTTTTGGCCTCGGACAACTTTTCTCGATAATAATTATTTAAACGATACTTTTTCTCCCCTATTTCCCAGGTATCTATCACCCATGATTTAATTTTTTTCACCAAGGGCAAGCGACTTTGTTTTAAAATATGATTCTTTTTGCCACCACATTGTTGATAAGTATAAGCAAAAGAACGGAGCAATGGTTTTACAATCTTCCCACCTAGACGTAAATGCAAATCTTGCCAATTGCGTATTTTGTTTTCAATATTAACTCCGCCAATAAAAGCGATTTTATCATCAATAATCACTAGCTTACGGTGCGTGCGACGTAACCAGCGAGAAAAAAATAATAATTCCACTCCAGCGGCGCGCAAATCTTGAATAGATGAGGTTTTTAATTCGCTGCTACCATAAGCATCAAGCACCATTACTACTTCCAGCCCCGCCAAAGCTTTTACCTTTAACTGCCCTAAAAAATCATGAGTCTGACGAGTGTCACCCAAAAAAATATACATTTCAATATATATTGCTGTCTGAGCCTGCTTAATAGCCGTCATTATCCCGTCCCAAGCCTTGTCTGAAGTTGTATAAAATTTATAACGCATATATTGATTATACCACGCTTAGACAAATAGCGTTAAATCGTGATTTATGCTGACTATTGAGAATTTTTCTAATATTTTAATTAATTGTATGGCGGCTTTTTTAACTTATTTAATCATCATTAACTATTTTCGCTTGACCCTAACATTAAATCAGAATAAGCTATAATTATATAATAATTACTTGAGCTTATGTTTACACCTATACAATGGCTAGCCAATCTACTTACTTACAAACTATTTAGTCTACAAGAAGGATCCGTGCTAGCCGATTCAATCAACTACTTTATTTTTGATACTTTAAAAATTATTATTTTACTAGCTTTAATTATTTTTATTATCGCCATTATTCGTTCTTATCTGCCTCCAGCCAGGATCAAAAAGATTCTCGCTCAGAAAAACAAGTATTTAAGTTATGTTTTAGCTGCTTTATTGGGAACAATTACACCTTTTTGTTCTTGTTCCGCTGTTCCTCTGTTTTTAGGCTTTACAGAAGCAGGCGTGCCACTGGGAGCAAGTTTTTCTTTTTTAATTGCTTCACCAATGGTTAATGAAATTGCCGTGATCTTATTATTAGGTATGTTTGGTTGGAAAATAACGGCTCTTTATATTTTTAGCGGTCTTATTATTGCAATTTTTGCCGGCATAATTATAGACCGACTAAAAACAGACAAATTAATCTTGCCGATTGGCCAAGGAGGTGGAGATATTAAGCTTGAGCTGATTCAAAATTGGCCTGAGCGCCTAAAATATGCCCGTGATTATTCTTTAAATATTCTTAGAAAAGTTTGGCCTTATATTACTATAGGTGTTGCTCTCGGAGCACTTATCCACGGCTATGCCCCTGCTGATTTATTAGTTAGCTACGCTGGTGCTGATAAATGGTATGCCGTTCCTTTGGCAGTTATTATTGGTATTCCTCTATACTCAAATGCTGCTGGCATTATTCCGCTAGTAAGCGCTTTAACCGAAAAAGGCGTGGCCATGGGCTCTGCCCTAGCTTTTATGATGTCGGTCACCGCTCTTTCCTTGCCAGAATTTATGATTTTAAAAAGAGTGATGAAAAATAAATTAATTTTAATTTTCGCCGGAGTGGTTGGACTTGGCATTCTAATTACCGGCATCTTGTTTAATTTGATATTGGGGTAAAATATTTTAAGGGTAATAAAAAAAGCGCCAATATACATAAACTATATACAATTGTACATAAAACGTGTACAATATAAGTAAGATCAATTAAGATAAAAACTATTAAATATTTATATGCTAAATTTTTTGAAAAATGGAGGGGGAGAAATTCTTAAGCTTTTTTTTAAAGACCAAGATAAAGAATATTATTTTAGGGAAATTGCCAAAAAAATAAATAGGAAGCCAAGTTATTGTCAAAAATATTTAGACAATCTTGTAGAAGAAAATATATTATTGGACACACGTCGTGGGAACATGCGTTTTTTTAGATTAAATAAAAAGTACCCACTCTATGAAGAAATAAAAAGTATTGTTTCAAAAACAATTGGCTTGGAAAACGAATTAAAAGAATTAATTGATAAGCTTGATAATGTGGAGTGTGCTTTTGTGTTTGGGTCAATAGCCAAAAAAACGGAAAACAGTAATAGTGATGTGGACTTAATGTTAATTGGAAACATAAACCAAGACGCTCTTACCACTATTATAAGCCCTCTAGAAGGAAAAATTGCTAGAGAAATAAACTATCATATTTATAGTAATCAAGAAATTGTGAAAAAAATTGAGGAGCACGATGGTTTTATATCTAATATTTTTTCATCACCAATTATTAAATTAAAAGGAAACCCATATGATTTTACACGAACTTCAAATATTAATAAATAACAATTCAATTGAGTCCTTCCCTTTAAATTTAAAAGGAATTGAAATAAAAATTGAGAAGGCTGAAGGATTATATAACTTTGCCAGTAAAAATTTATCTGGCATGGGCACAGGAGATGAGGATATTGTTTATAATAATATTTATGACTCTATAAGATTAAGTTGTGAGGCTATATTATTAATTAACGGATATAGAGCAAAAACAAGTGGAGAGGGGCATCACTATATTGTTATCAATGCCGCTGCTATTTTGCTCAATGGCCAGCTCAGTCATGAATTTAAAAGATTTCAACAAATGAGAAAAAAAAGAAATAGAATTGAATATGGAGATTTCATGGGGATTTCGGAGGCAGAATTAAAACAAGCCCATACAGATGCTATGTTCTTGTTGATAAAGGTCAAAGAGTTAAAATCAGAATTAAACGAGCAAATCAATCGGTAATAATATTCGCGTAAATATTGATATTTAATCAAAACTTTATGAAATATATAGCAAAAGAACAGATTAATAAGATAATCACCAAGCAATACTCTTTTAATTTTGCTATAAATGAAGACGCTATATATCTTATAGAAATAATTGCTAGTGCTAAGAGTTGGTTGCAAAATTTTAAAACAGGTCGTTCTTTTTCTAAGGACGATGACATATATTTATATCTAGATAAT
>JAIPIE010000022.1 GCA_021734825.1 Patescibacteria group bacterium
GTATAAAACAGTTTTAATTGCTGTTAATTTAAAATCGGGAAATCACAATATAATTTTAAAACCAAATCAAAGTCCTTACATAAAAAGCATTTCGGTTTCTAAGGTAGAAGAAAAAGATAAAATAATATATATACCAGTAGATAATAATCCTGCTCAAAAAAGTGAAGGTCGCCCCTGGCTAAGTTATATTATTCTTGATTTGTTTATTACTAACTTATCTATTACTGCCCGTACTAAAAAAAGTAGACGAGACGATGATGATATAAAATTATTAATTAACGGTGAAATAGAGAAAAATGAAAATAAGCGGGCTCATAGAAACTGGTATTGGTGCGGGAAAATATCAAAAGGTAAAGAAGAAATATTTAGCAAAGAGATTAATACTCAAATTAAACAATTCAATCTTGATTTATACTCTGATGAAACGCCGCGTTTATCAAGTATTGAAATAGGAGTAAAAAAGACAGAAGACGTAAAAAGAATCCCAACTGTTGATGATCCACTTTGGACTGGAGACTTTAGAGACGACACAGAAGAAATGCTTTTGGCGAGAGCAATTTTTGGCGAAGGAAGAAGTTTGTCAGATAAGGGTAAAACAGCCATTGCTTGGTCTATAAAAAATCGTGTTGAAGACAGTAGATGGCCAAATAATTACTATGATGTTATTTTACAGAAAAGTCAGTTTAGTGCCTTTAGGAAGAGTGATGCAAACTGGGAATATGTTAAGGACCCTTTTTACAAGATTAACTCAAAACAATTAACAGCCTGGGAAAAATGTTATGAAATTGCGAGACTTGTCATATCCGGAGAAATAAAAGATTTCACTGGTGGCGTGAATCATTATTTTTCAGATTATATTGACTACCCAAGCTGGACCAAAAGTAAAAGTGCTAAATTTATCATGAAAATAGGTAATACTTTATTTTATAATTTAAAAAATGAGAGTAATGGAGGTTTTGTTAAAATAAAATATTTAATAATTTTATTATCTTTGTTAGCCTTATTTGTTTTTGGGTACTTGATAGTTAAAAATGAATGGTTTATTGAGAATAATGAAGCAGTATATAATGATGAAGTGGGAGAAAAATTTTATCATCTATATATAAATCCACAAACGGATGAAATAGAAAAATTGATTTTTAAAGAAGACGGTGAAATGATTGGAATTACACAGATAACTAATAATGGATATTTGAAGAGTCATTTGTTATTATTTTCAAATGAAGGGCCGGCTTTTGGTTATTATCAAAACTTGCATAAATTAAATGAAGTTTTTGATTATAACGATGATGGGGAAAGAGAAAAGTATTATGATAATTATACTGCCTTAATGATAGACAAGAATGACGGGTTCGGTCCGTTTGAGGTTTATCGAGGTAGTTACCATACATCTTTTTGGGAATGGGAAGATAATAAACATGTAAAAGTATACCTTAGTTGTGGAACTTGTTGCCGTTATTACTATTTGATAAATATTAATACTCTGGAAATCGAAGAAAAAGGGCATCTTGAAGAAGAAGAGGATGCTTGTATTCAGGGTTGTTAGTACATTGGTCAGGGGAGGGATTAATGACTAATTTATAAGCTCGCCTCCGCCAGCTGGCGGAACTCGTTAATTCGTTATCCAGAGATTGTGATAAGTATCCCCCGGATACTTATCGATCGTTCACTGCGTCGCCGGTCTGCTGACCGTCGACTAGTTCACCCTGCCTACCGGCAGGCAGGCGGCAGCAAGCGCAATCCTGTTCGACTCCCCAGCCTAACGGCTGTCTAATTAAAAAATGCCCAGCTAACGCTGAGCACTTTTTAATTAGTAGTCCCTAGGGGAGTCGAACCCCTCTTACCAGGATGAAAACCTGGTGTCCTAACCGATAGACGAAGGGACCAAGATAAAAAAATAGAACAAAAAAGTTCTTATTTGCAAAAATATTGTATAGATATTTTTAAGCTTTGTCAAATAATTATTTGCCTAATTTAATTTTAGTCTTCAAGAAATCTTGCCATTATTTGAAAAAACATTACAATTACTATATATGTATATTCTAGGAATTGAAAGTAGCTGTGATGAAAGTGCCGCCTCCGTTTTAAAAGCCTCCGGGCAGAAAACGGAGATTTTAAGTAATGTCATTTCTTCGCAAATTGATATCCACGCTCAATATGGAGGAGTTATCCCAGAAATTGCCGCCCGAGAGCACGTCTTAAATATACTGCCAACAATTGAAGCCGCTTTAAGGCAGGCAAAAATACAAGCTAAAGATTTAAAAGCAATTGCTGTTACACAAGGACCAGGATTACTAAGCTCACTTATTGCTGGAGTTGAAACCGCTAAGTCTTTATCTATTATCTGGAATAAGCCCCTTATCCCCGTGCATCATATTATCGGTCATATTTATGCTAATTTTATTAGCACCGAGAAACAGCCAAAATTCCCTTTACTAGCGCTCGTTGTATCCGGTGGACATAGTAATATCATTTACATGCCCGAGCACTATAAATTTAAAATCATTGGTGAAACTAAAGATGATGCTGCGGGTGAGGCCTATGACAAAGCTGCTAAAATGATGGGATTAAGTTATCCAGGGGGACCAATTATCGCTAAATATGCTGATGAGTTTAGAGTTGGTGGCAAAACTTGCAATATTGAATTACCAAGGCCGATGTTAAATTCACCAGATTTCAATTTTTCCTTTTCTGGGCTTAAAACTGCCTTATTATATAAACTACAAAAGGATAAAAAATGGAAAGAATGTATTTCTGAATACTGTTTTGCTTTTGAAGAAGCTGTTATTGACACTTTATGTCATAAAATCATCAAAGCAACTCAAAAATACCCAGCAAAGAGCGTTCTTTTAGCTGGTGGCGTGGCTGCTAATCGATCTTTGAGAGCAAAATTAATGACTGAAATTAGTAAAAAATTACCCGAGACTAAGCTTTATTTACCAAATTTAAGCTATACCACTGATAACGCCGCCATGATTGCCTCGGCTGGATATTTTAACTATTATAAAAATAAAAACAAAGCAATTACTAATTTTAAAAAATTAAGCGCCCGTTGCGACCTGAAAATGTCTTAATATTTGCTTTTTTCTTATCAATCTATTAAAATATTGATACATTATGGCTCGATGGTGAAGTGGTCTAACACTGCAGTTTGCAAAACTGCCATTCGTGGGTTCGACTCCCACTCGAGCCTCAATTAAAAGACTTTGTTTGTAAACAAAGTCTTTTTTATTATTAAAATCAATATCAATACATGTGGATAACTTGTGTTTTCTGTGTATAAAATATATTTTTTAGTCCACAAATACCTAGACTTAAACTATAATTATCTAATTATTTTGTGCTAATATTAAATTAATTATTTAATATTGGCAATAAAATAAAGGAAATCTTGCTTTGTCCACAAATACATGATATAATAGTAATAGTTAAACAAGTTCATTTCACTGAGTCTTAGATTATTTATCGGCGCTAGTACGATAAAAGAATGGCTAAACAGCCAATAGAGCAAGAAAAAAGGGCTAATCAAAAAGAAGAAAAAAGCTTAATAAAATCTAAAAAAGTAATTTTATCAAGTTTTTATCTAAAAATTAGCACAATTAATTAAAACACAACAAATCTTGCAAAGAAACGGTGAAAAGACAAAAGCTTTAAAACTAGCAAAAGCCTCAATAATCCTGGTGAATTAACTAGGATTGGGGCTCAGACGATGGCCTATTACTTACTTCTTATAGTAAAGAACTGCCCGTTCTGGGCCCCTTTTTTAATACTAAAATATAATTGATTGCTTTTTAAACTTATTTTTGCTAAAAATATATCGTAATAATAACGCTTAACTATTTTAATATATGTCCCTATCTATCGGTATCGTCGGTTTACCTAATGTAGGCAAATCAAGTCTATTCAATATTCTTACTAAAAAGAGTGTAGAAGCGGCAAATTATCCTTTTTGTACAATTGACCCAAATGTGGGAATAGTTAAGGTACCTGATCAACGTTTAAATGAATTAGCATCCGTTTCAAAACCACTTAAAATCATCCCTACTGCGATTGAGTTCGTTGATATTGCCGGTTTAGTAGCCGGGGCGAGCAAGGGCGAGGGACTTGGCAATAAATTTCTTTCTCATATTAGAGAATGTGACGCTATTTGTGAAGTTATTCGTAATTTTCAAGATAAAAACATTATTCATGTAAATGGTGAAGTTAATCCTAAAAGCGATAAAGAAACAATTAATTTGGAACTAATCTTAGCTGATTTAGCCAGTATTGAAAAAAGATTAGACAAGACTCGTAAAGAAAGTCGGAGTGGTAATAAGGAATTAATTGCCCAAACAGCTATTTTAGATAGAATTTTTAAACACTTAGAGCAAGGACTAGCTGTTCGTTCACTTGAGTTCAGTGAAGAAGATCTCCCATTTATCAAAGAGCTGAATCTTTTAACAATAAAACCAATTATCTACTTACTTAATGCTGATGATTTAGATAATTTGCCTGATTTAGGGGAAATGGACGGTGAAGTCATTAGTGTTAATGTTAAAATTGAAGAAGAAATTGCCACTCTACCAGAAGATGAGCAAGCTGAATATATTAAAGAGCTCGGCCTAAAACAAAGTGGTTTAGATAAATTAATTGCTACTTCCTATAAACTACTCGGTCTTGATACCTTCTTTACCACCGGCCCTGATGAAACTAGAGCTTGGACTATTAAACACGGGACTAAGGCTCCAGATGCCGCCGGGGTAATTCACACGGACTTTATTAAAGGTTTTATTCGGGCTGAAGTGATTCAATGGGATAAATTTGTAGCTACTGGCAATGAGACTAAGGCGCGCGAACAAGGATTAATTCGCACTGAAGGCAAAAATTACATAGTTCAAGATGGTGATGTCTGTAATTTCTTGGTAAATCGTTAAAATATATACTCAATACAACAAAAAAAAACCGTCGCGCGGCCAATAGGCTTTACGCGACGGTTTTTAAATAAATTATTTTATCTTACTAAGGGGATCATTGGCGGACGACTAGATGGAGCTGAGTTGCTAGTACCACCACTCAAACCACCGGCCAAGCCCGTTGACCTCGTGGGGCTTGACTTAGTTGTATTGGTGGCCTGACTAATAGAAACCATTGGGCGACTAGATTTCTGCACCTCAGGCGAGGAGACGCCACTTAAACCCTTACTGTTTGAGGGGACTACTCCTTGAGCAAGGCCAGAGTGAGTCCTTTCAACTACATCTTCTTCACGATTAATGCGTGCATGAGAAACCGAAGAATCTTCACCCAATCTTTTTAAAACTTTTTTTACCACCATAGTCTGGTGGGCACTTAAAGGATTCTCGGCTTTTATTTTACTTAAAGCCGTTCTCTGATAAGTAGGTTTAAAGGCACCCTTACTAATTAAGTGACGATAACGAAAAACTGCCTTATTTATCGCTTCTTGATGATCAGAAAGAGAGCCTATTAAACTATTAGTCTTTGCGTAAACCTTCAACTTCTTCTTAAACCCGAGATGACTAAATTTTTTACCCCCTGAAGGCAAAGAGTCTACTGCTCCCATATATTTTTTAATTAATTTTTTCTAACACAATCAGTTCCCGCCACACTTTTTGACCATCACGATGATATAAAAGAGTGCCACGTTCACTAAGTTTTAGCCAAGGTAAATTCAAGAATCGTTCCGGTAAAAGATTGATAACTTGCCATTTGTCCAGTTGTGGTTCAATAAATTCACGACCAAAGAATACTGGCCAAACCATCACCACTCGACCATCATCTTTTAAAATATTATAAAAATTATCTAAGGCCTTAGAATACAACTCTGCCAGCTCAACTTGAGCAGCCGCAATATCATTTAGACCCCTTTGTGGTCCTAAATATGGCTCAGATACAATTGTGTCGACGCTCTTGGGTTTAAGAAATTGAGCCAAGCGAGTAGCATTTTTGATATGAAATTTCGCTCTTATTTCTAAACCATAGAGTTCTCGTAGCCATTCCGCATTTACCCGGCTATCCTTAATTGCCTTCTCCGATAAATCAGTTCCCATTAAATTCGTATAACCCATGAGCATAGCTTCATTAATAATAGTGCCAGAACCACAAAAAGGATCAAGAAATAGACCGTCAACCGATATCTGTCCAGCAAAATTTATCATCATCTGTGCCAACTTTGGTGGCAGCATGCCTGAATGATCGTCACGGACTGGTCGTCCAAAATCACGTCGAGACAATTCTTTATATGCTTGAATGGATAAAGTCCGAGCGATAATTAAAGTTTGTCCTTGGCGAAAAAATATTAATTCCGCCCCCTTACTTAACAGCTTATTTTGCCCGACAACTACACTGGAGAGCTCTTTTTCACGACTAGTAACTAAGCGAGAGGATATTTCGCCTGATTTTAGCTCTTTTTTAATAGTTAATCCTAGTTTTTCAACTTGAAAATGACCACCAACACCTTGATCTGATAAACCAAAAATTAACTTACCTTCGCCACGCTTTGCTTTAGTCTGCAATAATTCCGCGCATTTCTTGGCTAAGGCTGGAACAGGCATATTCACTGGCACCTCCATTTCGATTTCAGCAATCTTAAGCGTGCCCCCTAAATAACCGATTAGATTTTCAGCATTAATTTCCGTATTTTTTTTAACCAAAACGCGCTCATTCTCCCAAGAGACATCATTATCACCCAAAACAGCCAATAATTCTGCTACTGACAGGCCCGGATGTGTTCCTAATATAAAAGCGTAATTCATATATCTACATAATGCCCTAACTCTTGCATTTTTTCAAGCTTCATGATAAGTTAAAGGCACAAAAAAATATAATACATATCTTTCCCATATTCTAATTTCAAAATTAGAATAATTCCATTTTAATAAATAATGGAATTAAAGGTATTCCAAGAAACCCAAAATCTTCGAATACTTGGGTTTTTGTTTAATAATTAGGGTGATAAAAATGTTATTTTTTTCTTAATTCATTTTTAACCCCCTTATGCTACATTATGTCTAAAAGTAAAGCATCTGGATTAAGCCGTTATGAAATGCTTTTCATCGTTCCTAATAATTATACGGAAGATGAAGCAAAAAGTATTGCGGAAAAAGTAGAAGGCATCGTTACTGAAAACGGCGCCAACATCGTTTTTCGTGAGTTCTGGGGCAAAAAAAAGTTAGCTTACGTTATCAAACAAAATCACTATGGCTATTACAGTCTATGTGAATTTGATATTGAGCGTAATGCGCTAACCAAGATTGATCGTACTCTTCGTCTCTCTAATGAAGTTTTACGTCATCAAATTATTAGCATCCCCGTTGTGAGTGATGAAGAGCGTTTAGCTATCAAAGAAAAACAAACTCAAGCTTCAAAAAATGATAAAAAAGAAGAGAAACCAAATAATAAAGAAAAGATTTCTAAAGTAGTTACAAAAAAAGAAAAGAAAGATGAAAAGAAAGATGACGGCAAAGCAGATTTAAAAGATCTAGATAAGAAGTTAGAGGGCATCATTAGTGCAAAAGACCTCATATAAACTAATTTTCTTAATTTTATAAGCGCGTTTATAAAATTAGGTTCTAAATCTATGAACTTAAACAAAGCCATGATCATCGGCAATTTAACTCGCGACCCAGAAATGAGGGCCACGCCATCTGGTCAAAATGTGACATCTTTCAGTATTGCTACCAGTTTCGCCTGGACAGATAATGCTGGACAACAACAGAAAAAAACTGAATTTCATAATATCGTTGCTTGGAGAAAGCTAGCAGAAATTTGTGCTCAATATCTTAAAAAAGGCTCAAAAGTAT
The DNA here is from genome assembly GCA_021734825.1 of Patescibacteria group bacterium. Lineage (GTDB taxonomy): Bacteria > Patescibacteriota > Patescibacteriia > Patescibacteriales > UBA12465. The sequence continues at coordinate 7,797 of JAIPIE010000022.1, forward strand.
ATGCCGAAGGTCGCCTGCAAACAACCGACTGGACCGGTCAAGATGGTGTTAAAAAATATCGCACCGAAATTGTATTAGAAAACATGATTATGTTAGACAAAGCAGGTAATGCTTCAAGCGATAATAACTTTACCGCTAAAACTCCTGCCAGTAATCAGGTTGCCGAAGAACTACCAGTAATCAATGCCGATGAAGAAGAAGAAATTCGTGTCGAAAATATTCCTTTTTAAAAAATAAAGATTAATAAAAATCTCATATGAGTAATAAAAAACCAAAAGAATGTTTCTACTGCGTTAACCAGCTTGATGTGGATTATAAAGACGTCCGTACTTTACGTCGCTTTATCAATTTCTACATGAAAATATTGCCTGGCAATCGCACTGGCGTTTGTGCTTGGCACCAACGTAAATTAACTCAAGCTATTAAAAGATCTCGAGTTATGTCATTGCTAGCACCAACTCATAAATAAATGATAAATTAAGCCGAAGAAACTATGTTAAATTTTAATGAAATTAAAACCGGCCGAATTATTCTTTTAAATAATGAGCCGTATATTATTGTTAAATCTGATCATCATCAAATGGGCCGAGGTGGAGCCGTCTTGAAAGTTAAGTGTCGCAATTTAATTACTAATAATATTTTAGAACGAACTTTTCAGGGCGCTGAAAAAGCTGAAGAAGCCGAGACTCAAAATAAAAAAGCCGACTTCATGTATAAAGATAAGGACGAAGCCTATTTTATGGATAATGAAAGCTTTGAACAATTTGGTCTATCAATTGAAGATATTGGCAATAAAATTGAATTTCTTAAAGAAGGTACAACTGTAAATGTTTTCTATTTTAACGGTAGTCCTGTAGCTATAGATCTGCCTATTAAAATGGAATTTCAAGTAATTTCCGCGCCCCCTGGAGTAAAAGGTAATTCCGCGGGCAATGTTAATAAGCAAGTAGAAATTGAAACTGGTGCAAAAATTAACGTACCGATGTTTATTGAAGAAGGAGATATTATTCGTATTAACACTGAAAGTGGTGAATACGTTGAAAGAGCCAACTAATTTCTTACCCATATTAATCAAAACCGTCTTAAATGCTGAGGCGGTTTTGTGTATTTAGGACAATCGACAGGGCCAATATTCGTGCTATAATCAATTTATATGAGCATTCTGATAATTATTGCCTTAATTTTATTTCTATTCATTGCCATTCTCCGTTTAGACTGGGCTCTTTTTATTTTATTGGCAACTTTACCAACTTATTTAATCCGTTTTAGCCTTGGGCCAATCCCAACTACCTTTTTAGAGCTCACCCTCCTGATCACTTTTGTTGTTTGGTTTTTTAAAGACAAGCCTTGGCAAAAATACCAACGTAAAAATTGGAAGAATACTAAACAACCTTATCCTTATTCCTTAGAGATTACCGGAATACTGATTGCTGCTTGGGCTGGTCTGGCTATTGCTGGCTTTGATAATGGCGCCTTAGGCATATTCAAGGCCTATTTTTTAGAACCAATCATGTTGTTTTTGGTGATAATTAATCACGGACAAGGCTCAGAAAAAAAGTTTATCTGGCCATTAGCGATATCAGCCATCACCATCAGCCTAGTAGCTATTTTCCAGCAAATTACCGGACTCTTTATCTTTAATGATTTCTGGGCTTTAATTTCACAGCGTCGTGTCACTTCGGTTTTTGCTTATCCTAATGCCGTTGGCCTATATTTAGCCCCAATTATATTTCTATCTTTCGGATTACTTTCTTCCTACGCCAGAAAAACCAAACTATTAACGGCCTTAAAAAAACTATTCCTCATTCTAGTTATAGCCTTAGCTTTAACTGCAATTGTTTTTGCTCGTTCTGAAGGAGCATTAATAGCTGTTCTTGGTTCAAGTTTTATTATCGCTATTTTAGCTAATAAGCATAGTAGACGTATTGTTCTTGGTTTAATAATCATAGCGATAATTGGAACCATTTTATACAGCCCTGCTGGTAAATATTTGGAGAAGAAGGCGACATTAATGGATTTAAGCGGACAGATCAGACGTCAACAATGGACAGAAACGATGGACATGCTCAGTCAAGGAAAAATCTTGAGTGGCGCCGGTTTGAATAAATATCAAACAGCTATTTTCCCTTATCATCAAGAAGGTATTTTTGTAAAAAATGATGACCCAGAATTTCAGCGTCATGTCGTGTGGAATGCCGAGTATCGCGCCTCTGTTTGGCAACCCGTTGAGATTTATTTATATCCTCACAACATCTTCCTAAACTTCTGGACGGAAATTACTCTGCTTGGTGCCCTCCTTTTTATGTGGCTAATCGGCCGCTATTACTACGATGCCATTGTATTGTTAAAAAGTTTAGGCAGAGAAAAAAGAAATTTAGTGCTAGGACTCATCGGCGCAATGAGCGCTATATTTATTCACGGCTTAGTTGATGTACCCTATTTTAAAAATGATTTGGCTATTATCTTTTGGTTGATAATTGCTCTTCTCGGCTTGATTAAAATAAAAAATAAAAAAACTGTATGATATATTTAACAAAATTTCTGGCTCAAGCCGGAGTTGCTAGTCGTCGTAAAGCCGAGGACTTAATTAGAGCCGGCCGAGTAAAAATTAACGGCGAAAGAGCTGAACTGGGAGTTATGGTTGAAGGGGATGAAGATATTAGAGTTAGCGGAAAAGTTGTAAATAACGCCATGGCGCAGGCTCGTGTTATTATTGCCTTTAATAAGCCGATTGGCTACACTTGCACCAATAGAAATTTTCTTAATGAAGATAATATCTTTAGCTTATTGCCCAATCAATATCGTAATTTAATTATTGCTGGTCGTCTTGATAAAGATAGTCGTGGCTTAATTCTCCTCACCAACGATGGCAACCTCGCCAATCAAATTACTCATCCTCGCTTTGGCCATGATAAAAAATATTTAGTTCGTTTTGCTGGTGAAGATAGAATGGAATTAACAGAGCGAAAACTATATGCTCGAGCTAAGGACGGTATTCGTAGTGAAGACGGAGATATTTTAACCGCCAAAAGTATTAGGCGTGAAGGCGATCGCTGGGCAGTCACGTTAAGTGAGGGAAAGAAAAGACATATTCGTCGTCTTTTTGCTGGCATGGGGTTAAAAGTAATTGATTTGCAAAGAGTTGGCATTGGCGAATTAGGACTCGGCGGATTGCCTCAAGGAAGTTATAGGATTCTAGCAGATAAGGATGTAAAGAAATTAATTAAATAA
>JAIPIE010000023.1 GCA_021734825.1 Patescibacteria group bacterium
TTAAGCCTGTGTTGACTTGGAAAGTAGGAGGAATTAAAAGTCGTAGGATGTTGATAAGATACTTCCAATGGCCCGTAGAAGCGTATGAGGGATTTAAGAATTATTTGTTTAGAGGTTTCTTGGCAAATATTGCGGAGTATAAGTTCTATAAGAAAACAAAGCACTCATTTCTTAAACCCACATACTTTTCTTTATTTGGATTATTTAATATTCAGAAGTATGGACCATTATGTGAGTTGGGTGAAATAGACTTTTGGTGCCAGCTCTATGCTCTCACTGATGGTGACGTTTTTGCTGATGGGCATCATTTTGCCTCACCGCATAATTTTTCTCTTGAGGATAAATTGCAGATGCTTGACTATGGCAGTAAGCGTACTCATAAGGTAATTATTGAGCATGGGGACAATATTCTAAAGAACTTTGACCCTTCATATTCTTGGGACGTAGAAAAGGAAAAAATTGAATATTCATGAAAAAATGGATTTACTTCAATGATTCTATGTATCAAACGAGCGCGCTATTAGTCGCTCGTTTTTTAATATCAAAACCCCCACTTTTTAAAGCAGGGGTTTTTAAATATTTCGTAGAATAATCTCAGTTTAGAAGCGTTTTTCTAGAGGACGAGCTTCATTGACGCCTACGCGGCGTCGGTCCGATTCTTGGCCGTTCCACATAGCGATGGCAGCTTGAGCCATTTCTTCAGTTTCCATCTCGACAAAGCCGAAACCTTTGGATCTCTGAGTCATGCGATCTTTGATGATAACAGCAGAAACAACTGTACCAGCCTTGGCGAAAGCTTCTGTTAAGACATCTTCAGTAGTCTGAAAAGATAAAGCACCAACAAATAACTTTTTCATATGTTTGTTTATCCGTTGTCACTCTCAGAGCGGGACCGACGGATTTTCTTGATTTAAGAGCTAATTACTTTAACGCTTGGAGTCATTGAAGCACAAATGGCAATACCTTTAATATAAGTACCTTTAGCGGCGGCTGGCTTCATTTTTCTAACAGCTTCAATAAAGGCTTGGTAATTTTCTGATAGCTTTTTGTCGTCAAAACTTAGCTTACCGATAACGGCGTGTAAGTTGCTAGTATCATCATTTTTGAAACTTACTTTACCTTTCTTTAATTCTTCTACTGCCTTGGCTGGATTTGGGGTAACGGTATCATTTTTTGGTGAAGGCATTAAACCGCGAGTACCTAAGATTTTAGCAATAACAGCCAAGTTCCTCATCATTAAAGGTTCGGCCACCGCCACTTCAAATTCAGTCTTACCCGTTTTTTTGATTTCGGCGATTAATTCATCACCTCCGACAAACTCAGCCCCGGCAGCTTTACAGGCAGCTTCATTTTCGGGAGCAACAAAGGCAGCGACGCGCACTGTTTTACCCGTTCCGTGGGGAAGAGTAACGGCTCCACGTACCAATTGATCACCTTTTTTTGGGTTAATACCAAGTCGAACATGAACTTCAACAGAAGGGTCAAACTTTGTTTTGCTTAATTTCTTAACAATAGCGATAGCCTCTTCAAGTTTATAAGGAGTTGTTTGTTCGTAAATTTTTGAATAATCTTTCTTAAGCTTTTTTACTTCTTTCTTTTCGTTTGTTTTTTCTACTTTTTTTGACATATTTTTTTCGTGGTGAGATAGCGCTTGCAAAAAATATAAATTTTATTAAAACAAGCTCCCACAATAATTAATTAATCTTTTATTTCTACACCCATTTGACGAGCAGTGCCGGCGATAATATTCATCGCGGCTTCAATGTCATTGGCATTTAAGTCAGGCATTTTTACCTTAGCGATTTCTGCTAATTGAGCTTTAGTTATTTTGCCGACCTTATCAGAGCGAGGTTTGCCTGAGCCTTTTTTAATGCCAGCTGCCTTCTTAATTAATTCTGAGGCCGGTGGAGTTTTAAGGATAAAAGTGTAAGTGCGGTCTTCAAAAACGGTTATTTCTACTGGAATAATATCACCCATTTTATCACGAGTGGCTTCATTAAACTTTTGGCAGAACTCAGCGATGTTTAAACCATGCTGGCCTAAAGCAGGACCGACTGGAGGCGCTGGATTAGCTTGACCACCAGCAATTTGTAATTTAATTTTTGTCTTTATTTTCTTAGCCATAGAATCAAATTATTGAGCTTGACCGTAGAAGCGACCGGGAAAGCCTATTTAGATAATAAATTTATGATTTTTTAATTTGTAAGAAGTCTAATTCAACTGGAGTTTCGCGGCCGAACATTGATACTGATACTTTAACTTTACCCTTAGCTTCGTCAATGGCAGTAACTTTTCCTTCCATATTCTTAAAGGGACCTTCGTTAATTTGTACCGCTGAGCCAACTATAACGTCAATAGTGAACTTAGGGTCCTCCACGCCCATGCGTTTTTGTAGGGATTTTACTTCAGCGTCACTAATCGGAGTGGGGATAGTGCCAGTGCCAATAAATCCAGTAACATTAGGAGTATTACGCACGACATACCAAGAATCATCAGCTACTTCCATTTCTACCAAAATATAGCCAGGGAAGATTTTTTCTTCCATAACTTTTCGTTTACCGTTTTTAATTTTAATTTTCTTTTCGGTGGGAATAAGAATATTGAAAATCTTATTCTCCATATCTAAAGATTCCACTCTTTGTTTCAAATTTTGAGCGACATTTTCTTCATAGCCGGAGTAGGTATGCAGAACATACCAGCGGCGTCCTTGGTTTAATAGTTGTTTGGCCATAAGTTTAAAACGTGTAGGGGCTGACTGTGGACGTCAGCTTTTTACGTGTCGATGAAGCGATTTATTTTATAATAAGGGTTTCTAAACCGTAGTTAAAGATATAGTCTAAAATACCCAAAAAGGCAGCAACACCCAAAGAAATGCCAATCACTAATAAAGTATAGTGATATGTTTCTTTTTTGCTTGGCCAAGTGACTTTTTTCATTTCCTCCAGTGATTGCTGAAGATAGCGGACAATTTTGTTCATATTAGGTTAATTTTGTAATATTAAAAAGAGCCTTGAAGGCCAGTTTTTTTATCTGCTTACATATTACCCAAATATATAGCCACTGTCAAGACGTTTTTTGTTTTCCCGTTGCTTTTTCAAGATAAACAAGATAAAATAGAAATGAACAAAAATTTATATGGTTAGCCCAAATTTAGCGACAAAAACAATTCCTAGTGGAGAAGAGGAGTTAAATGAAAATGCTAAAAAGCTTTTTCAGGCAGTTTATAACGACCTTAATCTCGCGGAAAGTAATGATGATGAGACTCCTCGTATTCAAGTTTCTGAATTAATTTCAAAAATGGCCTTTTTTTACGAAAAAGTCAGAAATGCAGTTGATTATGAAGAAGACCATTTGTTGAGGAAAAATGCTATTGCGCGTATTTTACGTCGTCAAGTTATTATTGAGGGATTGTTAAAAATGCAAAGCACGGAAATTCTTGCTCGGCACCTCTTAGAGGAGTTGATTCGTGGTAGCTATTTGCCTAATAATAAGTTACCAGAAATCAAAGTGCTTGAAGTCGCTCGTACCTTGGATAAGTATTTACGTTTACGTACGGCTTGTCTAAGTTTAAATGCTTCTCGTCTTGGTTTTAATACGGATATTAATAAAGCTAAAAACGAGATTCAAGAAAAAAATAAGTTGGTGAGCTGGCTTTTAACTTTAGCGGCCTGTGAAATTGAAGAAAATTTAGGGAAAGAACAAACTAAAAGAGCGATGGTAAATGTGATGTTTGATTCTTTGAGTAAGATTATCAAGTTGCCACCGGAAATGCCTTATACTCAAGATTTAGAAATTCAAATATATTTAAGTATTTGCCGCAATTATGCTCGTTTTGATGACGACATGATCGCTTTTGTTTTATTTAAATATTATAACCAAGATTGGACAAGCGATAATATTGACCAAGTTTTTACTGTTAGTGATGAAAAAATTGCCGCAGTCGCCGGAAATATTCAAAATATTAGATTGGCGGTGAGCGAGCAGCTAAAACATCCCCTGCGTAAGCAATTAGACCGCTTGGTTCGTCGTTATGCTCTATATTTTACCGTTTTGCAGGACACTATTAGCACCGATCCAGCTAAAGTTTATAATGAATTTAAGCAAAATCCTAAAAATTTTTTTAATGCCATTCGTAAAGTTTGTAATCAGAAATACAAGAAAGCCAAATCTCGTTTGTGGCGCGCAGCCTTGCGCAGCATTATTTATATATTCTTAACAAAATCAATTTTTGTTTTTTTAATTGAAATTCCAGCCATTCATTTATTTGGTGAGCCACTTAATGTCGCCGCCTTAGCTATTAACGTGTCTTTTCCGGCTATTTTACTATTTTTAATCGTTTCCTTAACTAGAATTCCTGGAGAGGAAAATACAGATAGGATTGTCGAGGGAGTTAAAGAAGTTGCTTTAGTTGGCTTTGCTCGGCAACAGCCAATTAAACTACGCAAACCTAAAAAACGTAATCGAGTCATGAATTTTATTTTTAACCTTGTTTATATATCCGCCTTTCTAGTTTCTGTTTATTTAATTGTTCGTTTGTTGGGACTAGTTCATTTTACTTGGGTTAGTATTATTATCTTTTTATTCTTCTTGGCCTTTGTAAGTTTTTTTAGTATTATCGTGACTCGTGGCGTTAAAGAATTATTAGTAATAGAAAAGAAAGAAAATCTTATTTCCTTTCTCATTGACTTGTTTTATATGCCTATTATCATGGCGGGCAAGTGGCTTTCTGGTAATTTTTCTAAAGTTAATGTATTTATATTTATTTTTGACTTCATTATTGAAGCTCCTTTCAAAATATTGGTCGATATCGCTGAGGAGTGGACTAAGTATGTTAAAGAAAGAAAAGATAATGTGGTTTAATTATGTCATTAGGAACTTTATTTGTGGCGGCGACGCCAATTGGAAATTTGGAAGATATAAGTTTGCGGGCTTTACGTATATTAAAGGAGGCGGATTATATTTTGTGTGAGGACACGAGGACAACTCGTCTTTTGTTGAATCATTATGAGATTAAGACAGATACCATTTCCTATCATCAGCATTCTGGCTTTGGTAAAATTAAGCAGTTGCTTCGATATTTAGAGGCAGGGAAAAATTTGGTCTTAGTTTCTGATGCCGGAACTCCGGGCATTTCCGATCCTGGCTCCATGTTAGTGGCGGCTGCTCGCGAGGAATATGGTGAGGCTTTGCAGGTGGTGCCGATTCCCGGAGCAAGCGCAGTTATTTCGGCTTTGTCAGTTTCCGGTTGGCCGGTAGACCGCTTCACTTTTTTTGGCTTTCTTCCTCATAAAAAAGGACGCCAGACTATGCTTAAGGAAATATTGGCAAATGATTATCCGGCGGTTTTTTATGAGTCTAAGCATCGCCTGGCTAAATGTTTACATGAAATAGCGGCTTTAGTTGATGAGTATGAACTGTCTGTAGAAATAATGTTAGCACGCGAACTAACAAAGATGTTTGAAAGTTTGTACTTCGGTCAAGCAGCTGAGTTAGCGGAAAAGTTGGAAAACGACTTAGATATGCAAAAAGGGGAATTTGTTGTACTTGTTAGAAAAATAAAAAAATAAATTATGTCTCAAGCAAATAAATATTATATCACTACCACTTTGCCTTACACTAATTCTGACCCGCACATTGGTTTTGCGACTGAGCTTATTAAGGCTGACGTGATTGCTCGTTGGCAAAGAATGCAGGGTAAGGAGGTAATTTTTAATACCGGGACCGACGAGCACGGTTTAAAAATTCATCAGCAAGCAGAAGAGGCTGGTTTAACGGCGAGAAAATATTGTGATCCTCTAGCCATGCGCTTTAAATCATTAAAGGAGGTCCTAAATTTAAGTTTCACTCATTTTATTCGTACCTCGGATGAGCACCATAAAAAAGCGGCTCAGGTTTTTTGGCAAAGATGTTGGGATAATGGTGATATTTATAAAAAAACTTATTCAGTAAAATATTGTGTTGGTTGCGAAATGGAAAAGACTGATTCAGAGTTAGTAGATGGTCATTGTCCGCTTCATCCTAATCGGGAAGTAGAATTGATTGAGGAAGAAAATTATTTCTTTCGTTTTTCTAAATATCAGCAGCCCTTGTTAGATTTTTATTCTGCTCAGCCAGATTTTGTGGTGCCAGCTCATCGTTTTACGGAAATAAAAAACTTTGTTAGTTCTGGCCTGCAGGATTTTAGTATTTCTCGGCTTAAAAGTAAGATGCCTAACGGTGTTGCTATCCCTGGCGACGATGAACAGGTAATGTATGTTTGGTTTGATGCTTTAGTAAATTATATTTCTACTCTTGGCTGGCCGGATGATTTGGATAATTTTGAAAATTTTTGGCCGGCGGTACAAGTTTGTGGTAAAGATAACTTACGTCAGCAAACGGCGATGTGGCAGGCGATGTTAATGTCAGCGAAATTACCACCATCTCGGCAAGTCTTAATTTTTGGATTCTTAACGGCTAATGGTCAAAAAATTAGTAAGAGTTTAGGTAATGGTGTTGACCCTTTTATGTTTGCAGAAAAATATGGCGCTGAGGCTTTACGTTATTATCTTTTGACTGAAATTCTACCTTTTGAAGATAGTGATTTTTCAGAAGAACGTTTACGGCAAAAATATAACGCTGACCTTGCTAATGGTCTCGGTAATTTAGTGGCACGGGTGAGCACGTTATTGGAAAAAAATAATATTGCCACCGCTTTAGTGACAGATGAAAAGGCGGCGATAAATATCTTAGAAACAGAGAGTGGTTTGGCAGATTATCAATTTCATCGCGCTCTACAATATATTTGGCAAGAAATTGCTGCTTGTAACGAAGAGTTGACCGCCAAGGCTCCATGGAAATTAAGTGAACTAACTGACATTGAAGCGGTGTTAAAACCCTTAGCCACTCGTATTCTCCAGATTGCTCTGGTGTTGCAACCCTTTATGCCTGTAACTGCTGAAAAAATAATAAATCAATTTACACAAACGCAAATAATTAAAAGTGAATCACTCTTTCCTCGCTTAGGTGCGGAAACTGAGCTTCAATAAAATTATGTCTTATTTTGACATCGCTCTCGTTATTATCGTGGTTGGCTTTGTTTTTAATGGCCTATCTAAGGGTTTAATTAGGTTGTTAGGCAAGCTGGTCGGACTAATCGCCGGTGCCTTTATTGCTAGTCATTTTTATTTGCAATTCTATCAGTGGAGTCAGCAATTATTTGGAGGACGGGAAGCTTTAGGCAAGGTTATTTCTTTTATTATTGTGTTTGTGGTTGTCACTTTACTTATTGATTGGATTTTTGTCATTATTGAAAAAATATTTAAGCTCATTTCCATTATTCCTTTTACTGGCATGATTAATCGTCTTTTAGGTGGAGCTTTAGGCTTTATTGAGGGCTCATTATTTATTGGTTTAATTTTATTTGTGGCTTCGCGTTATTCTTGGATTGGTAGTTTATTTGGCGATTATTTAGTGTCATCACAAGTAGCCCCTTTTTTCTTAAAAGTCGTAGAAATTATTATGCCAGTATTGCCGGCAGCTTTGAAAGCCTTGCAATCAATCATTTAAGTTTCTTATGGATAAAGAGTTTTTAAAATCTACTGATGATATTAAATTGCGCCGCCGCCTGGTGGCGCGTTTAAGGTCTGGAGTAGTATTAATGTTACCGAGTGACACTATCTATGGTTTATCTTGCCGGGCGGATAATCGCCAAGCACTTAGGCGTATATTTATCATGAAAAAAAGGAACAAGAGCTATCCTTTGATTGTTTTAGTCTCCAGCCTGAATATGGCTAAAAAATATTGTTATATTAATTCAGCTCAGGAAGGAGTTTTAAAAAAAATTTGGTCTTGTGCGCGTCCAACTTCAGTTTTGTTAAAACATCGTGGCATTTTGCCTAAAGAAGTTATGGCCGGTAGCCCTTATTTAGCAGTGCGTTTGCCCAAAAGCGATTTTTTGCGTAAAATGATAAGAGCCTTAGCTGTACCGATTACTTCCACTAGCGCCAATCTCAGTGGTCAGCCAGTAATTAACGGAGAAGAAGCGGAAGAGCATTTTAAAGAGAGAGTACGCCCAAACTTAGTTTTAATTGGCGGGCACAATAAATTGAAGGCATCTAAGTTGCTGCGTATAGATGATAAGGGACTTATAGAAATATTAAGAAAATAATTAATTTATATATGAATAAGATAACAGAGCAAATAAGCTCCGTAAAAAAAACGCGCATGTGGCTGGCAGTAGTAGCCTTAATGGCTATTTCTTTTGTGGCCGGTCTAAGTTTATCTGCCAATAAACAGGATAAGTCTGAGCAACAGATCGCTTATTCTCCGGAAGCGCGATCTATTCAGAATGCATCTTCTTTTAATTTTAATTTATATTGGGAGGTTTGGAATCGCTTGAAAAGTGATTATGTTGATAAAAACTTAATTAAAGACGAGGACATGTTTTATGGATCTTTACGTGGACTCGCTTCATCAATGGAAGATCCTTATACTATTTTTATGGATCCGGCTGAAGCTAAGGAATTTGCCGATGATTTGTCTGGCACTTTTGAAGGTATCGGTGCTGAGGTTGGCATGCGTGATGATATTGTTACCGTGATTGCCCCTCTTTCTGGTATGCCGGCCGAGAAAGCTGGTTTGCGCTCCGGTGACAAGATTTATGCGATTGACGATGTGAGTACACTTGGTCTTAGTATTGATCAGGCAGTAAAAAAGATACGTGGGCCTAAAGATACAGAAGTCAAATTGACCATTATTAGAGAGAGTGAAGATAAGCCCTTAGACATTACTATTACCAGGGGCTTGATTGTGGTAAAAAGCGTTAAGACAAATCTAAGAAAAGATGGCATTTTTGTGATTACGGTCAGTAATTTTAATGATGACACTATGGATTTGTTTAATACCGCTATTAAAGAGATTTTAACAAAAAATCCTAAAGGTATTGTTTTGGATTTACGTAATAACCCTGGCGGTTATTTAGATACGGCCATTGCTATGGCCAGCGCCTGGGTAAAAGAAGGGCCGGTGGTGGTGGAACAGTTTGGCGAGGGTAGACGGGAAGAATATTTTGCCAACGGTAATAATAGTTTGGGTCAGTTTAAAACCGTGATTTTAATTAATGGTGGCAGTGCCTCTGCTTCAGAAATTGTGGCCGGCGCCTTAAGAGATTATCACAAAGCCTCTTTAGTTGGTGAACAGTCTTACGGAAAAGGTTCAGTACAAAGTCTTCGTGACTTAAGTGATGGCTCCACTTTGAAAGTTACGGTGGCTAAATGGCTCACTCCGGCTGGAGATTTTATTGATGAAAAGGGAATTATTCCAGAATATGAAGTTAAGTTAAACAAAGAAGATGTTGATAATGAACGTGATCCTCAGATGGAAAAAGCTGTAGAACTTATCTTAAAAAAAGATACAAATAATAAAAAATAAATATCGTTGGCTGTCCGGTCGGCGTCAATTCTTTTTGATTTATGCAAAAAACAAAAAAAACAGCGGCAATAAAAAAACAGGAGACGAAAATGAATCCAAAATTTATTTTTGTGGTCGGTGGTGTGATGTCGGGGGTCGGAAAAGGTGTTAGTACCGCTTCCATTGGCCAAATTCTACAAGCTCAAGGCTATAACGTGAGCGCTATTAAGATGGACCCATACATTAATGTTGATGCTGGGACAATGAATCCGATTGAACACGGGGAAGTATTTGTGACTGAAGATGGTGATGAAACTGATCAGGATCTTGGTAATTATGAACGTTTTTTGAATCGCAATATTTATCGGGAAAATTATATGACCACTGGTCGTATTTATCAGACGGTCATTAATCGTGAAAGAAATTTGGAGTATAAGGGTAAGTGCGTGCAGGTTGTTCCACACATCCCTCAAGAAATCAGAGCTCGAATTGATAAAGCCGTAGAAAAGAGTGGTGCGGAAGTAATGATTATTGAAGTTGGTGGTACGGTTGGCGAATACGAAAATCTTTTATTTTTGGAAGCAGCCAGGGTAATGAAATTATATAATCCCAAGGACGTTTTATTTGTGATGGTTTCTTATTTACCATTGCCTAGTAAAATTGGTGAAATGAAAACAAAACCGACTCAGCATGCTGTCCGTAGTTTAAACAGTGCCGGTATTCAGCCTGATTTTTTAATTGCTCGCAGTGAAAAACCACTTGATAATGTTCGTCGGGAAAAATTGGCGATGCATTGCAACGTGGCCATGCAAGATGTGATTGCTGCCCCTGATGCTGATTCAATTTATGACATTCCTTTAAATTTTGAAAAAGAAAATTTAAGCAATAGAATTCTGGAAAAGTTAAATTTACCCCTGCGTCGCAGAGAACCGGATAATACTGATTGGAAGAAATTTGTGCTCGCCACTAAGACTCATAAAAAAACGGTAGACATTGGCATCGTCGGTAAATATTTTGCTACCGGAGATTTTAATTTAACCGATTCTTATATCTCAGTGATTGAACCAGTAAAGCACGCTGCCGCCGCTAATCATTGTAAGGTTAATTTACATTGGTTAAGTGCCGAAGAGGTAGAAAAGAAAGGACTAACTGTGTTAAAGGGGATGGACGGTTTAATTATTCCTCAGGGTTGGGGTGGACGTGGTGCGGAAGGGAAGATTGCGGCGATTAAGTATTGTCGGGAAAAGAAAGTACCATATTTTGGTCTTTGCTATGGTATGCAAATGGCAGTGATTGAA
>JAIPIE010000024.1 GCA_021734825.1 Patescibacteria group bacterium
GGCTTAGTTTTTGATGGTCTAAAGATATTAGATCTTGGTTCGGGTAACGGTAAGCACACCAACTATTTAGCTCAAATGAGAGATAATGAAGTGTTTGGTTTTGATATATCAGTAACAGCCGTGAAGAGTGCTCGCGCGCAGGCAAAATTGTTAGATATTCAAGTTGACTATAAAGTAGCTGATATTGGTGCTAAATATTCTTTTGAAGATGATAGCTTTGATTTAATAATTGATATAATGTCTTCCAATTCTCTTAATGAAAAGGAGAGAGGTATATATTTGACGGAAACGCATCGGGTCTTAAAAGTGGGTGGCCATTTTTTTGTCAGAGCTTTGTGTAAGGATGGTGACGATAATGCTAAAAAATTGATAAAACAGCATCCTGGCAAAGAGCACGATACTTATATAAATAAAGACATGAGCTTGACTGAAAGAGTGTTCTCAAGAGAAGATTTTATTAATACTTATTCTAAATATTTTCAAATTCAGTCTTTAGAGAAAAAGACAAATTATGTTAAATTTAAAAATCAGTCTTATAAGAGAAATTACTGGCTGGCTTATCTAAAAAAAGTCTCTTAGCTATTTCCTTTTGACTTTTGTTTTTATTTTTGCTACTATTGTCATTGATTCTTTGCCAATCTTAAAATTCATATTTATGTCCCGGTATAAAAGGCCGGGGTTGGGCATAAATTTATACATGTTTGTATAGAATGATAAGTGCGTTAGTGCTTGTCCGGCTAGCTCCGTAATCATAGCTTAAACCTTGTCATCACTCATAATGATAGAGAGGTTGAAAGAGATTTGAAGGCGTAAGCCTTGAAATAAGAAAGGTGGTACCGCGGGAGATCCCGTCCTTTCTGCTAAATTTATATTTGGCAGAGAAGACGGGATTTTTTTATTGTTTAAATTTATGAAAAATTTTATTTTTCAACATCGATGTTCTGAATATTGGCGATTCTAATTATCGTTAGTATTTTTATTTTATTTATTTAATATTTATTTAATTTGTTTTTAAGCAAATTAATGTTTATAAAAATGTATGTCTAATTACAAAAGTTTACCTGATAAAAATGGTTTTTATGGAGCCTATGGTGGCCGTCTCGTTCCACCAGTTTTGGAAAAAGCCTTAAAAGAGGTGGAAGTGGCTTTTAATGAAATTAAAAAAGACGCTTCTTTTCAACAAGAATATAAAAGACTCTTGCAAGATTTTGCGGGAAGGCCATCGCCTCTATATTTAGCTAAGAATATTAGTGCTGATTTGGGAGGTGCACAAATATACTTTAAGAGAGAAGATTTAAATCACACTGGTGCTCATAAAATTAATCACTGTTTAGGCGAGGCCTTATTGGCTAAACGCTTAGGCAAGAAAAAGATGATGGCAGAGACTGGAGCAGGTCAACATGGAGTGGCTTTAGCAACCGCTGCTGCCGTCGTCGGTCTCGAGTGTGAAATATATATGGGTTCTATTGATATGGCTAAACAATCTGACAATGTAGTCAAGATGAAGCTTTTGGGTGCCAAAGTGGTTGCCGTTAATGAGGGTGGTAGTTCTTTAAAAGAAGCAGTTGATAGTGCCTTTGGTGTTTATATGAAGGAATATGAAGACACTTTCTTTGCCATTGGCTCGGTTGTTGGTCCTCATCCTTATCCAGCCATGGTCGCCTATTTCCAGAGTATTATTGGTCAAGAAGTACTTGAACAGAGTAAAGAAAAATTTGAACGTTTGCCCGATTATCTAATCGCTTGTGTTGGTGGCGGTTCTAACGCCCTTGGTCTTTTTCATGATTTTTTAGATGAAGATGAAGTGAAATTGATCGGCGTTGAGCCTAGTGGCAAGGGGCTTGATAGTGGACAGCATGCTGCTACCTTGACCTTGGGTAAGCCAGGAGCAATTCATGGCATGCAGACTTATGTTTTGCAGAATGCAGATGGCAGTCCTTCAACGGTTCATTCAATCGCCTCTGGGCTTGATTATCCTGGAATTGGCCCCTTCCATGCCTACTTAAAAGATGAGAAAAGGGTAGAATATGTTAGTGCTAGTGATAAAGAGGCGATTAAGGCTTTTAGCTACACCAGTAAGCGTGAAGGCATTATTCCAGCTCTTGAGAGCTCGCATGCGCTTGCCTATGCCTATCATTTAGCCCCAACTCTGAGTCCTGAAGAAGTAATTGTGATTAATCTGTCTGGGCGCGGTGATAAGGATATTGATTATGCTCTGCAAGAATTCCCAGAAATTGCTTTTGAGAGCGGATTAAAGTAAAATATTAAGGAAACATTATCTTATTATAAAATCTATGAAAAAAGAGACTAAAATATTTTCTGGCATTAAGCCTAGTGGCGATTTAACCATTGGTAACTATATTGGTGCCATTAGTCAATGGGTTGAGATACAAAAAGATAACGAATGTGTTTTCTCTATTGTTGATTATCATGCCATTACCGTAAAACAAGATCCAGCTGATTTACGTCGGCGTATTCTTGATATTGCTAAAACCTATTTAGCTGCTGGCATTGATCCAAAAAAATCAATTATCTTTCAACAGTCACAGATTCCTGCGCACACAGAACTAGCCTGGATACTTAACTGCACAGGCACCAATATGGCTGATTTAAAAAAGATGACGCAGTTTAAAGATAAAGCTGGAGATAAACAGGACGGCGTTTCCGTTGGTCTCTTTGATTACCCAGTCTTAATGGCTGCTGATATTCTGCTTTATGATGCTCAGATTGTGCCGGTTGGTGAAGATCAAAAACAGCACGTAGAATTAACTCGTGATATTGCTAAACGCTTTAATAATGAATATGGAACAATCTTTACCATACCAGAAGCCAGAGTTCATAAAGCAGGAGCCAGAGTAATGAGTTTAAGTGATCCAACTAAGAAAATGGCCAAGAGTGATGAAAGTAAGTTGGGTTATATTGCTCTACTTGATAGTCCTGAAGTGGCTAGGAAAAAAATTATGAAAGCGGTGACTGATTCGGGAGATGATATTGATTATGATCCAATTAATCGACCTGCTTTGGCTAATTTATTAACTATCTATGCTCGTTTAGGTAATCGGGAGATTCCTCGCTTGGTCAAAGATAATAAGGGAAAAGGTTATGGTGAATTTAAAAAAGCCTTAGCTGATGTGGTGGTTAAATTCTTGGAAAACTTTCAAGAGAAATTTAATAGCATTAGTGACGAGGAGACGGAAAAGGTTTTAGAGGATGGTAAAAATAGGGCTTTAGCCATTGCCGAAGAGAAAATGAAAAAGATACGACAGGCAATTGGCGTGAGATAATATTGCTTAGTTAAAACAATTTTTGGATATGAAAAAAGAGGATCTTGAAAAAAGGGTCCTCTTTTTTGTTGTATGTTCTGTCTTTTCACACAAAAAAACCGCCTAAAAAGGCGATTTTCTGAACTGTTTTACTTGACGAAATTTTGAGTCTAATCGGCACCGATTCGAATAATATTTTTTGCGTTACCTTGCGATAACACTCACTACACAAAGTGTAGTGTCGACTATTATCTTTCTTCATCAATGATGAAGGAGATAAATACTCCCTAGAAAGGAGGTGATCCATCCACAGCTTCCGCTACGGATGCCTTGTTACGACTTCGTCCCTGTCATCGGTTTTACCTTCGTCCCATAAATGAGCCTTCGGGTACTACCAACTCCCTTGACGTGACGGGCGGTGAGTACAAGACCCGAGAACGTATTCACCGTGGCATAGCTGATCCACGATTACTAGCGATTCCAGCTTCATGAAGGCGAATTTCAGCCTTCAATCCGAACTGAGGACAACTTTTAGGGGTTAGCTCCACCTCGCGGTTTGGCGACCCTTTGTATTGCCCATTGTAGCACGTGTGTTGCCCAAGGCGTAAGAACCATGCTGATTTGACGTCATCCCACCTTCCTCCCATTTAAAACGGGCAGTCTCCCATGACATATAAAACATAGGATTAGGGTTGCGCTCGTTTCCCGACTTAACGGTACATCTCACGACACGAGCTGACGACAACCATGCAGCATCTGTCTAGCTCCCTCGAAGGCGGATCTGTTTCCAGACCTTGCAGCTAGATGTCAAGCCTTGGTGAGGTTCCTCGCTTATCGTCGAATTAAACCACATGCTCCACCGCTTGTGCGGGTCCCCGTCTATTCCTTTGAGTTTTAAGCTTGCGCTCGTACTCCCCAGGCGGGATACTTAACGGGTTACCTTAAATTAACAACACTGGCAGGGTCGATACTGCCAATGCTTAGTATCCATCGTTTACGGCGTGGACTACTGGGGTATCTAATCCCATTCGCTCCCCACGCTTTCGTCCACTGAGTGTCAGATTCGTCCTAGCAAACTGCCTTCGCATTTGGTGTTCTTGCTGATATTAATGGATTTAACCCCTACACCAGCAATTCCGTTTGCCTCTTCCGATCTCTAGTTTGTCCATCTCTCCCGCTGACTCGAGGTTGAGCCTCGAGATTTAACAGGAGATGCGATAAACCACCTACGGACGCTTTACGCCCAATAAATCCGGATAACGCTTGGGGCCCTCGTATTACCGCTGCTGCTGGCACGAGGTTAGCAGCCCCTTATTCATATGCTACCGTCATTGTTTCGTCACATATAAAAGCACTTTACACCCCGAAGGGCTTCTTCATGCACGCGGTGTCGCTCCTTCAGGCTTTCGCCCATTGAGGAAGATTCTCGACTGCAGCCTCCCGTAGGAGTCTGGGCAGTTCTCAGTCCCAGTGAGGCGGGTCACGCTCTCGCGCCCGCTACCCGTCATAGCCTTGGTAAGCTTTTACCTTACCAACAAGCTGATAGGACATAGGCCCCTCTCGAAGCGTCGGAGCTTTAATGGCAGAACTTGAGTTCTGACATACTATCGGGTATTATTCTCGCTTTCGCAAGGTTATCCCCGTCTTCGAGGTAGGTTACCAATGTGTTACTCTCCCGTTTGCCATGCCAGTATTGCTACTAGCATTCGACTTGCATGCCTTAGACACACCGCCAGCGTTCATCCTGAGCCAGGATCAAACTCTCTGTTTAATATAGAGATCACTTTTCATAAATGAAAAGTGAATAGATTCTGGTTAACTTTTTTATCCGAATTGATGCCGATTAGCATCAAAATTTCTTTTTGTTTATTTTCACCAAGTTTCACAGTTGTAAAAGTTCATTCCTTGAAAATAATTTTCTTAGGACAGAAAAAAACAGAGATATATTAAATACCTTGTTTTGATTACTCTATTCTATTTTTATGTTTCAAGTATCCCTATCTTATATCATTTGCTTCTAGCTGTCAAGACTTAGAAGAAGTCCCATTTTTATTGCTTTATAACATCTTTGTTACTTAGTAATTTATTCCTACTTTTAAGCTTATATATTTTTTATTTATTTTTTTATTAAAAAAATTTGAGGCTAGAGCTTGTCTGTTGTTTTATTAAAATAAAATAAGAGTTTTTGAAATATATTTTTTGTAAAATTGAGGTCGCAACTAAGTAGTTATAATATTGTATATATAGGTACTTTAAAAGAAACGATTTAATCATATAATTCACCTTTTATGTTTGATAATGCCTTGCCCAATTTTATCTTGACATTTTTTATTAAAAGTGCTAAAGTGAAGGGAATTTCTCAAAGAGAGAGGTTTATCAAACAAAGCACCTTAAAATAAGAATACAATCAAATAAAAATTAAACCACAAAAAAAGAATAAATCATGAAAAGAAAGATGATTTTAGCACTGAGTGTGCTTTTTATTGTTATATCTGCCCAAGCGCAGGTATATATCACGAATGCTATGAGCGTGCCGCTAGAAGTGCGCGCTAACAAGGGGCAGACGATTATCAACCCCAATCAAGTGGCGGCGGTCAATTTCGTTGCTCCTAATGAAAAAGGAGTGAAATTTAATTGTGGCTATTATGAAGGCGATAAAATGCGTACCTTTAGTGTCACGACAGATATTATTGGAGAAAAAATCACCTTAAGTCCGAATACTCCCTCTAATTTAAACCGGCAGGCAGTGGACGCGCCTGTCGTGACGGACCTCAACCTCGATGATTTTTTGCTTACAAGTGCATCTTTCCCTGTTGGATTGCAGCAAACTGTCGTATTAATTAATTCCTCCGGCAAGAAGTTTATCGTCAATTCTGGTGGAAGTCCCTTTGCTGGAATATCTTTAGCTCCTAACGACACGTCTTCAGCTATTAAACTGCCTCCGGGCTTGTATCAGTTTACGGTGATAGTGGATAATGATCAGGCGGATAAGTCCACCGGCAAGAATTTTTCCGAGGCGGTCATAAAATTCATTCTCGCCCAAGGGGAAACGGAGGTGAATATAGCTGAAAGTAATGTCACACTGATTGGTGGTGATATTGCCAAAGTAATATTAACATCCGATTTTTCGGACAAAATAGTTTTTGTTGGCAGCACTCTCAACGGAAGGGCTATGCAGGCTAATTCGTCTTTGAGAGGTAAAGTAAAGCTGACGATAGGATTTAATTCTTTATCCATTCAGTTTTATTATAAAGGCTCTAAGTATCAGGCTGATTTGGAGTTTATTGTTGCCGAAGGAGAACGTCGCGTTGTTATTGGCAAAAATAATTTTAGAAATATTATCAAGATGTATTAACGTAAAGTCGATGCAGATTAATTAATGTTTAAACCCACACTTTTATTTTCAAAAACGAAAATAATAAGTGTGGGTATTTTTTTGGTCAAAAGCGTCTTAAATTGACCTTAGGCTCGGGCTTTGATATAATAAAATCAGGTTGGAGGACCTATTTTTATTGTTATAATCAATAATTATTTTTTTATTTTTTAGTCAATTTTTTGGCTTTAATTAGACATTTTACGCATATGATTCTTACTTGGCTAGGACACTCCTGTTTTAAAATGCAAGATAAAATTGGCTCTGATGGCGTAACAGTTATTACCGATCCTTACGGCAAGAGCACTGGTTTAAAAATGCCGAATTGCGAGGCAAACATTGCGACTGTTTCTCATTCTCATGAAGATCATAATAATATCTCTGCTTTGCGAGGCAACCCTTTTGTGATTGATTGCGCTGGCGAATATGACGTTAAAAATGTTTTAGTTGAAGGCATTGATTCTTTTCATGATGAAAAGAATGGCACGGAAAGGGGTAAGAATATTATTTTTCGTTTAGAAATTGATGATATCTCGGTAGTTCATTTAGGTGATTTAGGCGAGACTTTAAATGATGCACAGTTGGAAAAATTAGCTGGAACAGACATTCTATTAATACCGGTCGGAGGAAAATATACGCTTGATGCCAAGAAGGCAGTGGAAGTAATCACGCAGCTTGAGCCAAGAATAGTCATCCCTATGCACTATCAGGTGCCAGGACTAGAGATTGAAGGTCTAGAGGGGGTAGATAAGTTTATCAAAGAAATTGGACTCACTCCGTCTTATGAGGATAAGTTAAAAATAAGTAAAAGAGATTTACCTCAAGAGGATATGGAATTGGTAATATTAAAAAATTCTTAATTCAAGCATTGAATTCAAAACTCAAAAATTATTTATTAAAAATTCTTAATTCAAAATTCAAAAATTATTAATCATTGAATTTTAAATCTTTCAATTTTGAATTATTTATATCTTATGACTCATCCAAAGCAAGAAAGAAGTTTCGTTATTCTTAAACCTGATGCTATTCAGCGTAGTTTAATTGGCGAATCAATTAAACGTTTTGAAAGTGCTGGCCTGAAATTAGTAGCGATGAAGTTCGGTGTCGCTTCCGAGGATACTTTATGGCAACATTATAATAAAGATGATGCTTGGTTTGAAAAAAAAGGAGCAATGACTGTTCAAAATCGTAAAGACATGGGCATGCCTGTAGAAAAAGAGGCAATTGAATATGGTAAAGATATTATTCGTGCTTTAGTTACTTTTATGAGTTGTTGCCCAGTTGTATTTATGATTTGGGAAGGCAATCAGGCTGTAGCTGTTATTAAAAAAATTGTGGGCGGGACTGAACCAGCTACTTCTGATGTGGGCACAATTAGAGGCGACATGACTCTTGATTCTTATGAATTAGCCAATCGTGACGAAAGAGCTGTCCGCAATTTAGTCCATTGCTCCGATGAGGCAAGCGAGGCTGAAAGAGAAATTGCTTTGTGGTTTAAAAAGGAGGAAATAATGAGCTACCGTTTAATTGCTGAACAAATTCTTTACGACATTAATTTAGATGGCATTAAAGAATAAATATCTAATTTATGCCCAACTCTGAAAAGAAGATAATATCTGCTGAAGACAAAAAGCGCCTTATCTTAAGGGTGGGCGTTATCGGTATCTCGCTTTTTATTATGATTCTTTGGCTTGTTAGCTTAACTTTCTCTTTTGGGTCTAAAAATATTAAGGTAGAAATGGCAAATAATTCTTGGCGTCAAGATTTACAGAATACTATTAACTCTGTTCGCGATGATTTAGGTGATAAAGTGCCGCCGACCGCTGAGGAAAAAACTTTTTTAGAGAGCATGCTTACAAATATAGAGAATAAAGATCAGATAGAAATGAGTAGCACTACGGAAGGCACGACAGAAACAACCTTATCTGAGGAGACGGAGTCGCAAAGATTTTTAGAAGCTTTAAAAGATAATTTACCCGCAACAGAAGCTATCACTAGTTCTTGTCCTGCATATATTAATTGTATGCCCACAATTGGACAAGCTCGACCTTGTGTAATTCCAGCGGGTTGCGAAGCTATTACTCAAATTGCTTATTGAAATAGATATGAATAAACAACAAGATTTACAAGATGCTGAACAGGACTTACCTGTAAGGCCGGTGGCTGGTGAAGAAAGACAAACTGCTTTTGGAATTGTTAAAGACCAGCCCTTAGTTGATGAAATGAGTAACTCTTATTTGGAGTATGCCATGAGTGTTATCGTTTCTCGGGCTTTGCCTGATGTTCGTGATGGTTTAAAGCCGGTTCATCGTCGTATTCTGTACGCGATGTGGAGCATTGGTCTGCGTGCCAACGCTAAATTCCGTAAGTCAGCCACGGTTGTCGGTGAAGTTTTAGGTAAGTATCATCCTCATGGTGATAGCGCCGTGTATGATTCAATGGTGCGTCTAGCTCAAGACTTTTCTATGCGCTATCCGCTGGTGCGCGGTCAAGGAAACTTTGGCTCAATGGACGGAGATCCAGCCGCAGCTATGCGTTATACAGAGGCAAAACTAGCTGGCATTGCGGAAGAGATGCTTTTTGATATTGAAAAAGAGACAGTTGATTTTGCTCCTAACTATGACGGCTCGCATAAGGAGCCACAAGTATTACCAGCCAAACTGCCAAATCTATTGTTAAACGGCACCATGGGTATTGCTGTTGGCATGTCCACAAACATTCCCCCTCATAACTTAGGTGAACTTACGCAAGCTATTAGTTACTTATTAGATAATCCGGACGCCGGCACTGAAGAATTGATGCAATTTGTTAAAGGACCTGATTTTCCTACCGCTGGCATTATTTACAACCAGAAAGATATTAGCTCCATTTATGCTACTGGTAAGGGCGGTATCGTTTTGCGCGGTAAAGCAGAAATTGAAGAACAAAAAGGAGGAGCTTTTCATATAATTGTGACCGAAATTCCTTATCAAGTTAATAAGGCTGATTTAGTGGAAAAGATTGCTAATTTAGTAAAAGACAAAAAGTTAGACGGCATTAAAGCTTTACGTGATGAGTCCGATAAGGATGGCGTGCGTATTGTAATGGAATTAAAGAAAGACTCTTATCCGAAAAAAATTCTTAATGCTCTCTATAAGCACACTTCCTTGCAGACGACTTTTCATGTGAACATGCTAGCATTAGTTGACGGTATTCAACCTAAAGTTTTAACTTTAAAACTTATTTTGGAAGAATATATTAAACATCGTGAATCAGTTATCCGCCGTCGCACTCAGTATGAATTAGACAAAGCAAAAGATAGAGCGCATATTCTTGAAGGTTTATTAATTGCCTTAAAAAATATTGATGAGGTTATTAAAACGATCAAAGCTTCTAAGGATAAGGATGTGGCTCGTGTTAGTTTGATTAAGAAATTTAAACTTTCAGAGAGGCAGGCAGTCGCTATTTTAGAAATGAAGCTGCAAAGTTTAGCGAACTTGGAACGCTTAAAGATTGAACAGGAATGGAAGGATAAGCAGAAATTAATTAAGGAATTAGAAGCAATTTTGGCCTCTGTTAAGAGAATTAGATCAATTATTAAGGAGGAAATTACTGCTATTGCTGAAAAGTTTGATAATCCTCGTCGGACTGCAGTGGTCGTTAACGGCGTTAAGGAGTTTAGTCTGGAGGATTTAGTGCCAAATGAAGAGACGGTGGTCATGATGACTCGTGATGGTTATATTAAACGCTTAGAGCCAGATACTTTTAAGGTGCAAGCTCGTGGCGGTAAAGGAGTAATGGGTTTGAGTACCAAGGAAGAAGATACAGTTGAGTTTATGTTTACAACATTTACTCACACCGACATGCTTTTCTTTACCACTCGTGGTCGCGTCTTTCAGTTAAAAGCTCACGAGATTCCGCAAGCTTCAAGAATTTCTAAAGGTAATTCAATTGTGAATTTCTTGCAATTAATTGGAGGTGAGCAGGTGACTCCAGTCTTACCGCTTGATAAGATT
>JAIPIE010000025.1 GCA_021734825.1 Patescibacteria group bacterium
ATCCTCATTGGCGGTAATGGTAGAATTACGCATTTTAATCAGACCATTAACATCAAGCGTGGACATAGGAGTGGTTGTGCCAATACCGACATTTCCATCTACTACATAAAAATTATGCCCCGTGGAAACTCTGACATTATCTGATTGGACTTGAAGGGCGACGGAGCTGCCAGAGGGATATAAATTCAACGTTGTTGGAGAATAGATATTACCCGACGCGATACTAATATTTCCTTGAACATCTAATTTTTGAGATGGACTACTGGTGCCTATTCCAACATTACCACTAGTTAAGACTGTCATCGCTGGACTAGCGCCAGTACGTAAATGCAAGCCATTATAAGCAATACCAGCATTATCAACACCAATAATTTCAGCAAAGCCAGCGCCAGCTGCTTGAATGACTGCACCATCACTAGCGGAGCCAAAAGCGCCAGCCCCGTTAACTGCTAATTTAAAAGCGGGATTAGTTAAACCAATACCGACGTTGCCACCCTGCTGAATAGTCATTCTTGTGTCGGTGGTATAGAAGTCAATCGATCCAGTACTTCGTAAACGCATTAAGTCATTACTATGAGTATAAGAAACCCAACCGGCGTTAGAAGATTGAGGGTCACCGAACATCACATAGGCATCCTGAGTATTAGGGGTTAGAAATTGCAAAGTAGTCCGTCCGGATCCCTCTAAAGTAAGGGCAGTATTAGCAACTTGATAAGGCGTCGCCCCCGAAGCACCTAGGTAAGAATGAATCTTAGTTAAAGGATTAGTCGTTCCAATACCCAACTTGCCCGGAAAACTATAATCACCCCCGCCAGCTTCTGACCCAAAATCTCCCGAAGAAACATTATCAGCCACAATAGTTCCGGTATAAGAGCCGGTAATAGTACTAGCTCTGAAAGAGCCAAGAATATCTAAAGCATAAGTAGAGGAGGTTGCGGTATTAATCGCATAACTACCAATCATCACATCACCGCCATTATTTCTAGTAACAAAGTCTTGCATTAAAGCATTCCATTCCGTTGCCTCTAATCTATCACCGGTAGCTTTATTATAATTATTAACAATCGCTTGTGCCGGAGTTATGGTGATAAAAATAAAAGCAAAACCTGTGAAAATAACAAAAAACAACAATCCTAAACGAAGCTTAAAAACAATTTTTTTTGTCGCTTTTGAATTCATCTGCACAAGCAAGATGCTTATAGTCGATGCTTAAATCACAGTCAAAAATCCTGCATTTTATACTGTCTACAAATGGTAAACAATAAAAAAATAAACATCTAATTTTATAATAAAATTATATCATTTTTTTGGAATCAAGGAAAGCCCAAAAGGGCTAAAAATTTATTAATTATAAGCAATAAAAAACGCCCTATTTACAGGGCGTTGCGTCCTTTTAAAACAAGCTATTAAAAATTCAATTCCACACTTCTTTGTGTGCCTCGAAAGCCACCGATACTGGTAAAAATAATAACCGGAGTAAAGGCATCATAGTTAACCGTATATTCTGAACCAATGGATAAAGTAGTGGTACCAAAAACATTCTCTTCACCAACATCTTCTAAGTCAACGAAAGCTGATTCTTGCCGCACCTCATACAGAGCCCGTTCCGCCCCTGCCTCCGCAGCAAAATAAGCTCGCGTTGAATAAGCTTGATTGCGTCCCATTTTTAAACCAGAAGCAATGGTAGTTGCGCCACCAATAACAATCAACATTACCGCACTTAAAATAAAAAGTGTAAGCATTAAGGCACTACCGGACTGATTGGCAAGCAATTTAATTTTCATATTAATTATCACGATAATAACGAGAAGTAATTGTAGTTTGTAAATACATTTGTGAATATTGTGCTTCTCTGCCCACCGAATGAGCCCCCATGCTCACGGTAATAAAGGCTTGACTATCAGCGACCTCATTAACAATAAAACGTAAGTCACTTATCTCTATCTTTGCTGGTGAAAGATAATCAGCCACATCATCTCTTTCTACTCTAAAGCGCACAACCCCGTTATCACTAGCCAGAGAATAAGTCACACATTCATTGTGATAGTTTTTTAAATATAATATATCTCCGTAGGCGTTACTGCTAAGAACAAAACGAGCTTGAGCGGGCATATGCGAACAATTACCCTCATTTTTCGCACGCACAGCCATCCGCATCTCTTTAGAGATTACTTCAAAAAAATATTTTAAATTCTCTTGCACATTTTGAGTCGCAATTGCCTGACGTTGATAATCAAGCATCATTTGAAAAATCTGTGTCATTGAAAGCATAATCACTACAAAAAGAGCCGTCGACACAATCACTTCAATCAAGGTTGTGCCCGACTTGTTGTATGTATAATTATGCTTTTTTCGTTTCATATTAATCAATTACTTCCACCAAACCAAGAAAATTAATTCTCACTGTCTTAGTAGTATTATTGACATTTTCTTTAAGTCGAATACTCAAAGACGTGGTAGTTCCCTGCTCTGTCACTATATAAGTCAGAGGGTCGGGAGGTAGAAAAATTATATTAGCCTTAAACACTTGCGAACCATTAGGCAAAAAAATGCCGTCAATATTGATTTTCGGTGGCAAAGTTACTGTTTTCGCGCCATAACTTATGGCCGCCTCATCTCCAGATTGAGTTTGATCACCGTCCATATCAGCAAAAATAATATATTGCCCTCCCTCATCAGCATAAGCAGATAAAAACACCCCCCAACCTCCTTGAGGAATCTCTCCTTCATATTTAATCAAACCAAGAGCATTGGCTTGGGCCGAGCGAATATCACTCACCATCACTTGCGCCGTCATAGTTAAATCGGTGCGCTGATTAATGGTATGATAATTAGCTAAAAAAATAGCCGTCAATAAAGTAATGATAGATATACTCACAATCAATTCCATTAAAGAAAACCCCGAGTTGTTACTTTTATTTTTCATAATCAATGTTATTAACGCCAATCATAAAGCATTGTTTCAACAGTATAATTTTGCACGCCCCCATTCCTATTCGTCCAACTCACAATAGATTTCACGGAAGCGCTGGAAGTAGCAACATTCGTTTCTAGCATTCGATAGAAATTACTAAATCTCGTATTTGACTCGAGCACCCCAATCACAGGACTAAAATACAAATTATTACTACTGATATTTAAAGGGCAATCATTGACTGCTGTAATTGCCGAAGTCGTTGCATTGCGATAATCAACACAATATTTTCCTGAAGAAAGCGAGAGCATCCAATCATCGTTATTTATCCAATTTGTATCCCTAATTTGCCTTGCTAATTCCAAAGCTTCCTGAGCAAGTTGATAGGCGATTAAATTATCTTCATTTAAAGTCTGTGCCTTAATATTCTGAGAGGCCAAATTCATCGTTCCCACCAAGCCCAAAGAGACAATCAAAATAACTGCCATAATTTCAATCAAACTAAAGGCAGGTAAATTTAAACAATTTTTTTTTATTTTTAGAGCTCTAGACATAATAATTCAAGATTCAAGATTCAAAATTCAAGATTCAAGATTCAAGATTCAAAATTCAAGATTCAATGATTATTTTTATTTTTTCCGGACAATATGGCTCTTAACTAAATATTTATAAAAATTAGACAGATCCATGGAAATATTCTCAATTTCTAATAACAACGCTCTCTGTTCAGAATCAACAATATAATTATTATCCAATAAAATATAAAGAATACAACGTACTTCTCCAGCTGAGCCCTTAGCAATATTGATGAAATTTGCAAATTCACGGTTAGTTTTTCTTTCAAAACCCTCGGCAATATTTAACATTACTGAATAAGTAGCCCTCTTTAATTGATCATTCAAAGCATAATCTTTCTGTAATTTTTTATTATTATATATTACTGCATATATTTTATTTACAAACAGACGACTCTTTTGCCAAACGGGCAAATCTTCAAATCTCTTATAGTTCATAATTTTGGAATTTTCAATTTTGAATATTAAATTTTGAATCTTGAATATTGAATTTTGAATTGACTATTGTGCTTTTACTTCTTTCCAAATCGGTAGATTATAGTTAATTGACAGTACTGGCGAAGAAGTTGAACAAGTATACAGGTCCGGGTCAGTAATACTTAGAGAAACAGTTTGCGATAAGTTATTAATAAAGATGATGCTGGTGGTGGCGGTAGTAGTACTGTTAATAATCGCCCCTGGGTCACTGGCTGACCAAGCAAAATCACAAATACCATCAACACATAATTGAGCATTACTGTTAGGGAAAGCCGTGCTGTAATAATATGAATCACTAATAAAATCTGTACTTGAACCTACAATAATATCAAGCGGATCCCAGGTAAAGAAGGGGTTAGGAAATTCATGTTTATAGGTAGTAAAAGTGAGATTTGGATCAATTAAGTTGGCGGCGCTATTGGCGGCAAGATTATCGGTCAACACACCCGTGCCGCTCGTATCAAATTGAAAAAGTTCCGTCGCCTCATCATTCTCATTCCAAAGCTGTAACCACCAATAATATGTTTCGTTATAAGCCGGAGTAAAGGCACATAAAGCCCCCGGACAAGTGATTTGAGCAGCTGTGCCCGAAATTTTACCTGAATCAAAGACCGGACTAGAAGTGCTATTAGTAGTATTAATTATTATTCTATAAGCGCTCTGAATGCCACCGCGCCGTGACCATTTAAACACCGCCTTACGGGCGACAGTATCACAAGCATCACTAAAGCTCCAATTTGGAGCAGACATTTCTCTCAACTCTAATTTCCAAAACCAAACCTTGTAATCAAAGGAATAACAACTGGAGTCATTACTACAGTTAAAACTAATGGCCCCAAAAGTACTGGAAGCGTAACCAGAAAAAATACCTGGCTGAGGATTGGTGTAGTTTGTCATGGTCGTCGGCGGACTGCCCCCATTTAATTCTATCCAACGCCCGTCACTAATAACCTGTCCCCAGCCATAAACACGTTGATCATTTTCGTTATAACAAGCAGTGCAGCTATTACTCACATTACAAGTGGCCGTACAGTTACTATTAAAAGCATAATTATCCGGTGGCGTACTAGTAGCAGAAAAATCAATAAATCCTAAAGACGGACTCCAAGCCATACCCGAAAAATTATTATCTAGATCCAAATTAACTCCGTGTTGAGAAAAGTCACAAGGAGGTATATTGAAGCTAATCGGAAAAGTGAAAGGAAAACGTGCAGAGCTATCATCGTCAAGACAATTAAAACTGATGTAACCGTATAAATCATTATGAGCTAAACCACGAATATTATCATTTTCTGAAGCCGTCGCCGAATTGAAAAAAGACGACAGCAACAAAGCTGTTAATGGTAACAACAAAAAAATCAAATGCTTTAAACGCATAAACTATAAATTCGCTTTAATTATATCATTTTTAAATAATTCTTGCATTATTTTTTCACCCCTTAGCACCATTTGCAGGCGCTCTTTTTCGCTTGTGTCATCATCGCCAGCTAAATGCAAGAGACCGTGAATAAGTAGAAAAACAAGAATGTAATTAAATGATTTTATTTCCGAAAAAACTTCTAAATATTTCCGTGGACGACGACAGTCATTAAGATTAATAAAGATTTCACCCAAAGTATTTTTCATAATCAGCGGTGCCGGAAAAGTAAGAATATCGGTCGATTTATTATAGCCCCGAAAATGACGATTTAAGCTCTGTAAACGCTTATCGCCCGCCAAGACTAAAGATAATTCTCCTGTTAATTTTAATTTATTGGCAGTAAAAATGGCCACTTTTTCTAAAGTTTTTACAGGCAGCGTCTGCTTAGTGAAATTACTAATATCAATAAAAAACATAAAATAATTAAAAAGATTTACTTAGAAAATTTTTTACAGTAGCTAAAATTTTATATAAATAATAAATAAAAGGCCGAATAATAATCAGATAAGTACCAGGATAATTACGCTCCTCTCCACCAAAACCACGCTTGAAGCGAGTAACTCCGGGCCATTTTTTTTCATCAATACCGTAGAAATCATAATAATGACAAGCTTTTTTCTGAGCACGCTGAATCATTCGCCACTGCAATAAATAAGGAGCCATGTATTCTCGACCAAAATTTGCCGAGGCGCCGTGTAAATAAACCGCCCGGCCATTGTAGAAAGAAAAAATACCAGCCGCCAAAATTTTATTCTCACGACTTGCCAGCCATAATTCAAGCGGTGGCGCTCCCTCTGTTAATAAATGACGATAGTGAGCCAAGCTATGCCCCCGAAAGCCATCACGAGCAGTAGTTGTTTGCAATAATTTCCAAAAAGCCTTTAAATCAGCTACTTGCCCTGGCACTATCTTAACTTCTTTTTTCTCTGCCAGACGAATATTATAGCGCGTCTTATGATGCATTGCTTTTAATAACTCCTCTTCGCTCAAACTTAAATCTAAAAATAAACTTTTTTCTGGTTGAATTGCTTTTATTTTATGTCCAAAACTCTCTGCCGGCAAAGAGAAATTTTCCGGCTCAAACACAAAACTCACAATATTATTTTTTTTCGCTCGGGCAATTAAATCTTTTTTCACTTGCTGCCATGGCTCTGTCCCAACCGACGCTGTTAAGGATACTGGTCCGCGCGGAAGATACCAAAATTTAAACCCAAATTTATCACTCTCAATTACTTGGGCTAAAATAATAATTTTTTCATCTTTTTCCCAAGCGAAACGACGGCATAAGAGACCATCAGCCTCTACAATTTTACCCCAAACAAAAGACTGCAAGAGTTCAGCGCCCTCACTCAAACTTGCTAAAGCCTTAGCCCAAACTGGCTCTTCTAAATTATCCTTAAATTTCATTTCCATTTTTCTATTATAGCATAAGGCAAGAAGGCAAACAAAAAGCCCTCCTCTTGATAAGAGGAAGGCTTAAACTTTATAGAAATCGAGGAGAAATTATTGTGGAGTAAGCGTGATGCCAGCTGGAGTAGCGGTGTTAACACCAGCAGGAACTCCGCCAGTAGCAGCACCGAGACAATAGCGTAAAGTATAAGAACCACCGAAACCAGAGCTTGGAGTATAGGTATAAACGTATTCATTAGCACTAGCGCTAACACAGGCAGCTCCATCAACTGGAGTCGGAGCCTTTGGAACTGAAGTCATGTAGGTGTTTGAACCAGTAGCGATTGGACTACCATTAACTACAGAAGCTGTCGGTGGATATACACCAGCGTCATTGTAGTACATTTCTACCGCCGTCTGAATTTGTTTAATATCGGTAATACGTTTAGCGTCGCGAGAACGAGCACGGGCGCTGTTTAAAGCTAAAACTGAGAGCGTGGAGAGTAAGCCGATGATGGCGATTACGACCAGCAACTCAATTAAAGTAAAGCCTTTTTTATTCATAAATTTTGAACTTAGCGGCCGCCTAAACAGCGGTTGATGCAATTTATATTTAAATCTTTATTCTGTTGCTCAAATAATAATTTAATAGCAACATGATTATTTTAACATAAAAGAAAAAGAGGAGCAAGTGTTTTATTATCTTTTCTAAAAACACCAAAATAATAAGTCAACTTTCAATTATTAATATTTTAACATAAAAGAAAAAGATGGACAAGGGACACGCATAAACTTCCGTCCCGTAGGCCGTGCTTTACGTGGCTATACGGCATTAGAACTGACTGGCCATGTTATACATCGGCATTAAAATTGCGGCTACCATCACGCCAACACCAAGACCCATAATCACCATAATCATCGGCTCCATTAAAGCACTTAAGTTTGCCAACATTGCTGATGATTCACGTGAGTAAAAATCAGTAATTTTATCAAGCACCGTATCTAACTGTCCGGTACGTTCGCCAATACTAATCATTTGAGGCACCATTTTTGGCACATCGTCATTTGTTTCCAAGACACTCGCAAGCGGATTACCATCATTAATAGATTTCAAAGTGTCTAAAATCAACTCCCGATAAATAACGTTACCGACCACATTGGCAGTAATTTCTAAAGAACGAGTAATTGTAACACCACCTTTTAGTAGAGTGGAAAGCGAACGAGTAAAACGCATTAAATAAATATATTTAAATAAACGACCAAAGATAGGCATGCGTAATTTTATTGTATCCAGTTGTCGTTTACCAATCTCCGTCTTTAAATAATAACGGCCAGCCATAATTAAACCAAGAATTACTAAGGCGATTAAAATTAAGTAATCGCGCATAAAAGTAGAAATGGCAATAATAATACGAGTAGAGAGCGGCAGCTTCATGCCCGTTTCCGTCAACATCGCCGTTAAATTAGGGATTACATAAACCATCAACATGACGCCTACGCCGGTTAAGGCCGCCAAAATAAAAGAAGGATAAATCATCGCACCTCTAATTTTTGAAGCCATATCATAACTTTTTTCCATTTCATCCGCCAAGTAAGTTAAAACCTCGTCTAATTTACCAGAAGTTTCTCCACTCTTAATAATGTTAATAAAAAATTCAGAAAAAACCTTGGGACGACGAGCAAAAGCATCAGAAAGCAAAGAACCACTATCAACCTCAAAAGCAATATCAGCAATCATGTTTTTTAAAGAGAAACTATTTGTCTGATCAATAAGAATTAATAAGGATTCAACCACCGGCATATTAGCGGCAATCATAACTGAGAATTGACGCGAAAAAATCACTAAATCCTTCACCTTAATCGGATTAAGAAGTAAATTTATTTTCGCCTCTAAGCTACCACTAACATCAGCGATAGAACTAATCTTATAGTCACGCTTATGTAAACTGGAAATTAATTCGGAGTCAGAAAGCGCCACCGTCAATTCTGATTTCGTCCGGCCAGTACTGTTATTTTTAGCTTTGTATTTAAAAATTGGCATAAAAATATCCTAATTCAAGATTATTAATTCAACATTCAAAATTCAAAATTCAAAAATTGTTTAATCTTGAATCTTTGAATCTTTGAATCTTGAATTATTTAATTAACTTTCAATGATGCGCAAGATTTCTTCCATTGTTGTCAGTCCTTTTAAGACCTTCACTACCCCGTCTTGCTTAATAGAAATAAAGTCTTGACTCTTTTTAACAGTATCGAGGCTAAATTTCTCGTCACCTTCATTAATAATATTTTTCAAATCTTCGTTAATATCAATCACTTCCGAAACGGCCACACGACCGGTAAAGCCGGTATTTTCAC
Source organism: Patescibacteria group bacterium (assembly GCA_021734825.1). GTDB lineage: Bacteria > Patescibacteriota > Patescibacteriia > Patescibacteriales > UBA12465. The sequence goes on from JAIPIE010000025.1 coordinate 9,134, forward strand.
AATGACTACAACCAACAGGCTGATAAAACTTATAACTACTTAAATCATCAAGGCTAACTAAATTTGGTAACTCTGCTGTCAATATATTTTTAGGAACCTCTTTTAAATCGGCCGCTAAAGCTTCAATCTCCGCTGGCGGTAATGTCACCTCTTTCTTACATTTATCACATAAACGACGGGCTAAACGCTGAGCTACAACCGTTTTTAAAGTCGAGGCGAGTAGAAAACGTTCGATTTTCATATCAAGCAAACGAAAAACTGCACCAATAGCATCGTTGGTATGCAAAGTGGAAATAACCAAATGTCCCGTTAAAGAAGCGTGAATAGATAATTCTGCCGTTTCTTCATCACGAACTTCACCGACCATGATAATATTTGGATCTTGACGTAATAAGGAGCGCAAACCACTAGCAAAGGTAAAACCAACTTGTGGTCTAACCTGTGACTGATTAACCCCCTTCATCTCATATTCAATTGGATCCTCAAGGGTAGAAATATTAACTCCATCCTTATTTAAGATGCCAAGTAAAGCATATAAAGTAGTGGTCTTACCAGAACCAGTCGGGCCAGTGACAAGAATAATACCACTGGTTTTTTTAATGGCATTATTAATAACTTTTAAGGAATTAACGTTAAAGCCAAGATCCTCTAAGTTCGGCGCGCCCTTAGCATTATCCAAAATACGCATTACTACCTTCTCTTGACTAGACAAAGGCAAAGTGGAGATACGAAAATCAATCGGACGTCCATTAACCAATAAACGGATACGACCGTCCTGAGGGATGCGAGTTTCGTCTAGCTTTAATTTAGCTAAGACTTTAATACGAGCAATAATCGCATTATGAATTGTTTTCGGTAAAGTTAAAGAAGTGTGCAAAATACCATCAATGCGATAACGAACACGACTTTCCTTATCATAAGGTTCAATATGAATATCACTGGCGTGAGCCTCAACCGCATGACGAATGATAACCGAAACGATACGTGAAACTGGAGCACTGTTAATATCCTTGTCATCCACCAAGGCAGCGTCTTCGGTATTAATGGAAACAATATCGTCACCTTCTTCCTGAGCTTTCACTTCCAAGGCGCTAGAAATTTCTTCTTCAATTTTTTGATATTGTTTAAAAATTCTCTCCCAACTTGAAGATGAAATCAAATAATATTGTACCGCCAATTTCTCATCAAGAGCCAAGAAGTTTACCGCCTCCATCGCTTTTAAGTTC
>JAIPIE010000026.1 GCA_021734825.1 Patescibacteria group bacterium
GATCTTTGAACGTAAATGGCGCTGTTAATATTGCTAGTCCTTTGAATGTTGGTAGTGTTTCTAGTGCATTGACTTCTGCTAGCGGCTCTTTAGGAATAGCTGGGTCAAAAGTATGGATTAATTCTTCTGGCAACGTCGGTATCGGCACCACTACTCCAATTACAAAATTAACTCTTGGTGCTTCTGCTAATGAACAAATTAATGTTGGTGGGGGTCGCATCATTGGTTTAAATACTACTCCAATTAATGCTGATGAAGCGGTGCCTTTAACTTATCTTCAATCTAACTATGCTCCTATTGGTTCAGGAGCTGGCTCTGCCTTTGTTCAAGGTGGTAATTCTTTTGGTGGCGTAGCTACCTTAGGTACAAACGATAATAACTTATTAAATATTGAAACAAATAACACCGCGAGAATGACGGTAGCAGCGGGGGGCAATATTGGGGTGGGGACTACGGCACCGCAAGTCGGGATGAAGATGGATGTTAGAAGTGATAGTGGCGATGGTAATTCGGCTATAACTGCTTATGGTTATAATGGAAATGGGGGCATGGCAATTAAAGGACAGGGTTATGCAACTAATGGGATAGGGTCTAACTATGGTATTTACGGTCTGTCTAATGGTGTCAGGGCTTCTGGAACTAATATTGGTGGTTATTTTACCGCTTCTGGAGCTTTAAATAATTATGCGTTAATCACTGGAACAGGCAACGTCGGGATAGGTACCACTGTGCCATTAGGAAAATTGCAAATTGGAAATGTCACGAGCGGAACCGCTGAACCAACTTATCATGGAAGTTTAATTATTCAAGATTCCCCAGCTTCTTTAGAAGCTACTGGAGGCATAGAATTCAAATATAGTTCTTCCGGAAGTGGTTATGGTTGGAAAGTCGCGGCATTAAATGACGCTGGTTATGGATTAGGTTTTGGTTCTCGCATAGGTTCTACTACATGGTCACCAAAAATGTATATAAATGGAAGCACGGGAAACGTCGGGATAGTCGCCACATACCTAAAATATAAATTGTGTTTTTACATATTTTTTTACTGAAATAGCTATCACTCAATAGAGACACTATTAACATTTTAAATCTTGCTATTCCTAATTAAAATGGATAAATTACGAGTTTTTATAGCAACAGTTAAATACTAATAGATAGCCTCGGCTTTTTATTCACTGTCCTTTATTTGGCAAAATTTGCCACCGTGTTGCGATTTTTAGCATGGTTTGAGTAAACCATCGAGATAGAAAAAAACTAGTTAAATTTATGATAAAAAAAGTGAGAAAAAAATAATGGGTTGGTTGTGCCTACTACGAAAATAGCCTGGCGAGTAAAAAACTGCTTTTTCTGAATTTAGAAATTTGACTAAAAAATCGAAAAGGGGCGTCTTTATTCGAGAAAACTTGACTTTATTTGACTTAATTTGTATTTAGAGTATCGTTTGACGGTTAACGACCGTGAGATGCAGCGGTCGTTGCACTTTAATAATTAATAAACTAACATCAAAATTTATGACAAACGAATTAAGAGAAAAAATGAGCGAGTTCGAAAAATGGCTTTTAGTTAAAAAAGGGATTTCCTATGTGACTATCGCCGGGTATAAAGGTTCGGCCAGTCGGTTAATAAGATTTCTAAAAACTTTTGAACCGACACACGATCAAGTTATAAACTACATCGTGAAAATGCACGAACGAGGCTTTTCTTACAGCCACATCGTTAACACTTCTTTAGCGCTGGAGTGGTACACGGAATTTATTGGCAACCGCATTCAACTGGGCAGGCCAAAAAAACCGAGAACGATTATTAAAGACACACTGAGCGAAGCAGAAGTCACGCTGCTTATTGACGCCTCTAAAAATGTCCGAGAAAAAGCGATTATCTCTTTACTCGCTTATTCGGGAATTAGAAACAAGGAGCTTTGTCGGTTAAAGGTGAGCGACGTTAATTTAGGAGAAAATATGCTTAGAGTAATTCAAGGTAAAGGAATGAAAGACCGCTTAATTAATATCAGCGGCGATTGTTCCCGGATACAGATTGATTACTTGAATCAATTTCCTAGAAAATCAGACGATTATATGTTTACCACTATTAAGAAAGGAAACCGTTATGATCAAAGCGATTTAAGAAAACTGGTTCACGTTCTCGCTAAAAGAGCGAAAATAAATAAAAGAATTTATCCGCATCTTTTGCGTCATAGCCTAGCGACTAATTTACTTAAACGAGGAGCTAATCTTTATATGATTAAAGAACAGCTCGGCCACGTATTCTTAGAAACAACGGCCACATATTTAAGAACATTTCCATTAAATATCAGAAATCAATATCATATGTTCGTACCAAGTTATATGTAAAATAAATTTGGTAAAAGAGGAACCAACCCTGACACGGCTTGGTTCTTTTTTTATCAATTTTCCTTTAAACCGCCAAAAAGTTATTAAAAAACTATAAAAAACAGTTAAAATATTTATCAACTTGCCCATCATTATTTTTTAATCTATAATAAGCATAATATGAACATAAATTTTCCCTAAAAACATGCCATCTTGACAAATTTACATAAAATAGCAAATATTCCCTGTCGAAAGACGGGAATATTTTATAAAAAACAATCATATGAAAGCCTATTGCTCAGCAGTTAAAGAAAAAATGCTGGAATTAACTAGGCTTTTTTGTATAGAAAATAACATTTTTCAGCGTTTTGTTATCATTTATAAATATATTACCCTTATTGACAAGGATCCGATAACAAAAGATATTTTACAAGGCATTTTTGAAAACACTGTTAAAGTTATGGGTGAGGCTGGTCAAGGGCTAAATGAAGACAAATTCCTGAACGTTAAAAGCGAAGTAATCCATACCAATGAATTTTGGGTATATTATTCCAATCTCAAGATAATATATAGCCGGATGAAGAAGATTAAAGAATGTAAGATAGCCGATAAGAAGGAGTTTGATGATTTATGTCGTCTTTTCTCCAAGCCCTATTCCAAAGAATCCTTAAAACTATCTTTTAAGGTAATAAACAGCAATATTTTTGAGCAATTAGATCAAAAGAGTTTTTTAAGTGAAGATGAGGATGATAAAAAAACCTATTTTGACCAAAAAAGAAGTATTCTTTGGATAAAGGCGCAAAAGGTGCCAATTGGTAAACAGGATAAAATCGGTAATGCCCATAAACTTCTTAAATACATCTTCATTGATAATAAGGAAAATCTAGACGATGACTTCTTTTATTCGGAAATTGCTGAAGATGAATTTAACGACTTTGATGAATACAAGGAAAATCGACAACGCTGGAAAAGATACCACAATGTTTGTTCTGAGGTTAACAAGAAGATTGAAGATGCTATTAAGATTAAAGACTTCCTGTTATTTAACACCGGAAGAAAAGGAAAAGTTAAATTAAATAAAAAATACCTCTAAAGTTCTGAAAAAATATAGCTAAAAAGGCCTGTAAAACAGGTCTTTTTTTGTTGTTCTGAAAAATGGTACAGGAACTTTTCAGAACTCAGTTTGTTTATGATATGAGCATAAACTGCCGAATAAAGGTCGGGGCAGAACAATGAATAAAAATAACAATAAAACTATGTTTATTTTGAAAGGAAAAATTAAAGATGACAAAACAAAAGATTTTGTCAGCAAAGATGGAGTCCCTGGTGTTGTACGCTCATTATTTATCGACCCATTAGGTAGTATTTACCCCGTAAAGGTAAACGTGCCGTTGGATCGAGATTTTGGACCAGTCGGCTCAGAAATAGAGCTTGAAGTTAACGTCTTCCCTTATGACTATGTCGATGGGGTGAGGAAAAGAGCTTATCTCTCTATTTACGTGTCTGAAAATGCAAGTGATAAAAAATAGAAATATGGGGCGGCAAGGAATAATTATAGTCCTGTAAGTCCGCTCCAGTCTCTAAATTAATCTTATGAATTTCAATGAAATTTTATTCCATTACCAAGTGTTAGACAGTATGGATAACATTATAAATTTAACCGCCACTTTTGTATTGCCAATTGCCGGCTTATTTTTCTTTGTAAAAATAGCCTTAGGCGCAATTATCATAATTTATGTGGCTAAAAAAATATGGAAATAAATGGAATTGAATTCGTGCAGATTTACACGCCGCTAATTATTATTATCTTGATAATTTGGGGCTTAAGAAAAATAAAAGATAGTTTGAAATAATATGACCGAATTTGAGGCGGCAACTGAATTAATTAAATGGTGTTTATGGGCAGGATTTGTCGGTCTTATTCTTATTCCGTTCTTTATTAACAATCGAAAATAAAGACTAGAAAGGGGGTGAAAATTATGCTTAAGAAGATTGGAATCGGTTTAATGTCTTTCCTCGGTTTGTTTGGCTTAACGGCTAACTTTGCTAAGGCGGCAGCCGATGCTGACCTGGTCAACTCTTTAGCTAGCACCACCGATTTATTAAAGGATAACGCTTATGCGTTTATCCCTTATATCTTAGGAGTGTTCGGCGCCGTCATCACATTAACCTTGATTATCAAGGGTATCATGTGGGGCGTTAAGAAAATCAGGGGCACGATCAAATAGTTTATCGCCCCGCTTTAACCGGCGGGGCGAAAACTCCTTTCTTAAAATAACTTTATGTTTACTAATATTTTAATCGTGATTTTAATAGCTATTCTCGTCCATTTAGATTATCAGTTTTATAAAACATACACCGAGCCCAGGCTTTATCACGACCGGCTCAAGCTAGATGAAATTTATAAGAATTGGCGAGAGATAACGAAACAACAAGATGAAAAATAAAATAAATAAAATTATATACTGCTTAACTTTAATAATTGGTTTATTTATTTTAAGCAGTAAACAAGTAAAAGCTGTTTATGATGAATCCCTTTTATTATACTGGGATTTTAATAATACCAACGTTGATAGAATAAACAGTATTAGTGGAAACAATTTTGGCTACAACGGTAGCAACCCTTGGAATTTTTCCGATAACTGGTCGCTCAATGCGGCTCAATCTTGGAACAATGTAAATGTAACCGGCTTAAATATCAGCCAGGGCAATAATTTCTCAATTTCTTTTTGGCAATACTACAACAACAACGCTGACTGTATCGAAGTAAAAAATACTAGCAATCAAATGATTGTTTATTTGTGCGCCGATCATGTCAACGATGGCCGTTGGCCAGTTAAACCTCAAGTTTATGGCAATGCTTACACTAATGAAAGTCCAACTTGGAATTCAAATTTAATTGCTAATCCATCGGGCAATTATTCTTACCCTAATTATGCTGCTGGTTGGCATTTAATCACTTTAACTTTCACGGCTAATCATCAGATTCTCTATGTTGATGGAGTTAGAAAATGGGAAGCTGATTTAAGCATTACTCAAAATTATGGAAATATCGGAGCAATATATTTTTATCCTAATAACTGGGCGGGAAATACATATATTTATGATGACTTTGCTCTTTGGGATAAAACTTTAAGTGATATAGAGGTTGCGCAGATATACGTTCACGCTGGCGGTTTAAATAATTTAACTTTTACTCCGGCAGAATATTGCGGCGATACACTTTGCCAAACAGCCAATGAAAATTGCTCGACCTGTCCAAGTGATTGTGGCGAATGTGCAAACAACCCTAACTCAGGTGATTCTCTTGGTTTATTTTTCTTTTCTAATCCCTACACTTTTTCCAATCAATCAACGGCTATTGTTCGTTATTTATATAACGAAAATATTTTTACTCCTTATGATTACATAGAAATAAGACAAATAAATCCCGACTGGAGCAGCACCTTTATTGCTACTAGCACAATTATTGATAGTACCGGTTTCTTTACCAGTAAGATGAACGGAAATAGTTATTTTACTTTAACTGGAAACGCTTCAACAACCGGTTATGTTCAATATGATGTTATTGGCCATTTAGCTTCATACTGGTCACCTACTTTAGGAGATGTAGAAGCTACAACCACAACTCCCTATGTCGTCACGGTGAATTGGCAACCAACCCAGATACCAACTGTAGCTGATATTTTAGCAGCTAGCTCGAGTAATCCATTTTATAACGACGATGTAATGTATGACGCTGCTTGCAGTGAAGATGATTGGAATACACCACCACCAGAAATATTCGGCGTTGATGTTCCGGCTCTTAATTTAACAGTCATCGGCTGCAAATTTAAATTAGGTTTTATTATTGCCGGCAATAAATTCACAACTTTAGCGACAGATGGAATTTATAAAGCGGGAAATATTTTAAAGAATGTATTTCCTTTTAATATTTACACTAATTTAAATGATGCTTGGAAAGCCAGCGCTAATGCGACTGTTATATCAGAGTTAGCATTTCTTTCTCCAGTCAACGGTAATTTAACGGCTCAAATCCCAACAACAGGAAGCTCAACCGCTACTGTGGTGCTATGGGGCAAAGATATTTTTACTTCTAGTTCAACACTTGGGACTGTTAACGCCGAAAAAACTAATCAATTATTCCTTGCCATAAAAACAATTATCAAATGGTCGCTTTGGGGATTGTTTGGTTTATGGGCAATTAAAAACGGCAAAGCCTTCATTGAAAAAATGACCGGCGGCCAATAAACATATGAACGCAATAATTCAATTTATAAAAGTAATTCTTATCACCACCTTTTTATCAGGATTACTTTATGCTATTGGCCAGGCAGTTAATAGTTTAATTCCCTGGTCAAACATTACGATCTTTTTCGGAATGATTAGACAATGGTCGAGCCTTATTGATTTTATTTTTCCAACTGAAACTCTATGGCAAATAGTTGGCCTGATATTTTCTGTTTATCCTTTCTTGTGGTCAATTATGGCTATAAAAATATTAATTAATAATTCTGGTTTAAGAGAATAATCATATGGCACTAGACGGTTCAAAATTTAAGTTAATTACCGGACTTCCTGGAAGTGGTAAATCATTAATGATGGCGACTTTCGTCTATCCCTATCTTGTGGCCGGTTATCAAGTATATTCAAACCTATGGCTTAATTGGAAACGCTACGACGTGTTAGGCGAATGGGACACTGATAAAAATAATCTTCACTATTATCAAGAAATGGAAGACATCGTTGATGTTAGAAATTGTATTGTTATTTGCGATGAAATTGCCGAACCGCTTGATCCAAGAAATTGGGAAAATGAAAGTGGCGCAATTAGAAGATTTTTTCAGCAACATCGCCATCATCACGTCGATGTTTACGGCACCACGCAAAATATTACCTTAGTCGCCAAAAGTGCTCGTATTGTGATTGATGATTGGACGGATTGTTTCCGTATTTTAACTTTTATCCCCGGGGTAATTATTTTCCGTGAACGCTCAATTGATAGAACCCAAATGTTAAAGGAAGAGCCGGAGCCAAAAGACAATGGTTTTTTCTCTTGGTTATCGGAACTCAGAATATTTCTTAAATCAAAACTTTTATTTAAGAAATGGAGCGAATATAAATTAGAGCTTGAGCATAAATTTTGCGAGAAATGTCACGAAAGACATGACTATGACTTAGACAATTGTCCGAAATGTAAGCAAGGGCTAATTATTAAGCCAACTGGAATTTATGACAGTTGCTATGACATTAAGCTCCGTCCTAAAACACATTATTGGAAACCGGTTAGCATTTGTTCCGATTGTGGTCGTGAACAAAAAGGTGGATATAAAGGAACCTTAAGTGAAGAAGAGTTTTTAAAGCAAAGAGAAATGACCGTGAGATAGTTCTTTAAATTGTCTATACAAAAAAAGGAGTCAATCCCGAAGGATTAACTCCTAAATTTGTTTAAGCTTGCGCTTCAACCTGTTTCTCGTAGAAAAGGTAAATATTTTTTGGTCGTCTCTCGACAACCGCTCCGGTTTTCTTGTCTTTCTTCTCAACGATAATGAAAGACCGGATAGCCTTTTCGTCCTTACGAACGACATAGCCGTTCTTAAGCCAACCGTTGAAAGTGAAGCAATTAACAAACGGATTATAACGTTTAGCTTCATCTTCGCCCCAACGCTCGGCAATCTGTTTTCTAACAAGATCAGAGGTGCTCTCTGAACCCGTCCAATTTGATTTGACTGATATAGTCATAAAATTAAATGTAGCGACTGATATTAAATTGCCGGATAACGTCGCCTTAGATTATCTATCGGCACGAAATGAGACAGCGTCTGATGGCTTGCGACAGTCAAAGTGGAGACTTGTACTACCTTGAGAGGCGATAAGCTGACGCTAAAATGAGAAGCCACAGATAGACAATCCGCCCCCTTTAAAATTTAAAGAGGACCGGCTGCTGCAGTTTTTTCTTTTTTGGCGGCATCCCCTTGGGGGAGCCAAAAAAGAAAATGGCAGCCGGTAAATGAAACTTAAGACTAGAAGTGTTGGCCCGGTCCCCTTATATATAATTAACTTGACCATACGCACACACCGGGCCGTCATCACGAATATTAGATAAATATATGATATATAAAAACATTAAAAGAGAATTTGATTACATCCTTTGGCTTCGAGAAAGAATCAAAACCTTAAAATTTGGAATTACTAGAAGAATAAAAACTGATTCAACCACTGATTTTGAACTTTTAGTTCGAAAACTTAATTCATATCAACAAGAATACAGTCTCGTTATAAACGAATTGTATTCTCTCCTAAAAGATGGCTACCTATTGGAACAAATTGATAATATCGGGCAAGAAAGCGGAGCTCTATCAATACGAGACGCCTATTCATGTCGGCCAAAAAAAGAAGACAAAGAAAAAGGCTCAAAGACGCACGAAAGAACAAGTAATGGCAGAAGTGAAGCAGAACGAAGACAGTGCTTTTCAAATCGAAGTAATGAGGGACTTTTCTCTGCGTCGCACGAGAGCGAGAATTGTCCGCTTAATTGACTCTAACCCCGATTTAAAAGTATTTATTACCCTAACTTTTAATTACGATGTTCCCGGCCTAAAAGAAGCAAATCCTGTTTTTAAGAAGTTTATTAAAAGATTAAAAAGAAAAAGGCCAGATTTAAAATATATTGCCGTTCCGGAGTTTCAAAAAGACGAAGATTATTACGGCCGACCAAAACCAAATGGCGGCTCCGTTCATTATCATTTATTAGTTAATTTTGAAATGGCTTCCAGCGAGTTAGAGGCGCTTTGGCAAGTTGGCTTTGTAAAAATAAACCGAGTTAAACATATCAATCATATGGGCTTATATATTTCTAAATATGTTGGCAAAAATTTGTTTGATGTTCGTTATTTTGGAATGAGAAAAATATTATCTTCTAAGAATCTCGAGCAACCGATTATAATTACTGTCTTGAAAGAAATAAAAGAATTTATGACTAATGCTATCGGTAATATTCCACCTTTGTTTGAAAAAAGTTATCGCTCCGATTGGTTGGGGATGATTCGCTACCGCCTGTACGGCACTTAAATTTATCCTTTGAAATAAACATAGTCGACGACTATGTATGAACATAAAAAAAGAGCACGTTGATAAGTTTATCAGCGTCTACGAGAAAACTTTCCAAGAAAAAGTCTCGTACCAGGAAGCATTCGAACAATGTTTACAGTTAGTTCTTTTACTTAGCGCCATTTATCACCCGATGACTCCCGAGGATTTCAAACGTGTCCAAGACAGACGCCGAAAAACTGGGGATTTGTAAACCTTGAAAAAATAAATGGTTGTGATAATATAACCTTGACACCTAGCAAGATAAAAATTAACCAAAGGAGCTCAATGCTCGTCCCCAAAAAGGGACGGTTCTGCCGATGAGTATTGCCTTTGGTAATATCTTGTTGGGTGTCCAGGACTGCCCCTTTTTGTATTCAAAAATATGACCACACCTAAACAAGAAAAAATTAAATATCTGGCCTATGTCCGCAAATCCACCGAGGGCGACGAACGCCAGGCCTTATCGATAGACAGCCAAAAAGACAAAGTCCGAGAATTTTTTAGTGGCCTGGATATTATCGAGGTACTGGTTGAAAAACACACTGCCTTTAAACCTTACAGCCGCCCAGTCTTCGCTCAAATGATCAAGCGAATATCAAGGGGCGAGGCGCAAGGCATCATCTCCTGGCATCCAGACAGATTAAGCCGCAACGAAATAGACGCTTCAACCATTACTTATATGGTTCGCACCGGCTTAATAAAAGACTTAAAATTCGGCTCCTATAATTTCGACAATTCCCCCGAGGGCATAATGATGTTGCAAATGGCACTTAGCCAATCGCAGTATTTTTCCT
>JAIPIE010000027.1 GCA_021734825.1 Patescibacteria group bacterium
TATCAACTTGAAGATGCTGTTAATAATTATTATGCTGAATATAAAGTGTTGCCTAGTAGTCTGGAAGAGTTGAAAAAGTCTAAGAATGTTTATTTTGACCCGAAAAGTTTAGTTGACCCAGAAACAAAACAGCCGATAGAATATCGTGTAGATGGTGAGAAAGAATTTTCTTTTTGTGCCACTTATCGCCTCGCTAGCGGTGATGAAGCTCAGCAAAATATGCCTTATGGTGTCGGTAATCGTGAACATAGTGCTGGTTATAATTGTGTTCCAGGACAACTTTGGATTGATGAGTCTGTAAATGGAGGATTACCAGTAAAGAGATAATTATTTATGATTGATTTTAGTACGGAAAAATTTCAAGGTCCGCTGGCTCTTCTTCTGCAAATGATTGAAAAAGAGGAGATGGATATTACAGAAATTGCCTTAGCCGCTATCGCTGATCAATATGTTGCTTACGTTGAACGAGCAGAAAATATTGATCTTGATGAAATAGCTGATTTTTTAGTGGTGGCTGCTCGTCTTTTATATATCAAATCCAAGGCGCCTTTACCTTATTTAACTAATGATGAAGAAGAAGCGGCGGTTGATGATTTAGAACGACAATTGCGGATGTATAAGGGATTTGTGGACGCTAGTTTAAAAATTTCAAGTTTAATTGACGGTGGTCGGATGATGTTTGCGCCAGTGTTTAATAAACTTGGTCGACAAGAGAAGAAAGCAGAAGTTTCTTTTTCACCCCCTTTAAAATTAAAAGCAGTTGATTTGCAAGAAAGCTGGTTAATGATTTTAGCCCGTTTGCAAAAACGTGAAAGAAAATTGCCGGAGATGGCCTTGGGACCAAAAATTAGTATTGATGAGCGCATCAGCCATATTCGTCAGCTTTTAAACGAGCAGCTGTCTATTAGCTTTCAGAATTTTTTAAAAAAATCTCAATCAAAAGTTGAAGTCATTGTTAATATTTTAGCAGTTCTGGAGTTAGCTAAACAAAGAGAATTAGTTTTTGAACAAGAAGAGTTGTTTAGCGAAATTAAAGTGTTAAAAATATAATTAATTTTTCTTATGTCCCATTTATCTTCACAATTGGAAGCAATTCTGCTGGTTGCTAATAAGCCGGTAAGCTTAAAAGAATTAAGTAAGGCGGTCAACGTTAAAGCAGGCGAAACGGAAAAAGCCTTAAACGAGTTGAGCGCCGAATATGAAAATTCTGAGCGCGGTTGGCGCCTGATTACCGCGGGCAGTAACTATCAATTGGTTAGTTCTGGTGAACATGCTGATTTAATTAAAGATTTTTTGAAGACTGAAGTGAGTGGTGAGCTTTCTCAGCCAAGCTTGGAAGCTTTAACCATTATTGCCTATCGTGGACCGGTGAGCAAGTTGGAGCTGGAAAGAGTGCGTGGCGTTAACTGTAGCTTAATTATTCGTAATCTTCTTTTGCGTGGTTTAATTGAAGAAAGTTTTGATAAACAGAAGAATGAAAACTATTATCAAGTAAGCTTAGATTTTGTGCGTTTTTTGGGTTTAAATAGTATTAATGAATTACCTGATTATAATCGTTTGCATAGTCCTGAAAGTTTAGAGGATTTGTTGGCGGAGGATAAACCTGCATGTTAAGTATTATTTTTAACATCTTAGCGCTTGCCATGTCCGTTTTCTTGCCGGCAACGCCGGCTGTGTATGCGAGTGGTGACTGGCGTGGTGCGGAGGCTTGTGTGAGTGATCGTCATTTGCCCGAGAATGCTGATAAAAAACTTGTCACTACTCCTGCTCCAGTAGTAGAAGCTAGAAGTGCGGCGGTTTTAACCGATGACGGTAATATTTGGCTCGCCAGTCAGGAGGCTTCCAGACGTCAGCCTATCGCCAGCATTACCAAGCTTATGACCGCTTTAGTTTTTCTTGAACATAATCCTGGTTGGGATAATATTTATACTGTGAAAAAAGATGATGTTATAGCCGGTGGACGTATTAATTTATTTTGGGGCGAGGAGGTAAAAATTAGAGATTTATTTAATTCTAGTTTAATCGGATCCGATAATGGCGCCACGTTATCATTGGCTCGTTCTACCGGCTTAAGTGATGAGGAATTTGTTCAAGCAATGAATAAAAAAGCCCTGAGTCTGGGTTTACTTCAAACTGAATTTGCTGATGCTATTGGCTTGGACAATAATAATCTATCAAATGCTAAGGACGTGGCGCGTTTGGCTCAAGCTGCTCTTAATCAAAAAGATATTGCCGCTACCACTGGTAAGAGTAGTTATAGCTTTAAAACTTTGCAAGGCAAGAATAAGATGATAGAATCAACCGACTGGCTTCTCGATGGCGATTCAGCTGACGCTATTGAGGCAGTTGGCGGTAAGACTGGTTACACGGAAGAGGCTGGTTATTGTTTTGTTGGACGTTTTCGCGATGTAGATGGACGCAGTCTTATTACCGTTGTTTTAGATAGCGGTGGTATCAATGAACGCTTTACTCAGGCTAGAATTTTAGCCAAATGGGCTTTCACTTATTGTCAGTGGTAAAAAACTATGTCAATTATAAACAATCTTTATAAACGTTTTGGTAAATTTTTTGCAAGTAGTTATCCAAAAATATTTAATTTTTGTGAGAAGCGTAAGGCAATTATTAAATTTTTTGTGGCCGGTAGTTCGGCGGCAGCGGTTGACTTGCTGGCGCTATATCTTTTTCATGGTCTCTTTCGTTGGGAAATTGTTTTATCCACTTCATTGGCTTTCCTTTTGTCCTTTTTTGTAAGTTTTAGTTTGCAGAAGCTTTGGACCTTTCGTAACTACAATAACAAGCGTTTAGCTCATCAATTAGTTCTATATATCGGTGCCGCTTTTATTAGCATGAATTTAAATGCGTTAGCCATGCATTTATTAGTGAATAACTGGCAGGTCTGGTATCTATTAGCTCAGATCATTGTTAATATATTTTTAGGTGTAATTAACTTTTTTACTTATAAATTTATCGTATTTCGCCACATTAAAGATGAAGATAAAAATTAAATCCACACAATTGAATGGTGTTGGTCCGGCGCAGTTCTTGCGACGAGCTGGTTATACTTATATTGTTGATCGTCAAAGTGATCAGGAAAGTTTTGTGCGTCGTTTTAATCGTGATTTTTATCCTCGTTTTCATTTGTATGTTCAAGTTGAAGCCTCTCAAGATATAATCTTTTTTAATCTACATCTTGATCACAAGAAGGCTAGTTATGAGGGGCAGAGTCGCCATAGCGCTGATTATGACGGAGAACTAGTGCAAGCGGAAGCGGCTCGCTTGCAAAGCCTCCTTGGTTTTGCGCCCGTAGATAACACTGAGCAACCAATAGTTAATCATGTTGATAATGTCCATAATTCTAAGCATAATGAAAGAGAGGCTGATGTTCTTCGTCGCCTACCAACTCCCAATTTAAATAATAGAACTCCTCAGGCACCTAAAAGGGCTTGGTGGAAAAAAATATTTTAATAAACTATGTCTCCTGCAGAAGAGATTAAAACTAAGTTGGATATTGTGGAGGTGTTAAGAGAATATATCCAGGTTAAGGCAGTTGGTGCTAATTTTCAAGCCCTCTGTCCTTTTCATCGTGAGAAATCTCCATCTTTTGTGATTTCTCCAGATAAGCAGATATGGCATTGCTTTGGTTGTGGTAAAGGCGGAGATGTCCTTTCCTTTGTGCAGGAGATGGAAGGTCTTAGTTTTCCTGACACCTTGCGACTACTTGCGCCTAAGGCAGGGGTAATTTTAAAATATGAATCAAAACAAGAATATTCTAAACGTGGACGCATTCTTGATTGTTTACAGGTAGCCGCTAAGCAAGGACAGTATTGGCTAGAAAATGATGACACGGGCAAGAAAATGAAGACCTATTTACTGAAGCGTGGCTTAAGTGAAGAAACTCTTAAAGAATGGCAAGTTGGTTATAATCCTGATGCTTGGACGGCGATGCTTGAGTATCTACGGTCACAGAAGTTTAAAGATGAAGAAATATTTGCCGCCGGTTTGGCGGGCAGAAGTGATCGTGGTAGTGCCTATGATCGCTTTCGTGATCGCATCACTTTTCCCATCAAGGATGTGAGTGGTAATGTCATCGCCTTCACCGCTCGTATTAATCCGGAGAAAGAAAAAACGATTCCAGGAGGGAAGTATATTAATAGTCCACAAACGGAGGTCTATGACAAGAGTCGCGTACTCTTTGCTCTTGATAAAGCGAAGAAAGCAATTAAAGAAAGAGGCTTCGCTATTGTGGTAGAGGGACAAATGGATGCTATCGCTTGTCATCAGCACGGTTTTAGCAATACGGTGGCTTCTTCTGGTACTGCTTTAACGGCCGAGCAATTATTATTATTAAAACGTTTTACTAATAATCTCGCCCTATCCTTTGACATGGATAATGCTGGCCAGTTAGCGGCAGATCGCGGTATTCGCGAGGCAATGGCACAAGACATCAATTTAAAAGTTATTCTTCTATCTAAGGAGTATAAAGACCCCGACCAATGCCTTCAGTCTAATCCGGATGACTTCAAGCAAGCGGTTATTAACTCGCGACCAGTGATGGAATACTATTTTGATAAAATTATTGCTGGTAAAGATTTAACTAAGTTGGCTGATAAGAAAGAGGTGGTAAAACTGATGCTAACTATGATTATGAAGCTGGCAAATAAGATTGACCAGGAATTTTGGTTTAAGCGTTTGGCTGAGAGTACGGGTGTTTCCGAACAAATTTTGCGGGAAAGCGTAGTAGTAAGTAAGCCCACGTCACGGCAGGTCGCTCAAAAAGCAGAAATTAAGCCCCCAACAGCAGCAGAGACGACCATTAATCGTGATGAACGCTTGTCGGATATTCTATTGGCTATTTTATTGAAAGCTCCAGACTATATTCCTTATGCTGCTTCACATCTAGAGCCGAGAGATTTATTGTTAGAAAATTTAAGCCAGTTTTACAAGAACCTAATAATCTATTATAATAAATTTGCTGTTCTTGACTATGATGCTTTTCGCTTATATTTGCAAGAACAAGATGATAAGAGTATTAATATTATTGATCGTTTAGCCCTTTTAGCCGAAAGGGATTATTATGATTACGATGATAATGGACTCAAATCTGAATTAAGTAAAGTGTTATTAGAATTAAAGAAGTTCAGTCTGAAGCGCCAAATTAAGACATTGCAAAATCAGATTGGAGCAGCAGAGGCGGGTAGCGATAAAACGGACTTGAATAATTTAATGACAGATATAAAAAATTTGACCGAGCAGCTTAATTCGCTGCGTAGCCTTTAAAATTATGGCCACTAAAAAAACAATCAAAAAAACAGCAGTAGATAAGAAAAAGACTTCAACCAAGGGGTCTCTTAAGGCTAAAAAAGCGGCAAAAAAAACTTCAGTGAAGGCGAAGGTGATAAAAAAAGTGTCAGTTAAGAAGAAGCTGGTTAATAAGGTAGTTAAGAAAAAATCTACTCAGAAAGTTACCATCAAGAAAACAGTGTCTAAAAAAGTTGCTCCTAAAAAAAGTAAGGGGAAAAAGGTGTCGACCGAAAACTCTAAGAAGGTAAATAAGCAAGTTAAACTTAAAGAGAAAGAGACTAAAGAGGTGCTACGCCCGACGGAAGCTCAAATTAAGAAGCTGATTGATAAGGGGCGTTTACGCGGATTTGTAACTGAAACAGAGTTATTATATTTATTTCCGGAAGTAGAGGAGTATGTCTATGATTTCGATATCTTTCTCGGTGATTTACAAAAAAATGGTGTGCGTATTGCCGAAGATTCGGGGCGCATTCTAGATACACATGAGAAAAATCCAAATATCACTTCTGCTAAAGCAGCTGCCTCTGTTACTTTTGATTTATCCAAGTTAAGTGCTGATTCAATCCAGATGTATTTGAAGGAAATTGGTAAAGTGCCTTTATTAACTTCAGCTGAGGAGGTTGAATTGGCTAAGCGTAAAGAGAAGGGCGATAAAGAGGCGGAAAAGAAGATAATTGAGGCCAATTTACGTTTAGTTGTATCTATTGCCAAGAAGTTTGCTGGCGCCAAGGGTTTGAGTTTGCTTGACCTGATTCAAGAGGGCAATATCGGTCTATTTAGAGCGGTAGAGAAGTTTGAATACCGTAAGGGTTATAAGTTCTCAACTTACGCTACTTGGTGGATTAGGCAGGCAATTACGAGGGCTTTGGCTGATCAGAGCCGTACTATTCGTATTCCGGTGCACATGGTGGAAACAATTAATAAATTTCAGCAAGTTCAGCGTACTTTAATTCAGGAATTGGGGCGAGAACCATTAGCCGATGAGATTGCGGCGGAAATGGGAGAGGATATTGAGAAAGTACGTTATATTATTAAGATTTCTCAGGACACAATTTCTTTGGAGACCAGTATTGGCGATGATGAAGAGGACTCAACTTTGGAAGATTTTATTGAGGATGTAAAGAATGTGACGCCGGATAGGGCGGCCGCCTTGCAGCTTTTGCGCGACTATGTGCGCGATATTGTAGCGCAGTTATCGCCACGTGAACAGAAGATTTTAGAAATGCGTTTTGGTTTAGTCGATGGGGTTGCTCATACTTTAGAAGAGGTTGGACAGGAGTTTGAAGTTACTCGCGAGCGTATTCGTCAGATTGAATCTAAAGCTTTAGAGAAGATTCGTCGTTTTAAGGGTTTGGAGAAGTTGAGGGATTACTAAAGAAAGCTGAAAGTAAGAGCGTAAGAAAGAAATTAGCAATGAAATAAGGGGTAAAATAGCAGGAAATGGGAATAAAATAAGAATAAAATAAGAATAAAATAAGTCCTTGACTTCAGTGTTAATTTCTTCTAAAATAGAGTAGAAATGTTGAGCAAAAACATTTTTTGTTTTAACAATTAAATAATTCCCAGGTAGCGCAGCGGTAGCGCAGTTGGCTGTGAACACAAGTAATACGCAGCTTCCTCAAGTAATTGAGGTCGAAAACAAGGTGAACTGTCTGGAAGCCTAAAATCGAAAGATCAAGGTAATCAGCAGCCAAGCCGTATAATATTTTTATACGGAAGGTTCAGAGACTATCCCGAAAGGGAGTAGGTCCGTCTGCAAGGACGGCCCGAAGCGCCTTGCACCCATCAATTTTGGTGGGTGATGATATAGTCCACACCATTAAGAAATTAGTGGGTAAGTGTAACCAATTGGTCGTGGGTTCGAATCCCACCCTGGGAGCATCGATGAACAAGCAGGCGCGAAAGCGTCTGTTTTTTCATAATATTCGCCAAATTCTATTGGTCCGAAACTGTTATTTACACGAGGCATCCATTTAGCTAAAAATTCACCCCCTAAAGTGTATTTTGGCCTTATTTTATCGGCATCTAATTCAAAGTCCGAAAATAATTCTGATAAAGCAAGTCGTTTGTTTTCAATGTCCGTTTCCGTATCAATAATTAGATTGGAAGCCTCACTAGCTAGGCGATGGAGTTTAATACCTTTTTCATAATTTACGGCGCCACTGCCAGGGTTGATTTGTTTTAATTTTTTTTCTAAATCTATTTTTTCCGCATTAAATTCATTGTATTTTTTAGTATAAAAATCCTCAGTAATTTTGCCGTCTAGCTTGTCGTCATAGATTAGATCTATTCGATTATCAATTCTCTTTAAACTTTGCTCTAAAGCCTGTTTCTGGGCTTCTATTAGACTATTATCAGTAGGCTCGTCTTCTTTAATCGCTTTCTCTAACCAATCAATTAGTTTTGGTGTTTTTGGTTTTATTTCTTCAAGATATGGCATTAATTGTTCAATTAAATCCTGTTCTCTAACTCTAGTATTTTGTGAACAAGAGCGGTAATGATTACAGGTGCCATAAATATGACCCTTTCTTTGGCTCCAACTAATAATTCCGCCACATTCAGCACAGCGAATATTGCCTTTAAAAATAAAGATGTGTTTTTTAAATTGTGTTGCTGATAATTTACGCTTAATTCTAATTTGAACTTTATCAAATAAATCAAAATCAACTATCGGTTCGTGATTGCCGGAATATGTTTTATTATTCCAAATTATTTGACCAGTATAAAAAGGATTGGTTAGCATGTTGTGCAAAGTATTTTTAGCTAGCATTTTCCCTGATGACGCTTTAAGGCCTTCGTCAAACATTACTTCCGCTAAAAAGTTCAAGGAATAATTACCGCTCGCATATAATTCAAAAGCTTGTCTAATTAAAGGAGCAATTTTTTCATCAATAATATGTGTTTTATGTCCTTTATTGCCAATTGTTTTATAACCCAAACAAGGGCGTTGCGGCATCCAGCCAGATTCGAGTTTAGCTTTCTGTCCTTTTTTCACTTCTTCACTTAAATTATTTGTATAGAATCTGGCAATCGCTACTTTCATATCCCAAACTAAATTTTCATGAGCCCGGGTATTACGGTTAACAATAAAATTTTCTTTGACGAAATGTATTTCGTGTTTTTCATCTTCATTTATCCAGTCACTAATAATTGCAGCATCCCTTAGATTGCGAGTTAGTCTGTCTATTTTTTCAACTAGAATAAGATTAAGTTTATTCTTTTTGGTATAAACCAACATTTCCGAAAAAGTCTTCCTGATCAGCTTGCCGCTGGCGGATTCAGAAATTTTGTAGGTTTTCACAATACTAAAATCATTACGACTAGCGTAATCTTTGAGTAGTTTCTCCTGAGCTTCTAAAGAATAACCTTTTTCTTCTTGCTCTTTAGAGGAAACCCGACAATATAAAATGCATTTTTTGTCCGTATTTTTCATATTTTTGGTAACTAAAAGGGAGCGGCTCCGTGCACACAAACCAATATCACTAAAAGCAATACTTGTCTGTCAGAACCGCCCCCTTTTAGGGGACAAGTATAAAAAAAGCTTTTAGCGTTATGTTTGATTTGTGTGCTTCTTCATATTAGCAAATTGTTTTGATAAATTCAATCTTTTTAAAGCCTTAAAATATCTCACTAAACCATTACCAATTTCAAACACTTCGCTATCTGATAGATCTCGTCCGTATTCATCCTTGATGATTATTTTCAGTTTTTGAAGCATTTGCTTGCTAACCATAGTAAGAGTTATAAATTAATTTTAACGTAAAAAGTTGTGCATGACTTTTTACTCAGTTTCTCTGAGAGCCTTTTCGTAAGAGGCTAATTTTCTTTTGAGCATTTCTTGGCTTTCGGCATGTTCAAAACTTTCTCCGGCCTCCAGTGCTTTTTTCATGCCGTTTATTTTTCCGATTAACCATTCTTGGTAGCCGTAAGCTCCGAAATTAATTTTTTCTAAGTTCGCCATATTATTTAATTTGATAAATATTTACCGTTACTTCACCTCGATATTTATTGCTGAATTCCTTTTCATAAACTTTTTCTGGTGGAGGGCAGCAGCCCATTAACATCTCTTTGCATTCTTGGCCTTTAAATTCTTGGGGACGGTTTAGATTGCGAGAGTAAAAGAATTTTTTCTTGCCGAAATATTTGCGGTTAAAAGATTCTTTACTTAAATATTTAGAGACGTATAAGCCGACATTATTGATTGATTTTATCTTGTTAATTTTGACGAAACCGTGTCGCCAAACTTTTTCAATTTTTTTAGTATCTACTATTTGGTTGAGAAGAAGATAATAATGAATGGCGCCGCCAAATTCCTTTTTAATTCCAGTGCGGAAATAATAATCGCCTTGAAACTCGGGAACGGCTAAATATTTAATGCCGAGGAAGTTATATTTTAATCTTTGGATGAAAGTCATAAAAAGATAATTACATTTCTCAAACTCGGTGATATCTTTTTTATTCTCAAACTTATTTTCATCAAAAGTCAGAGTAAGGAAAGTGATAAAATCTGGGTTGCTATTTACGAGGCGCATAATCGTCATTCTGGTTCGCCTTAGAGCACCGCTGCGCATTTCTGTTTGCTCTTCTTTGGGTTTGTTTTTTCGTTTCTTTCTATGGACCGCCTTTCTGCCTAGAGTGATTTCGTTTTGGTAAATGTATTCTTCAATAAATGATCCGGAGATAATAATTTTGATTTTGTAAGTCCCTTTAGTACGTTTTTCTTTAGCTTTCTTAATGTATTCTAAATACTTTAATCGTCCTCGTTC
>JAIPIE010000028.1 GCA_021734825.1 Patescibacteria group bacterium
GTTAGGACGATAGCTCTTTTTCAGTTATACAGATTGAGTGGAGGAGTTCACTCTTTTTTTAATATCTTTATCAACAAATATGTTAAAAGTTCTATCTCTAAAACCATTATCTATAAAATTAACTGCCCCCATATTTGCTTTCAAATATTTAACTAATGCAATTTTATATTTATCACCACTAACAATATGCGCCGATAATTTGACATCATAACTAACCGCTCCAATTAACAAATCTACTAGTTGTAGTAAATCATTAGCCTTAGAGTCAAATCGACAAACACCAGCCATAGTTAATCTTCTATTTCTATTATTCATTTCCCTTTTAATATTGACTTCATACTTAACAGTATTAGGCGTTGTTATATAGTCTGCTATTAAAATTAATATCTCCTTAGGCGACAGAACAGCCTCTTGTAATAATTTCATAGTCAAATCCTCATAAATCTGCCACGGCTCCCGAGAAAAATTATTATAAAAATAGTCACCCTCTTTATCAATCGTGTATGAATAAAAATTTACACCTTTAGTGTCAAAAAATGAATCAATAACAAATTTTGCAAAATCTAAATTATTTCTAGATAGTTTATTAAATTTTAATTCATCAAAAAACTTCCTTTTACTTCTTTCATAACAAATTTTACTGCTTAAATAATATGGTTGAGATATTTTAATAATACCAATTGTAAATAATGGATCATTCACGTTACTCAAACTACCAGATTCATCAAAAAAACAAAATTTTGACCATATTTGATCATAATCAGACAACTTTAAATCTCTCGTTTCTATTTCCTTATGAAATTTAAAAAAACTCATAATATTTAAAATTAATTGTAATAATTGCTAGCATTACTATCACGATGACATAAAAAATACCCGCTTAACACATCTTAATAATAACTTAACATCTATGATATAAAGCGACAGTCTTATTTTTTATATTCTAACACAAGCCCTATGAAGCCAGCTTAAATTAGTTATGAAGTCAAAAGATTGAAATACAGACCTAATAACCCAAGAGCCACAAACTAAAACACACCTTTACGGTGGGTTTTATTGAATAAACTTATAGAGAAATCAAAAATCTTGAAGTGCTAATATAAACCAATTTCATCACCTTGACTTTTAAGATTAATGATTCTATAATTATTAATAGGAGTGTGCAATAATAGCTTTTGAAATGCTCTAGTGTTCCCTTGGAGAGTCTGAGGCATAGATGAGAAATCATTTATAAAACTGGAGATTCACATCTTAAAAGACGCTACTTCTAATAAAGAATGTCTGCTACGGCAGGCATTTTTTGTTGTATAAAATGTTTCTTTAAAAAAATTAACTGTCCTGAATATTAATTAAAAAAATTCTTTACCCTCACCGATGAAATTATTTTTTAAAATTTTAAAACTTTCCTCACCGAGTCTGCCTTTTTCAAAATATCGCGCAATTGCACCAGATATCCAATCTGCAATCTGAATATTTCTGTTAGCCTTTGAGTCAATCATTTTAACCTCAATAAGCGTATTTGGAGAACAGAATGGAGCTAAGTGTAAAATAATAGCATCTTCAAAATTTTTTTTAGTCATTCCTTTGAGATGTTTTTGATCGCAAAAAATATGGATTGCTCTGTCGTCAACTGGTAAATATTGTTCTAACACTTCAGCCACGATATTGGTATACAATGTGCCCGTATTTATTTTGTTCTTCTTATTACGATAACTTGTTGGAATATTTTTTCTCAAAAGAAAACCAAAATGAATACGTATGTCCATTCCCGCAATATGTTTTAAAGTTCTTAGCCTAAGATCATCATCTATGCCGGTAGAGGACCATTTAACCTCACTCTGACCACGCATCTTACGTGGAAATTTAGTACGAATCCATTTTATTAAAGCCTTATTTGTGCGGCGTTGGTCACCAACAGTAAAAGAGCCAATAATAAAATATTCCTCATGATTATGCGTAGTAAAGTCTCCACTCTCGTCTAAAAATATATGCATAGGCTTAAAAATTGTTATACCAAAACTGTGCTTGTGAATATAAACGCTTTTAAGTAATAATTAAGCAGATACAATATTAACACTCTTATTTGAACATAAGAGTGTTAATATTTACTCATCCTCTAATTCAATTGAATTACTATAGCACAAAGCCTATGAAGACAGCTTAAAAAATACCTAAAACCCACCCCGTGCCGAAGGCTATACGGGAGTGAGTTTTATTGAATAAACTTAAAGAGAAATTAAATTATCTAGCGGTATCGCTGTAAGCAATAGCGCGGACGATATTCCAGTCTAAAGGATTAACCAGATCATGTCTGTAGACATGCTCGCCACGTTTTACGTGGGCGGAAACTAAGAATAACTGTCTTCTCGCTAAACACAAAAGAGCCCCGTAAAAACGGGGCTCTTATTGTTTCCGACTAACCTGTCAGATGAGGCCAATTAATTAAAGGAAATTGGGAAAACTTAGAACGCAGAGCTATTCGCTTAAAGTAGCGCCAATAACTTCTGATACATTCATGTAAGTAGCTGTCAAAGGTGTTCCAGTTGTTAAACCGTCACCAATGTAATCTACATCACCAGCACCTGCTACATCAGCAAGACTAGTTTGTACATATTCACCTACAGTAGAAGAGGTTGTAACGTCACCAGTAATAACTAATGTTACTGTACCGTCAAGTTTACCGCTTCCAGATAAGCCCTGCAACTCACCAGTTAACCAAGCAATGGAACCAGAAGTATTGCCATCACCTAAAGTGGTGATATCACCAGCTACCTTAGTAGCTGTTCCTTCAATCTGGGCATATGCATTGGTAATAGTGGTTGAAGCGCTCTTACTAACAGTGAATGAGATAGCATCAAGATAAGCCATCAATTCTTCGTTGGAAGTATTTCTGTTAGAACCGTTATCAAATACAAATGTGTATTTGCCTAAAGTCTTAGCAGTACCACCAGTCAAAAGACCATCATCCATTGCATTCGCAATAGTAGTTAACAGAGAACCAGTAATAGTCGCTGTCTTAGAAGTAGTAGCGGCTTGTGACCACTCACCTGCACCAATAGTGCCATCAGCAGATACTGCTAAAGTAATAGCTGTACCGGAATTTTCACCAGTAGCAGTAATACTGCTCGCAGCGGCAGGGATGTTGTAAACAACTGTCTGACCGTAGTCGGCTGTAGCAGAAGCATCACCTAATACATTCATGCCTTTTGAATTAACCTGAACGAATAATGATGTTGCTTGATCAGCTGGGAATACGTAGTCAAATGGATCGAATACAACGTTGCCACTTGTTGCTGGGATTGCAGAAGCTACTACAGTACCAGACGCTGTTACTAAGGAAACGGTAGCAATATCATCAGATCCAGAGGTACCTCCTTCATCTAATGAAAGCTTAGTAACCTTAATAGGTTCATTAGTGGTGGTGAATTTCAATTCAGCTAAATAACGGTCAGCAGGAAGTGAAGCTCCAGCTAATAACTGAGCATCTTCATCAGCAATACCATTATTAGTTAACAATTCAACCTTGATTGTACCAACAGTGGCGGTTGTAACAGTTCCAGAAACGCCGGAGATGGTAGTGCCATCAGCATTTTCTGTTACAGCATCATTACTAGATACTGCTCTACTAACAACGTCGTCAGCTGATTCCATTTCTAAATCAAAGCTTCCAGCAGCAGTAATAGTTGAAGCAAAAGTAGCTTTAACCATTAAACTAACAGTCTGACCTGCAGGAATAACATTGTAGGCAGTATTTAATGAATTGAAAGTAATATAACCATCAGCTCCACCTGTTGTTTCTACAATACCATTAGACACAGACTTCAATAAGTTACCATTTAAATATAAATCTAATTTGGTAATATCTGAATCAGTGAAAGCGGCATCAGTACCAAGAGTAGAGATGGTTACTGTCTGCAATTTAACACTGTCAGCTGTACCAGCCTTTAATGAAGCTTGGTAAACAACAATGTCAGATGCACCACCAACTACAGTTTGTGTTTGTAATGCGGTTGGAGACCAAGTCAAGGCAGCAGCTTTAATAGTAGTTACAGCAGAAGTTACACTACTTGGAGTAACGTCAGTGATTGAAGAACCAGAAACGTCACCAGTAATAGTCATAGCGGCACCACCTAAGGTAACCTTTAATGTATCACCGTCATCAATTTCTGCGCTAGTAGTATCACTCATATCAGCACGAACTTGGAATACTTTAGCAACATCCTTAACTAGAGCGATTTCATCAGTCATAGATAAGGTCCATGCAGTATCACTAACATGTGTTGCAGTGATATCGTAAACTCCACCAGTTGCAACATCAACCATCTCAACATTCTCAATCTCACCAGCGGCTAATCCAGTACCTTGAATTTCAAAGGTATTAGAACCGTTATCAACAATTTGTTCAATTGTTGCATTTTCACCGTTGGACTTAAGAGATATAGTGGCTAGAACAACATTGTTATCACCAATCTTAACATCTTTGGCTGGAGTTGCAGAGTTATCCATGTCGATAGTAAATTGACCTGTTCCTAATGTAACTGTAATACCTTCAGTTGTAGTATCTAGAGTTGCAAAAGAAGTGGATGTTAATTGAACACCGAAACCATAGGATTGTCCCAAGAAAACAAAGTCTCCTCTGTCCTTGATATATAAAGTAAAGGTATCGTTGTTATTAGTAACACCTAAGTCACCTCTTACTTCAACATTCACACTATCACCATTTGTGATCTTGTAGTTATTTAAGTTGAAGGTAGCATATTTATCAGCATAAGTACCATCGGCAACTTCAGTGCCATCAATAAACAACTTCAGATTGCTAACGATGCCAGCTGTATCAGTGCCACCATTTCTGAATCTTAGTTGTTGGGCTAAAACATCTTCATGTGCAGCAGCTAAATCAAAACTAGCTAATAAAATATTGTCCTCACCAAATTGGTTAGAACTATCAGTGCCAACAGCATTACTTAAAGTAACAGTACCTAAAGTAGTACCTGAAACAATTGACATTTGATTGCTTTGAATTGGGAAGGAACCAGTAACACTTGCTCCAGAAGAGATAATATCAGAAGCAGACTCAATACCGATAACAAAATTACCAGTCTGGCTAGCTTCAATAGTAGCTCCAACAGTTAAAGTCTTAGTCGTACCAGCACTAACTTTAATTGGGGTAGAGAAATTAAATATAGCTTCTCTATCAGCATTAAAATTCTTAGAAGTGCCTACTTTAAGTCCATTGTCATAGAAAGTTGCATCATCGATATAAGTAGCAACACCTAGACCAAAAGCAGTCAACTTGATGCTGGAAACATTAATATCACCATCAGAGGCAGCTGTTAAGTTGATCTTTAAAAAGTCAACTGGAGCCGCAGCTGGGATACCCATGCCAGCAGGAGTGTTAGATGCTAAAGCAACAGTTAAACCGGAACCGGTAATAACTGTTCCACCAACGGAACCAGATGGTTTAGAGAAATCCTCCATACCAGTGATAGTTGCACCGGAAGCAGTCAAAGTCATAGTAGTAGTAACGATGTTACTATAACTAAAACGATTAGCTGTGAAAGCAGCGTCACTACCAATCATACGATAGTTGGTACCATCAAAGTAATAAACGCTAGCATTGTTAGCATTCTTTAATAATGTACCAGCTGGGTATGTACCGGATACTAAAGGAGTACCGATAGTGTAATTGGTGAAGAAAGAGTCAGCTACGTCAACAACCTTAGAGGCCCAATCTGCGCCAAATAAAGCGATTGCGTCAGCTTCACTCTGTACCCAACGTAAAGTACCATCAGCAGAGACGGCATATACCTTAGGATCGGTAGTAATCTTAACAAGATTAGTACCAGGTCTCATTGTAACGTTAGAACCTAAAGGATAGGTCTGTAATTCAGAAGCAGGGATTGTAACCACGCCACTGAAATCACTGTACCAAGAGAAATATACGGATTCACTAGGGAAAACGTATCTCTTACCATCAGCACCAAGGTAATAAACGGAGGATAAACCATCCATTTTAATCAAATCACCAGCTTGAGCAGATGCGTTAGCAGGGCTCAAAGAGGCAAAACCGCTCATAACAGCGATTGACATTACCATTACGCTGAGGGTTAAAAATTTGCGTAATTTTTTCATAAGTAATAATTAAATCATTTGCGATTGTCCACACAATAGTAGCGTGAACTAAACGTCAAATAATAAGGTTTGGATTTTCAAGCTGATTTTTCTTATTCTTTTAAAAAATTCTTGTTCTGTTTTTAATCAAAGTAAATTTATTTGGATAAAAGCAAGTATTTTATAGATTGATCGGAATCCCGCTCCACCAACACATCGGTTGAAGCAGGCTTTTTAGGACTGGCAAAAACAATTAAGATCTACCAACCTGTAAAGCTTGTTTAGCCGAGGCTGGAGAAAAGCTTAATCAATCTACGGGAACTTGAATTATCTAAACAGATAAACTCTTAATGTCAAAACATTGAAGAATAATCGTTTAGAACAGGATAATCGGTCTGAAAAAACATTCTAAATTTATAATGAGCGAAGTCTTCCCTTACGGGATTCGACCTTGATCAGACTCGCTTTAACCCAGGCTAACCGGCAGTAGTAGATAAATCCACCGCTGTCGGAGTCACCAGGATTTATTAATTTATCTTCTTTACGATCCATATCGGAAGAATTCAGTAATCTGATCTTCTAAAAAGGCATCGACTCAGAAAGATAAACTAATAAACACCGGCGACCGTATTAATTCAAGATTCAAGATTCAAGATTCAAGATTAAGTAATTTTTGAATTTTGAATTTTTTAATTGTTAATTACTTCATTAACTCTTTTACTTCTTTTAACTTATCTAAAGCGCTATCGTATTCTTTATTATCAAATAAGCTTTGAGCTTCATCTAAAATTTCTTCAGCACCCTTAACATCTTGAGCTTCTGATACTTCTGCACTTAAAGCGTTTTCCAGCTCAGCCTTTAATTCAGGAGTATCGGCGGCAATAGCGTCGGTGTCAGCGTTAACACTAACATCCTCATTTACATCTAATTGCACACCTAAGTCATCTTTGTCACTAGTCGCTGTGATTAAAGTTTCATCTTCGGAAATAGTAGAACTGGCAACAGCCGTCTCTTTATTATCTAACTTCTTAGTGTTGTTACTCAAAGCAACAATGCGAGTACGAACAGTATTAATTTCTTTATTAAAATTTTCATTTAATTTTGCCACTTGATCCTGATTATTTTCATCCATCTTATTTGCAGCTAAAACCTCGGTAATATCTTCAGCGTGATTGGTGGCAAATTTAACTTCTAACTTTTCTCTTTCTTCGTTGTTAAAGACAGTGCTTAATTTTGCTTTCTCAGAAATGATACGAGCAATATATAAAGAGTCGTTTGGCTTTGTCTTGCTAAAAGCTAAATGTCCAAAAGTACTAGCTCCAACTAAAAGCAATAATAAAGAGGCCAAAGAAATTGCCGGACGAGAAGCGGTTGCTAAAAAGCTGCGCGTATCGATAACGAGGCGCTTCCAAGGAGATAATTCCTTGACACCAGCATTAGCTATTTGAGCAAGCAAAATCTCCCGATTACTCTTTAACCAAGAATCTTCGGGTTTAATCTTTTTTAAGCTCTTTAATTGTTTGAGCAAATTATTTTCTGTCATACGCTCTAATATACGTAATACAGAGGAAAATGTTACAGTTGACAAGCGAAAAACAGCCCGTCTTTATTGACTATATTTATCCACAAGCGACTTAAGTCTAGATATTTCTAGACTTAAGTCTAATTTTGATGATATTTACTCATGATAATATTATTAAAATATAAATGTTAAGTCTAAATTATATCGCCCCTGATATACTATTTTTGTGGGATTGCCTGCAAATGGGCCTGGCGAGGATGCAAGCATGAGCTCGACACCCATTGCTTCGGGGTTCAATTCCCCGCAGGTCCATTTGTTGGTAAGAAGGTCCATTAAATGCAACTTGACTAAAATATTTTTTATGATAAAATGTAATTGAATGTCGAGCTCATGTTTAATCCCGAAGCTATAAATAAGCACCCTTTATGGGTGCTTATTTTGTTTTAATTTTAAATAGAGGATTAAACTTCACCCAACAAAAAAGACTTCATTTCTGAAATCTTTTTTATTATGCCTGCCTTCAGCTTATTGAGCCGAATAGGGCTGACGCCCCACAAGCACACTATCATTATACAATAAATAATTATTAAGTCAACCAACTATTTTTTCTTCATTTCAGTCTCCACCATCTCTTTTAAGGCGGCCATGGCTCGGTGTAAAATTACCCGAACATTGCCCCGGCTCTTTCCGGTTACTTCAGAAATTTCTTCCAAGCTAAGATCATCTATAAATCGCAAAACGATCACTTCACGATACTCTTCTTTTAATAACGGTAACTGCTTATGAATTAAAGCCAGATCAGCTGACTGATCCATATTCTCATCAGGACCAGGATTGTCATCCATTATATCAAGAGGGTGGTTTTCATCATCTAAAGATAATTCTAACTTATTACTACTTTCACGGTAGTGGTCAATAATAGAGGTGCGCGCAATTTTATAGACTAAGGCTCTTAAGGTTTTACTATTAGTTAAAGAATTATTTTGAATATAATTCCAAGCCTTAAGAAATATCATGGAGGTCAAGTCCTGAGCGTCCGCTTCTCTACCAACTTTAAAATAGACAAAACGATACACATCCTGAACATACTCATCATAAACCTTGATAAAGGCGTCTTTATCATGACTTTTGAGTTGTTGCAGTAATTGCTTTTCTTTAAATTTTTTTACCAGATTTGCGGTCATGTGGATAATCAAAAATAAGGGAAATATCCCCTCTTATTAAAACCAAATTTTACTCTTTTATTCTAGCATAGGGACCTAAAAAAGCAAGTTGCCGTGCTAAAAAATACGACTATTTATTCCTGCTATTTACTACGCATTTTTCAGACCATTCCTTGCAATTTTCAAGCTCGCCTCGTTCGTAAATATATCATCAGCCCCGCAAATCTAAAGATCCGGTGAAAGAGAGAATAAGAGTAATCTTGACTTACGCTCTTTTCCCTGCTACTATCAAGCCATAATACAATTTTAGTCCAGACTATACTAGACTTAAACACATTTTTTATGCTCACTCATTTTAAAATAAACGGCCTCAAGCACCCAATTTGGCTCTCAGTAACCGAGGCAGCCAAGCTTGGCGGAGTGACTGATAAAACTATCCGCCGCGCCTTTAAAGCTGATGCTGGACTCAAGTTTAAGGTAATAAAAAACCGTTACCAAATAGAGCTCAGTTCTCTTATCTTATACTTACAGCGCAACACCAAGCTACGCAACAAGCTAATGGAGCACGGCTTAGGACAATATTGGCAAACGAAAATTTAATTTAAACATATAAAAAAGCACCTGATTCCGTAGGTGCTTTTTTGATATCTCGAAGAAAAAAATTTTTCTATTAGAGAACTGCGTCTTTTACCGCTTTAGCTAAGCGGAACTTAACTACAGTCTTAGCAGGGATCTTGATGGTCTCACCTGTAGCAGGATTGCGGCCATCACGAGCCTTTCTTTTTGCTTTTACTAATTTACCGAAACCAGGAACTAAGCATTCTCCGTTCTTCTTAACTTCTTTGTAAGCTAAGTCGGAAAAGGTTTCAAAGAAACCAGCAACATCCTTTTTGCTTAAGCTTGTAGCTTCAGCTAAAGTGGCAACGATCTGTGCCTTAGTCATTTTTGGCATACGTTTTGCATGGGGCCTTCATTACGGAACATTAGTGCGAGACTAAAGCAGCGTAATAAGTAAGCCGATTAAAAAAATATTTAAAAAAAATAAATATTTATAAACAAGATAAAAAATGAA
>JAIPIE010000029.1 GCA_021734825.1 Patescibacteria group bacterium
TTTATTAGCGCCCTACCTTGGCCTTTGAATAATTTTGATTTAAGTTTGACAGTTGTAATTTTCTCTTTTCTGTTATTTGATCGTGATGATGTTTGGTTGATGGCAATTTTTTTGGGCTTTTTCTTAGATGTTTGGTTATTTCATCCTTTTGGTACAGCGATTTTATCTTTATTTTTCTCTGCGATTATTTTGTATTTTATTCTAGAAAATTTATTAACTAATCGCTCTCTCTATTCCTTTTTATTACTTACCATTATTGCAGTTATCAGTAATACTTTATTGACGCGCATTTTTCTAATTATATTTGACTGGTCCGGATCAAGCGCTAGCCATGTTTTAAGAAGTTCCTTGTTTTGGGAGTCACTTGTTTGGGATCTTGTTTTAAATTTGATTGTAGTTGGTGCTGTCTTTAGTTTATTGGCTATTTTAAGTCGACGTTTAAAACCTTTCTTTTTGAAGAGACGTTAATTTATGTTATTATATTAATTAATTAAATTATGTCCTACGATATCATTACAATTGGTGGCGCTACTCGCGATATCAGTTTTCTAACGGATGAGGGTATTTTGCTTGATAATCATCGAGATCTCCTTCGTCAAAAATTATTAGCCTTTGAATATGGGGCGAAATTAAAAGTAGATGCTTTCTATAATCTTTTTGGTGGTGGTGCGGCCAATGCGGCGGTTAATTTTGCCAAATCTGGTTTTAAAACCGCCTGTCTGGCTAGGGTAGGACAAGATAATAATGGTCGAGATATTATTGCTAATCTGCGTGAACGGGGTGTCTCGACTAAGCTGACAATAATGGATCAACGAGCGTCTACCGGCCTTTCTTTTATTCTACTTACTAAAGAAGGGGAAAGAATAATTTTTACCAACCGCTGCGCTAACAATGATTTAGTAATTAAGGCGGAGGAGATTAAAGCAATTAGACAGGCAAAAATTTTATATATTGCGTCTTTGTCTGGTAATTGGCAGGAGGTACTGCGATCGGTCTTTAAAAATAGTTCGGCTCGCATTACTTGGAACCCTGGATCGTCTCAGTATCAAGCTGGTTTAAAAAAACTTGCTCCTTTCTTAAAAAAAACCGACGTCTTTTGCGTGAATAAAGACGAGGCGATTGAATTAGTTTTAAGTGATGTTCGTTATCAACAAAAAAAGCCAGCTTTTTTAAATAATGTGCAAAACCTATTGGCAATTTTACATCAATTTGGACCACGTCTAGTTTTAATTACCAGTGGCAAAGATGGTGCTGATGTTTATGATGGTGATAATTTTTATCATCAGAATGTTTTAAAGGAAAAGAAGCGAGTTGATATTACTGGTGTCGGTGATGCTTTTAATTCTTCTTTTGTGGCCGCGCTTGAACTTTCTGGTGGTGATATTCAAAAATCATTATACGCCGGTGCTAAGAATACATCTTCAAAGATTGCTTACTTCGGAGCGCAAAGCGGTTTACTTGATTTAAGAAAAGTAATTTAAGATTCAATAATTTTTGAATTTTTAATTTTGAATTAATATATGATTAACGGGGTAATAATTAAAGAGTTGAAAAAATTCAGCGATGATCGTGGTTGGCTGACAGAAATTTATCGACGTGACGAGGTTGACTTATCTCCAGCTATGTCTTACGTTAGCTTAACCTTACCAGGAGTTGCTCGTGGACCACATGAGCACGTCTATCAAAGCGATTATTTTATTTTTATTGGTCCGGGTAGTTTTCGTTTACATCTTTGGGATCGTCGAGCTGACTCTTCAACTAAGGGTGAAAAAATGGAGATAGAAGTTGGCGCAGATAATCCATGTACGGTTTTAGTACCGCCAGGAGTGGTTCATGGCTATCAATGTATTTCCGATGTGCCCGCTTTATCTATTAATTTTCCAGACAAATTATATAAAGGCATTGCCAAAAAAGATGAGATTGATGAAATTCGCTGGGAACAAGATGAAAGCTCTCCTTATAAGATTTAATTTATGTGTATATTCTGTCAAATCATTGCCGACGAGATTCCATCTTATAAAATTTATGAAGATGAGAAGATTCTTGCCTTTTTAGACATTAAGCCGGTTCATCCGGGGCATATTTTAGTGATTCCTAAAAAACATGCCCAGAACATTGAAGATGTTTCAGAAGAAGACTTAACGGCAGTTATTTTAGGAGTGAAGAAAATGGGTAAATTAATTAAAAATAATCTGAATTACCCCTCATATAATGTAATTGAAAATAATGATTCAGCTGCAGGGCAGGAAATACCTCATTTACATTTTCATATAATTCCTAGATTAGAAAATGACGGTCTTAATCATTGGTCTCATCGTGAATATAATCCTGGAGAAGCTGAAGAAATTTTAAAGAAATTAAAAAATTAACTGATATCAATAATTTAATATCAATATGTTTAATTCTTTTGATCAAGCAGACACGCTTGAGAGACCATCTAAAGTAAGTTCTGGTCTACCAAAGAGTCGCGGTTTATATAATTATGATCTTGATAGCTTAGAATATCAGAGTGCTTTAGCTGCGGCTATTAATTTACGTCGCCAAGTTTATGAAAAAGCGGAGACTTTATTCCAATCATCACCTAAAATATTACAACAGTTGCACTGTGACGATGATAATCAAATTAAGTTACCAGCCTTGGCGCTCTTTAGCCACAAATTTCCTCCCAGTTCTTTGAACGCCGCTAGAGTTTTAAAAAGATTTTTACAGGAACGGGCTGAATTTATGACTTCAAACGAAGAGAGACCGAAGTTAAAAGTTTTATTAGATTATGTTAATGAATTAATAGCGCTTGAAAACGGTCAAAATTAAAAAATTTTTATGAAACTATTGGTTACCGGCGGAGCTGGTTTTATCGGCTCCAATTTTATTCACTATTGGTTAAAAAATCATCCTGAGGATGATATTGTTAATATTGATGCTTTAACTTACGCCGGTAATCTTTCCAGTCTTGATGATATTGCCACTAATTCCCACTATCGTTTTGTTGAAGGTGATATTACCGATGTCAATTTAATTGAGAGTTTAGTGGCAGATGTAGACACAATTGTCCATTTTGCTGCTGAAAGTCACGTTGATCGCTCTATTGTAAATAGTGCCGATTTTGTTCGTACTAACGTGGAGGGTACACGGGTATTGCTTGACGCCGCCAAACGTTATGGTGGCAAACGTTTTCACCATATTTCTACCGATGAAGTTTTTGGTGCCTTGGCTATGGACGGAAAAAAATTTTCTGAAAAAACAGCTTATGATCCTCGCTCTCCTTATAGTGCCTCTAAAGCTGCTTCTGATCATTTAGTGAGGGCCTATTTCCATACTCATAATTTACCAGTAACCATTTCCAATTGTTCTAATAATTATGGGCCTTATCAATATCCAGAAAAATTGATTCCTTTATTTATTACCAATTTAATTGATGGTCGCCCGGTGCCGATTTATGGGGAGGGGAAGAATGTACGTGATTGGATTCATGTTGATGATCATAACCGTGGTATTGACCTAATATTAAGTAAAGGAAAGCTGGGCGAGACTTATTGCTTGGGCGGTGACAGTGAACAAAGCAATTTACAAATTACCAAAAATATACTATCTTTAATGGACAAAAGTGAGAAAATGATAGAGTATGTAAAAGATAGGCCAGGGCATGATTTGCGTTATGCAATTGATTTTAGTAAGGCTAAGCAAGAATTGGGATGGGAACCACAAATTAAGTTTATTGATGGTCTAGCTCAGACACTTACTTGGTATCGAAATCATGAATCTTGGTGGCGCCCGATTATTAATTCAAGATTCAAAATTCAAGATTCAACAATTATTAATTAAAAATTAAAAATTCAAGATTCAATCAAGATTAATTAAAAATTCAAAAATATTAATTCAAAATTAAAAATTCAAGATTCAATCAAGATTAATTAAAAATTCAAAAATATTAATCTTTGAATATTGAATCTTTGAATATTGAATAAGTATATGGCTGACAAAAAAATCTTTATTCTTGAGGATGATGTTAACATTCTCTATGGTCTAGAAACACAATTAAGCGCCTCTGATTTTGTAGTTGAATCAAGTGAGGGCGAGGAGGAGGTAGAAGAACTAATGAATAATATTCGTGCTTTTTCTCCTGATTATATGATTTTGGATTTAATTTTACCCAAGATTGATGGCTTTGATATTATTAAAAGAGTTAAAGGGGATGAGGAGTTGAGTGATTTACCAATTTTTATCTTTACTGATTTGAGTGATGAAGATAGCAAGCGCCGCAGTCTAGACATTGGGGCTGATTATTATTTTATTAAAGAAGAGTTTGATACTTACGAGTTTGCTGAAAAAGTGAAGAAGATTATTAATAATCAAGAAAAGAACGAACACGAAGAGGGCTTAGAGCTATATGATTAATAAGTAAGATTGTTTAGCTGATATTTATTTAGCGCTACACAGTGTTTAAAGGTTAGCGCTATGAGCTTAATTTTTTGTTTGATTTTAGAATAATTATGTTTATTAAACGCATTGGCATTGATTTAGGAACGACTTATACTTTGGTGTATTTACCTCGCCGCGGTATTGTTATTAATGAGCCATCAGTTGTAGCTATTTCCATTGATGATAATAAAATTTTGGCAGTCGGCAACGAAGCGAAAGATATGCTTGGTCGTACTCCCGATACAATTGTGGCTGCTCGACCTCTGAAAGACGGGGTTATTGCTGATTATCGTACGACCGAGGCTATGATTCGTTATTTTATTAATAAAACTTTAGGTGGCGTACGCTTATTTCGTCCGGAAGTAATGGTTGCGGTGCCGGCCGGAATTTCTTCAACTGAACGTCGGGCGGTTATTGAAGCGACCATCGCTGCTGGGGCTAAGGCCGCTTATATTATCAAGGAGCCGATTGCGGCGGCGATTGGTGCCGATATTCCTATCGGATCAGCTACCGGTCACATGATTATTGATATTGGTGGTGGCACGGCGGAAATGGCGGTGATTTCTTTAGGTGGTATTGTTGCCTCTACTTCGGTTAGAGTTGGTGGTAATAAATTTGATGCGGCTATTTTGGAACATATTCGTAAGAAATACAATTTAGCCATTGGTGAAAGAACGGCCGAGGAGATTAAGATTAATATTGGCTCAGCTTTATATATTGAAGATAAGTTGCATATGGAAATAAGAGGTCGTGATATTGTCACTGGTTTACCCCGTAGTATTACTGTTTCTAGTGATGATGTTACTGAAGCCATTCAAAATGAACTAGAGGCAATTATTGCCGCTGCTAAGAAAGTATTACAAAAAACACCACCAGAGTTAGCCGCTGATATTATGGATAAGGGGATTATTCTATCTGGAGGTAGTTCTTTATTACGTAATATTGATCAGTTGATAGCACGCACTACGGGGGTGCCGGCTTATGTTGCCGACGATGCCTTGCTTTGCGTAGCTAAAGGCACGGGAATTGCTTTGGAAAATCTTGATTCATACAAACGTAGTATTTTGGCCACTAAATAAATTTATGATTATTGGTATTGATGCTTCTCGCGCCAATAGAGCATTACGGACTGGTACTGAATGGTATTCTTTTTATATCATTCAATCTTTGGCTAGCATTGATCGAACTAATCAATATATTTTATATATCGATAAAGAGCTTGAGCCAGATCTTGCCCAAGCGTTGAAGCCCTATCCAAATTTTAGTTTTAAAATATTAAAATGGCCATTAAAATATTTCTGGACCCTAGGACGTTTAAGTTGGGAAATGTTAAATAATCCTCCGCAGGTCTTATTTGTCCCTGCTCACTCCCTGCCTTTAATCCACCCTCGTCATACAGTCAATACTATCCATGATATCGCTTTTATGCGCGAAGCTGAGCTCTATCAAAAAAAGAAAGTTCGTCTGGAAAATCGATTATTGAAAGGCCTGCTTAATATTTTTACACGCTTAATCACTCGTGGTCGCTATCAATCAAATTCTTTAGATTATCTAAAATGGTCAACTGCTTACTCTCTAAAGCATTCACGTCAGGTTATTGCCGTTTCTAATTTTACCAAGCAAGAATTACTAGCTACTTATAAGCAGGCGGATGATAAAAAAATTAAGGTTGTTTATAATGGTTATCCAGAGAAGCTCTATCGTTTTATAGAGTCCGATGTTCAGAGAAAAGCAATCTTAGATAAATATGCTTTAAGGGAACCGTTTTTTCTTTATGTTGGTCGTTTAGAAAAAAAGAAAAATACCCATACTTTAGTGGAAGCTTTCGCCATCTTTAAAGAATCACACCCAGAATCAAACACTCAATTAGTTTTAATTGGCAATGCTGGTTATGGCTACGATGAGGTTAAGTATATCTTAGAAGAATATAACTTAAGCAGAGAAGTGATTATGCCTGGATGGATTCCAGAAGTTGATATGCCGGCAATATTTAGTGCTGCCACTGCTTTTGTTTTTCCAACTTTGCATGAAGGTTTTGGTATTCCAGTTATTCAGGCCATGGCTTGCGGTGTGCCAACTTTAGTTTCAGATATCCCAGTTTTGCGAGAAATTGCCGCAACAGCTTCTTTATTTTTTGATCCTCGTGACCGCATGCAGTTAGCAGAAGTTATTCATCGCGTTGATGTTGACGCTAGTTTGCGCCAAGAATTAAAAACTAAGGGATTAGCGCGAGCGGCTCAGTTTAGTTGGCAGAAGTCAGCTGCGGAAACCCTACAAATTTTGACAACACTTGAATAAATATAGGCATTTATTAAAGCAATTAAATATGTTATGATAAAGATGTTATGAAAAAATTCGTGACATCTTTTTTAGCAATATTTTTTCTTATAGTTCCGACTGTCGGTGCTAGCTTTTTGCCGAATGATACTTTTTATAACTATCAATGGTATTTATCCCGTATTAAGGCGCCAGCAGCTTGGGAGCAAGTAAATGCTAGTCCTGATATTACTATTGCCATTATTGACGCTGGTATAGAAATTAATCATCCGGATTTAAAAGATAATATTTGGAAAAATATTAAAGAAATTCCTGATAATAATATCGATGATGACGCTAACGGTTTTATTGATGATGTTAATGGTTGGGATTTTGTACAGAACCTTCCTGATCCATCACCTAAGTTTGATGAAGACTGGACCGAATCTGGCATTTCTCATGGCACGACCGTGGCCGGCATTATTGCCGCCACCGGGAATAATAGGGAGGGCATTACTGGTATTACTTGGAAGGCAAAATTGATGCCGCTAAGAGCTTTGAATGATAAAGGCGAAGGTCGCATTAGTTCGGTAATTAGAGCAATTGATTACGCTATTCATAATGGCGCTGATATTATTAATTTAAGTTTTGTTGGTTTTAATTATAGTCAGGCTTTACAGGATGCAATTCAACGGGCTTATGATGCTGGCGTGATTGTAGTTGCTGCCGCTGGTAATGAACAAGCTGACGGCGAAGGTTATAATAGTGATAATGATCCTATTTATCCAGCTTGTTATGATGGCATTAATGGTGAAAATATGGTTATTGGTGTGGCGGCTACCGACGCCCTTGATCAAAAGGCAGACTTTTCTAGCTATGGTTTTAAATGTGTTGATATTACTGCCCCTGGTGTGAGTTTTTTTGGCACCATTACTCTTGGTGGTAATCCGATTGAGCCAAATGCACATTATGATGGTTTTTGGTCAGGAACTTCAATGGCCACTCCAGTTATTAGTGGCTCTTTAGCTTTAATCGCTGAGGCAAATCCGCAATTAAGTTCGCGTGATATTGTTAATATTTTATTTCAGTCTGCTGATAATATTAGTCGTTTGAATCCTGAATATTTGGGACAGCTGGGGAATGGTAGAGTAAATCTTTATCGAGCTATAAATATTGCCAAAGAACGTCTTTATTCAAAACTAGGACGATTAATGTTTATAGCCGATAATACTGCAGATGGCATCGCTACTAGTTCTGAGTTAGTTATAAGTAATAAAAGTGGAGCCGTTTTAGAAAATATTAAATTAACGGAACTGGCGGCTGGGCAGGGCCTTGCTTCTGGTGACGTTGATGGCAATAACGAAGATGAAATTATTATTGGTAGTGCCCCTGGAAATGAACCTTATATTAATATTTATGGACCAAAAGGAGATTTACGTGGACGTTTCTTAGTTTATAATCGTAATTTTAAAGGCGGCTTTAGCGTGGCTGTGGCTGATATCAATGATGATGGTAAGGCGGAAATTATTGTCGGCGCTGGTGCTGGCGGCGGACCACATGTACGCATTTTTGATCATAAAAGTGTGTTAAAGGGACAATTTTTTGCTTTTGAAGAAAATTTTCATGGTGGCGTTAATGTGGCGGCTGGCAATATTGACGGTCGCGGTGCTGCCGAAATAATTGTTGCCAGAGGTGCCGGATTAACTCCAGAAGTAAAAATATTTGATCGTCACGGTAATTTAGAGGGTCAATTTTTTGCTTACGAACGTAGCTTTAAGGGTGGCGTACAGTTAGCGATTGCTAATACTGATGGTCGTAATGATAATAATAAAGAAGAAATAATTGTCGCTCCTGGCGCCGGTAGAGAGCCCTTAATTAGAATATTTTCTAATAAAGCAGTACTTAAAAAAGAGTTTTTAGCCTATGGCCGTAATTGGCAAGGTGGTATTAATATAGCTGCTACCGATTTAGATAATGATGGTAGGGCGGATATTGTCACTGGCGCTAAATCAGGGGCAACACCGCATGTGCGGGTATTTAATGGGCAAGGAGAGTTAGTGGAGTCTTTTTACGCCTATGCCGATGATTTTAAGGGTGGTGTTAATGTATCAACAATAAATATTATTAACTAAATATATGTCCAAGCAAGTAATTTTCGAGAAAAAAAATGTGCTCGTAGCTGGTGGCGCTGGCTTTATCGGCTCACATCTTTGTGATGAATTATTAAAGACGAGCAAAGTGATTTGTGTCGATAATTTTTCTACCAGCACAGAAAGAAATATTGACCACTTACTCTCTCATCCCGATTTTGTGTTTATTAATCATGATTTAGCCAAGCCCCTTGATTGGATTAATTTACCAGATTTGAAAAAATTTAAGTTGGAATTTCAAGGGATTCAAGAAATATACAATCTTGCTTGTCCCATGTCACCATTAAACTTCCTTGCTAATCGTTTAAGCATTCTTGAGGCCAATTCAATGGTAGTGAAAAATCTCTTAGAATTAGCGGTGAGTTTCAAGACTAAGTTTATGCATTTTTCTTCGGCAGTTGTTTATGGTCCACGACAACCAGAAGAGGCGGGCATAAAAGTGGATGAAAATTTTATGGGACTACTTGATAATTTATCCGTGCGCAGCGCTTATGACGAAGGCAAGCGCTTTGCGGAAAGCATGGTCATAAATTATCGGGATATTTTTCAATTAGATGCCAAGATAATTCGTCTCTTCCGTACTTATGGCCCGCGTATGGAGTTAAACGATGATCAAATGTTGCCTGATATGATTAATAATGCACTTGATGGTAAAGATGTAGCTATATTTGGTGATGAACGTTTTTCTTCTTCTTTCTGTTACATTGATGATGCGATTGATGCCATTATGAAGATGATGAAATCTAAGCATATGGGGCCGATTAACATCGGCTCTGATGTGAGCGTTAATTTGACCGACTTGGCTATGATGATTATTAAGGAAACAAACTCTGAGTCAAATATTGTCTATCAAGATGGACATATATTCTTTAGTGAGTTGTCTTTGCCTGATATAAAAAAGGCTAAGGATGAACTTGGCTGGATGCCGGTA
>JAIPIE010000030.1 GCA_021734825.1 Patescibacteria group bacterium
GCTCAACCAAAAATTAATAAAAAGATTAAGGCTGCAGAATGGAAAAAGGGATCAGGTCGGGATAGGGCGGTGGCAAAATTTGAATAAAATTAAACTTATATATTTACATAAATAAATTTTTATAAATATTATGTCTTCAAAACAAGATAAAATAGAAGCTCCAGTCTTAACCTTTCCAGAGGCTGAACAAAAAGTATTGGATTTTTGGCAGGAAGCGCATATTTTTGATAAATCATTAGTGAAGGATTACCCTAAAGGTGATTATGTTTTCTATGATGGCCCTCCTTTTGCTACCGGTACGCCTCACTATGGTCATTTAGTGGCTAGTTTAATGAAGGACGCCGTGCCACGTTATCAAACAATGCGCGGCTATCACGTTGAACGTAAATGGGGATGGGATTGTCATGGTTTGCCGATTGAAAATATTGTTGAGAAAGAATTAGGCACAAAGAGCAAGAAAGATATCGAAGAATTAGGTGTGGGCAAGTTTAATGACTTGTGTCGTTCTAAGGTTTTAACTTATGCCGAAGAATGGGAAAAAGTAATTACTCGCCTCGGACGCTGGGTTGATTTTGATAATGCCTATAAAACCATGGATCTTGATTACATGGAAAGTATTTGGTGGACTTTCAAGCAATTATGGGACAGGGAATTGATTTATAAGGATTATCGTTCCATGCATATCTGTCCCCGCTGTGAGACAACTCTGTCGCAATCGGAAGTAACGGAAGGATATCGTGATATTAAAGATTTATCCGCTATTGCTAAGTTTGAATTAGTCGACGAGCCGGGCACTTATGTGCTTGCTTGGACAACCACTCCTTGGACTTTAATCGGTAATGTCGCTTTAGCGGTTGGCAGTGAGATTGAATATGTGAGGATAAAAACAGAGGAGGGCATTTTTATTGTTGCTAAAGAACGTTTAGCTGAGGTGATGAAAGAAAAAACTAATGAAATTATAGGCATTTTTAGGGGAACAGATTTGATCGGCAAATCATATAAACCCCTCTTTAATTATTATTCCGAAGATAAGAATTTAGAAAATAGAGCTAATGGCTGGAAGATTTATACAGCTGATTTTGTAACAACCGAAGAAGGAACAGGCGTAGTCCATATTGCCCCCGCTTTTGGTGAGGATGATATGAAATTAGGCAAACAAGAATCTTTGCCTTTTGTTCAGCACGTTGGCATGGACGGTGTCTTTAAAGAGGAGGTAAAAGATTTTCCCGGACTGCATGTAAAGCCAGTTGATGATCACATGGCCACCGATATTCAGATTATCAAATATTTAGCCGCTAATAATGTATTATTCCACAAAGAAAAATACGAACATAGTTATCCGCACTGTTGGCGTTGTGATACTCCTTTAATTAATTATGCTACCTCTTCTTGGTTTGTGGGAGTAACGAAGATTAAAGACAAGCTTTTAGAGACAGCCAAAGAAATTAATTGGTCTCCTGATTATATTAAAAATGGACGTTTTGGTAATTGGTTAGAAGGCGCTCGCGATTGGTCAATTTCCCGTCAGCGTTTTTGGGCCAGTGCTATTCCAATTTGGGAGTGTAAGAATGGACATCGTCACGTTGTCGCTTCAGTAGCTGAGTTAGAAAAATTAACTGACACCAAAATTGATGACATCCATAAGGATAAGGTTGACGGTCTCACCTTTGCTTGTTCTGAGTGTGGTGAAAAAATGACTCGTATTAGTGATGTAATTGATTGTTGGTTTGAATCTGGCTCCATGCCCTATGCTCAACTTCATTACCCCTTTGAAAACAAAGAAAAGTTGGAAGCAAATTTTCCTGCTCAATTTATTGCTGAAGGTTCCGATCAGACTCGGGCTTGGTTTTATTATTTGCACGTTATTTCCGGTGGCATTAAAGATAGTCACGCTTTTCAGAATGTGATTGTCAACGGCATCGCTTTAGCCGCAGATGGCAAGAAGATGTCAAAGAAATTAAAGAATTATCCTGACCCAAGTTTAATTATGGAAAAATATGGAGCTGATGCCTTGCGTGCTTATTTATTGTCGTCACCGGTTATGCAAGCGGAGAATTTGAATTTTGCTGAAAGTGGTGTTCAGGAAGCTCTTCGTAAGAATGTGATGACTTTATGGAATGTTTATCGCTTCTATGAAACTTACGCCTCGGAATATGACGGACGGGAAGTAGCATCCGAAAACATCTTGGATGCTTGGATTTTGGCGAAATTTAAATTATTGTTAATTGAGGTGACGGGAGCAATGGAAAAATATAATTTACCCAAAGCCATGCGTCCAATTACTGAATTTATTGACGAACTTTCAACTTGGTATTTGCGTCGCTCACGTGAGCGCTTTAAGAGTGATGATGAAAATGATAAACAAGAGGCTCTGGCTATGAGTAGATTTGTGTTGTTG
Organism: Patescibacteria group bacterium; assembly: GCA_021734825.1. Lineage (GTDB taxonomy): Bacteria > Patescibacteriota > Patescibacteriia > Patescibacteriales > UBA12465. The sequence continues at coordinate 2,399 of JAIPIE010000030.1, forward strand.
GAATTGGCCAAAATTATGGCTCCTTTCATGCCTTTTACGGCAGAGCGTCTATGGCAGGAAGTTTCTGGTCATAAATTTACCAACCGCGATGAATCAGTGCATTTACAGAATTGGCCTGATTTGGGCGAGCCAACAAAAGACGAACAGGAAGTTCTGGAACAAATGGAGTCTTTACGTAAGGGCGCGGAAGTTGCCCTAGCTGCTCGTGATGCTGCCGGTATTAAAATTAGACAGATGTTGAATTCCGCTGGATTCACTGGTGGCGATAAATTAGATAGCAGTTATTTTAGTTTATTAGCTGAAGAATTAAATGTGCGTGAAATTACTTGGCAGGGAGGAGAAGGAAATATCAGCGTTAATTTAGACATTGTTATTACTCCCGAATTACAGTTAGAGGGAAATAAGAGAGAAGTTATTAGAACTGTGAACGCTTTACGCAAGGACGCTGGTCTAAGCGTGGCTGATGACATTAATATTTATGTAGAAGGGGACGAAGAAGCAGTTAAGTGGTTATTGGAAGCCGTTGAGGATATTAAAAAGGCAACAATTACTTTAAATCTTAATATTGGCAGGGCCACTTCTGAGGCTACAATTAAGAAGTTAAAACTTGAAAGTGGAGATTTATCTATTCAAGTGGAAAGGGCCTAATTTTATAGACAAAATACATTCTAGCCAATTTTAATTAATACTATTATTTTATATTCTGAGATTATCCTGATTGTCTTAATCTAATTATGTTAAATGAATCAGAAACAATTGAATATAAAGAAAGTTTGGCTGAAAAAGAATCAGCGGGAGCCGATATCGTTGCCTTTGCTAATAAAGAGGGCGGTACTTTGTCTTTTGGCATTAAGAATAATGGAGAATTAAAAGGTATACAGGAGGTGTCGGAAAAGACTGTTCGGGAATTAGCCGAATATTTTAATGGCAATATTGAACCAAAATTATATCCAAAAATAGAAAACATTAAGGATAATGGTAAAAACATAATAATAATTACAATCGAAAAAAGTGAAACGCCTCACCACTCTTTCAAGGGACTACCTTATATACGGTCTGGTCCTACCAGCCCAAAGATGTCTCAAGGGGAATATCAAAGCAGATTAATAAAATATAAAAACATCAATCAAGATTATTCAGAAAAAAGTATAGTCGGTTCTAGCATTAAAGATTTATCTGTTGACGCATTATTAGAACTTAGGCGACTAGTGACTCAATCCAAAAGAGTAGGGCTAGATATATCAGGAATGAATGATGAGCAATTGCTCAAAAATTTAAGGTTGATAAATAATAATGAGCTAACAGTAGCCGCCATTGTTTTACTTGGAACAGTAGATGCTCTGAAAAAATATTTGCCTTATGTAGAAGTGCGTTATGGTTTTAGAGTTGATGAAAGTCAATTAAGAAATCAAGATACAGAGATATTTCAAGGAGGATATTTGCTTTATTATAATCATATATGGCAAAAAATAAATGCCAGGAATATTATTTTAAATATACCTCAAGGGCTTCTTTTATCCGAAAGAAAAGCTTTTGTGGAGGAGACTATTAGAGAGGCTTTAAATAATGCGATCATTCATCGTGATTATTATTTACCGGAAGAAATTTTTATAGTTCATTACCAAACAAAAATAATTATAAAAAATCCAGGTGGATTGATTGACGGAGTTAATTTAGACAATATTTTAAATGAATCAAAAACTAGGAATAAGCTAATATCAGATGTTTTGTATAAGTGCGATATGATTGAATCTTTCGGAACAGGCGTGAACCTGATGTTTAAAAATCAGTTGGCTATAGGGAAAAAACCGCCAACTTATGAAAAATCCGATTTAAATCATGTCGTGTTAGAGTTGGATGGGTTAATACAAGACGTTGAATTTGCTAAGTATGTTTTAAGGGTATCTGATGAAAAGCAAAAAGATTTAAACGATCAAGAGCTCTTGTTGTTAACAAAAATTAAAAATAATATACGGGTTAAGGCTAACGAGGCTCTGTATAGTTTGCTAGACCTAGGTTTAATAGAAAAAATTGGATATGGCAAATATATTCTTTCTAGAAAATATTATGATTCCATTGATAAAAAAGGCGAATATACTAGACGCCGAGGTTTAGATAAGGCAACCAATAAATCATTAATTATAAATCACTTAAAGCATCACGAAAAAGGGTACATGAAAGATATTATTGAGGCACTTAAAAATGTCCCAAAACTTACGATTAATAAATATTTGGCAGAATTAAGAAATGAGGGATTAATTAAATTTGTTGGAAATCCGAGAATATCAAGGGGTAAAAATAAAGGATATTGGAAACTTAATTAAAATAATTATTTTAAAATAGTAACAGGTGTAGGAAGGGTATAGGAACAGGTATTGTGGCTATAACCTCTAAAATAAGCCAAAAAACTGTTTATAATTTTAAAGACTGGAACAGCAAATTATGCTAGCTCATAATTAATAAAGAGCCACTTATCGTTCGATTGTTTAAAACAAAAAATCCCTGTATAAACAGAGATTTTTTGGCTGGTTTAAGTACTGGTAAAGGTATTAGCGATAGTTAAACAAATTTTTAACATCTCCCTTTACTACTCTAACCTAAGTGCATTATAACAATAAATATAAAAATTTGCAATAGTTTATTTGAGCTAGTGTTTTATAGACAAAATCTCATAATTTTGCTATAATAAAGGGACAAATTAATTAAAAAATCTTAAAAATAATTAAAAAAATATGACTCCATGGATTATTCTCGCCATCGTTGTTGTTTTAGCTCTCATTCTGATGGGCATGTACAATGGCTTAATTCGTTCTAAAAATAGAGTAGATGAAGCTTGGAGCGACATTGATGTGCAATTAAAACGTCGTCACGATTTAATTCCAAATTTAGTGGAAACAGTTAAGGGCTATGCTAGTCATGAGCAGGAAACTTTTACCAAAGTTATCAATGCTCGTAATCAGGCCATGAGCGCTCAATCAAATAATAATTCTGAGGACATGCTTAAGGCAGAAAATAATTTAACTACTGCCTTGAAATCAATCTTTGCTTTAGCGGAAAGCTATCCTGACTTAAAGGCAAATCAAAATTTCTTAGAATTACAACGCGACTTAACCGATACTGAAGATAAGATTATGGCTTCTCGTCGTTTCTATAACACTAATGTTCGTGACTTCAACACAAAATTACAGGTTTTCCCGACTAATATTTTCGGACGCATGCTTGGTTTCAAGCTTTATGCTTTTTTTGAGGCAGCGGAAGAAGAAAAAGAAGTGGTCGCAGTAAAGTTTTAAGCTTATATACTATCCCGAGTAGTAGCGCGTTAGCGTTAGGCAAGGGGCTCTAATTATATGTGGATTTATCTTATTATTTTTATTATTATTGTTGTCTTGGCTTTTTTAAAGCAGGTGAATCAATACGAACGTGGCGTTGTTTTCACCATGGGGCGTTATTCCTATGTAATGCAACCTGGTTGGCGCCTGTTAATCCCGGTTTTTCAATCATTCCGTAAGGTTGATATCCGTGTTAAGGCGGTTGATGTACCTGATCAGAAAGCAATTACCCGTGATAATGTGCCGGTAATTGTTAACGCCGTTATCTATTACAAAGTAGCGGCCGCTGAAAAAGCAATTATTGAAGTAGAAAACTTTAAGTATGCAATTTCTCAGTATGCTCAAACCACTATGCGTAATATTGTGGGTGAGGCAACTCTTGATGAACTTTTGGGTCAGCGTGAAAAGATTGCTGATCGCATCAGAGAGATTGTTGATGCCGAAACAGATGAATGGGGCATTAAAGTTAATAATGTGGAATTAAAAGACGTGTCTTTGCCAGAGTCCATGGAAAGAACAATTGCCAAGCAAGCGGAAGCAGAAAGAGAAAAGAGGGCCGTTATTATTAATTCTGAAGGAGAACTGGCCGCTTCAGCTAATTTAGCTGCGGCTGCTAAAACTTTATCAGACACTCCCGGTGCCCTTCATCTGCGCACCTTACAGTCAATTAATGATCTATCTTCCGATCAATCTAATACCGTAGTCTTTGTTACTCCTGTAGAAATATTAAGAGCTTTTGATGGTTTCGCTAAAAAGATGGGCGCTGAAAATAAATAAATTTATCCTGTAAGCATTATGTCTAATCTTTATACTTATAGTGCTGTTAATAAGCGAAAAACCTGGTTTTTGATGACCGGGTTTTTCTTCTTTATTATCATCGTCGGCTATGTTTTTGCCGAGGCGATGAATGCTCCTGAAATTTTACCTATTGCCGTCGTCTTAAGCATCGTTATGGCTTTTGTTAGTTATTGGTATAGCGATAAGATTGTGCTCTCAATGTCTAAGGCGAAGGAGGTTGATAAGGACAATGGACGTGAGCTCTATCGCTTGGTAGAAAATCTTTGTATTGCGGCTGGATTGCCTTTGCCTAAGATTTATATTATTGAAGACGCTTCACCTAATGCTTTTGCCACTGGTCGTGATCCTGAACATGCGGTCATTGCTGTTACCTCTGGTATCTTAGGTAAATTAGAAAAAGCAGAATTAGAGGGTGTAATTGCTCACGAGCTTTCTCACATTGGTAATCGCGATATTCTTATTTCCACCATTGCTACTGTGTTGGTTGGTATTGTAGTTTTGTTGGCTGATTGGTTTCGCCACTGGTCTATTTTTGGCGGGCGTAGTCGTAGTAATGATAATAATAACGGTCAGATAGGTTTAATCATCACTATTGTTGCCGTTGTCTTGGCAATTTTAGCGCCAGTGTTTGCGCAGTTATTAAATATGGCGGTTTCTCGAAAGAGAGAATTTGCCGCTGACGCCGACGCCGCTCTTTTAACTCGCCATCCTGAAGGGCTGGCTCGAGCCTTAGAAAAAATTAGTTATAATCAACCTTCTTTAAAGACAGTGAATCGGGCAACCGCACATATGTTTATCGTTTCGCCTTTGCAAGGAAAAAAAACTGGAGGCTCAGTTTCTTGGTTTGCTAAGTTATGGATGACACATCCACCGGTGGAAGAGAGAATCGCGAAGTTAAGAGGATGATCAATTCAAAAAATATTAATTCAACAATTCAAAATTCAAAATTGAAAATTAAATAGTTATTGAATCTTGAATCTTAAATCTTGAATCTTGAATTATAAAATTATGACTACACAAGAAATATATCAATTAGCGATTAATGAAGGAATCAAGCATGATTTGCGTGGAGAAGATTATGTGCGGAAATCATTGCTTAAGGCTAAGCAGAAATATGAAGAAATGAACGAGAAAGAAAAGGCTTCTTTTGATCTTGAGTCTTTAACTAATCCCTATTCCGATTCCCGAGTTTTAAATACTGATGGCAAAAAAGAAATTAAGAAAATTTTAGCCGGGATTGATATGGATGGCACGGAATTATTATATGCTGACAAAAGAGGAGATATTGATTTAGTCATTGCTCATCATCCCGAGGGAGAGGCTTTGGCTGACGTGTCAACGGTCATGCATTCACAAGCTCAAGTCTTAGCCCAGCACGGCGTTCCGATTAATATTGCCGAATCGGTGATTCAGCCACGTATATCGGAGGTGTCACGCGGTGTTAGTCCAATTAATCATCAGCGCTCAGTGGATATGGCCCGTATACTCGGTCTAGAGTTTATGTGTCTGCATACCCCGGCTGACAATATGTCCGCTCAATTTGTAATTAAAGCTATTGAAGAGAAGGGCGAAGAATTAGAAACGGTTGCTGAGATGATGGACTTTCTTAAAACAATCCCCGAATATGCCGCTGCGGAAAAATTAAAGTCAGGTCCAAAGATTTTTGCGGGTGCACCCGAACGTAGCTTGGGTAAAGTTGTCGTCACCGAATTTACCGGTGGTACTTCTGGTTCAAAAGATATTTACGAAAAAATGGCTCAATATGGCATCGGTACAGTGATTGGTATGCATATGAGCGAAGAACATCGCAAAGAAGCTGAAAAATATCATATTAATGTGATTATTGCTGGGCATATGTCTTCTGATTCCTTGGGTATGAATTTAATGCTGGATGAAATTGAAAAACAGGGAATAGAAGTTGTGCCAATCTCCGGATTGATTAGAGTAAAACGTTTTTAAGAATTTAAAGCCCTGCTCTTGCAGGGTTTTCTAGATAATAAGTCATCATCAAGCATTTTTGTCAAGATTTAATTAAATTCTCAGATATATTATACTAAAAGCATATGCTCGCATACTTATGTGGTCAAGTTTTAGCAAAAAGTAGTAATTACCTAATATTAAAGGTAAATAATGTTGGCTATCAAATTTTTGTTGGCGAGTCTTTATTATCTTCCGTACAAAAAGGTGAGGAGCAAGAATTATACATTTCTCATCAGGTTCGTGAAGACGCTTCTGATCTCTATGGCTTTAAAACTGTGGAGGATCTATCCTTGTTTGAATTACTACTTTCAGTCTCAGGTGTTGGTCCAAAATCTGCGCTTGGTGTACTTTCAATCGCTTCGGCTGATGATATTTCCGAAGCGGTTATTCGCAATGATGCTAGTTTATTAATGAAGGTTTCTGGTATTGGCAAAAAGACGGCGGAAAGAGTCGTCTTAGAACTAAAAAACAAAATTGCTAAGATTATCGGTGGTCGTAGTTTAAATAGCGACAGTGGTCTCTCAGCTAGTCTAGGTGACGAGTTGGACGCCCTGATGAGTCTTGGCTATTCTTTACCGGACGCTCGTTTAGCTCTTGATGGCTTAGACCCAGCTTTAGTTGACAGCGGTGATCGCGTGAAAGCGGCTTTAAAGAAATTAAGTAAGAAAATATAGCTTTATATAAAGATTAAGTCTAGATTAATTATATGAAACAATCCCATTTATTTACCCGAACACTTAAAGAACTACCAAAAGATGAGACAAGCTATAATGCGCAAACTCTTTTGCGTGCTGGTTTTATTGATAAAGTTGCCGCTGGTGTCTATTCTTTCCTGCCTTTGGGTTGTTTAGTAATGGATAAGATCAGACAAATTATTAAAGAGGAAATGCTATCGGTTGGTGGACAAGAAGTAAGCATGCCCGCCTTTGCTCCTAAAGAAAATTGGGAGGCAACTGGACGTTGGGACGACTTGGATGTTTTATTTAAAATTTCTGCCTCTGATAAAAAAGAATATGCCTTAAACCCAACCCATGAAGAAGTGGTTACTCCTTTGGCAAAAAAGTTTATATATTCATATCGTGAATTACCTTTTTCTGTATTTCAAATACAGACTAAATTTCGCAACGAAAAAAGAGCCAAGGCTGGCTT
>JAIPIE010000031.1 GCA_021734825.1 Patescibacteria group bacterium
GGCAAGGCAGTTAAACCTCATACTGCTTGCGCTTTTTGTGGCACTTATCGTGGTCGTCAAGTTTTAAAAGCTAAGACCACCTCTGTTAAGTCTAAATAATAATCATTATGTCCAATCGTCATTTAGCGAGGACAATTGCCTTACAGACATTGTTTGCTTGGGATTTTAACGGCAAAAATAGTAAGAGTACTGAATCGATTATTAATGATAATTTTGAGAATTTTGCCCCTAATTTTGATGATGGTGGTTTTGTTAATAATTTAGTAAAAGGAGTTGTCGATCACTTAGAAGAGATTGATAAGTCCATTGTTCGCTATGCGACCGAATGGCCGCTTGAACAAATTACTACTATAGATAGAAATATCTTACGTCTTGGTATCTTTGAATTAGTTTACACGGAAATTCCACCAAGAGTAGCTATTAATGAGGCAATTGAAGTGGCCAAGAGTTTTGGTGGCGACGCTTCTGGTAAGTTTATTAATGGTGTTCTTGGTGCTATTTATAATGACTGGCCTGATGCAGAAAAGAAAAAAAGAGACAATCATTGGGATAAGGAAAAAGAAGATTTAGGTCAAGCTGAAGGTGTTAAAAACGAAGAAGGAGATAAGCTTGCGGAAGAAGGTGACTTAGATGAAATCAAATAATTTTTTTATTATATCTGCCCGCGTTTACGCGGGCTTTATTTAATCGTTGTGTAACGACATGGTGACAACTTAATATAGATGCCACGATATCGTTTCGTAACTTAAAAGTATGCCAGAATTAAGCAAGTTAGAGAAAACCTTAGGTTTCAAATTTAACAATATTAATGTTTTGCGTCAGGCGATGGTCCATCGTTCTTATTTAAATGAACACCCAGAATTTGCCAGCGGCCATAATGAGCGTTTAGAATTTTTAGGTGATGCTGTTTTAGAAATTGCTGTTACTGAATATTTATATTTAAATTATCCAGAAACACCAGAGGGCGATTTAACCAACTGGAGAGCATCTTTAGTTAACTCTAAAATGCTTTATCTTATTGCCCAAGAACTAAATCTTGAAACTTATCTTTACTTATCCAGAGGTGAGGCTAAGGATAAAAATAAAAAATCGCGACAGTATATTTTAGCCAATGCGGTTGAAGCTTTAATTGGTGCTATTTATCTTGATCAGGGTATGCCTAAGGCTAAAGAGTTAATCCTTTCTCATATCGTCATTAAACTCCCAGAGATTTTAAAGACACAAGCCTATCTTGATCCGAAATCACGTTTTCAAGAGCAAGCTCAAGATAAGCGCGGTGTAACCCCTCATTATAATATTATTTCTGAAGAGGGGCCCGATCATGCTAAAACTTTTAATGTTGGTCTATATCTTGAAGATAAATTAATTTCTACCGGACAAGGACTTTCAAAGCAAGAAGCACAGGTAGACGCTGCGGCCAAGGGCTTAAAACTACTCAATTGGTAAATCAAGATTTAATAATTCAAGATTCAATATTAAAAATTCAAAAATTATTGGATCTTGAATCTTTGAATGCATGTATTTATGAATATTAAAGAACTATTAAGTGCGACTGCCAAGCAAAAGGCTTCTGATTTACATTTAGTTTTTGCCTTGGCGCCAAAAATTCGTCGTGACGGAGAATTATTTTTTTTGAAAGTTGAAGGCATCGACACTCCCTTACCGGCTTTAACAGATAAAGATTTGCTGGCAGCGGCTAAAGATTTATTAAGCGCCACGGAATATATCGCTTTGAAAAAAAATCGTGATTTAGATGTTGCTAAAACGGTTAATCCTTATCGTTTCCGCATGAATTTTTCTTACGACCGCAATCATTTGAAAATTGTGGCTAGAGTAATTGATGAACATAAGCCTACTTTAGAAGAATTGGGCATGCCAGAGGCTGTGCGTAATTTATTAGATTTGCCGCAGGGATTAATTTTAATTACCGGACCAACGGGCTGCGGTAAGTCTACTACTTTAGCAGCCATGATTAATCATTTAAATGCTGAGCATAATCGTCATATCATTACACTTGAAGACCCAATTGAATATATCTTTACTTCTGATAAAAGCTTAATATCACAACGAGAATTAGGGAGCGATATGACTTCTTTTTCGGCAGGCTTAAATCATGCGCTACGACAAGACCCTGATGTAATTATGGTCGGCGAAATGCGTGATTTAGAGACTATTTCTACGGCCGTCACTTTGGCGGAAACTGGTCATTTGGTTTTAGCAACCCTGCATACTTATAATGCTGCCCAAACAATTGATCGTATTATTGATATATTCCCTGCGCATCAACAAAATCAAATTCGTTCACAGTTATCTATGACTTTAGCCGCAGCGGTGTCTCAACGCCTACTCCCTCGTCGTAGTGGTGGTCGAGTAGCAGCTAGAGAAATTATGCTTCGTAACAGTGCTATTGCTAATTTAATTAGAGAAAATAAAGTTGCTCAAATAAAGACAGTTTTGGAAACTAATATGCAGATTGGCATGGTCACCATGGACCATCACTTAAAAGAGTTATATCAAGCTGGAGAAATTGATCGCGAGGTGGCTTTAAATTATATGGAAGAAAATACATTTTTAGACGCATAAGCTTATTTTTTGCTTAGCTTTTACAGTTTTGAAAAAACCTTACTTATTGGACTCAAAAAACCTTTAAAATAGCACCTTTTTAAGGGGCTTGACAATATTTTTAAAACCTCTATAATTGATAACAGTTTTTACAAATAGCCTATGAGTATTTATTTGAGTTTTAAATTTAAGCGGTTGTGAAATAATTTGCTTTTTTTGCATTTATTTTTGAACCGCGATAGTCGCGGTTTTTTGAACCTCAAAAATTATTAATTCAAAATTGAAAGATTCAAAATTTAAAAATTACTTAATTGTTAAATTTATCTGAGTTAATAATCTTTGAATATTGAAGTTTAAATCTTGAATAATTAAATATTTAATTATCCGTATCAGTTTACTGGTACTGGTAACAGAATATTTAATGGAACTTTAACAGTTAAATATTTTTTTGTCGCTTTTTTCAGGAAAAAGCGAACTGTTTACCGTCGGTTTATTTTGCAATTTCCGGGCGGTGAACAAAAAAAATCGCGTTCGCGAAGGAACGCGTCCACTTTTGAAAACAAAAGTGTGGGAAAATCTCGTAAAGAGTGTATGGCGGATGCCTAGACATAAGAAAACGATGAAGGACGTAGCAGCCTGCGATAAGCTGCGGTGAGGTGGCAAGCAACCTTTGACCCGCAGATGTCCGAATGGGGAAACCCACCGCGTAGATAACGTGGTAAGCACAACCGTTTGGATGTGCTGGAAGACCCGGCGAACTGAAACATCTTAGTAGCCGGAGGAAAAGAGAACAAAACAGTTATTCCCCAAGTAGTGGCGAGCGAAAGGGGAGGAGCCTAAACCTGCCGAACTGCAGTTTTAATCCAGTTTACTGGAGAGGAACCTGAAGGTGCTGGAACCATATGTTCCGCAGGGGTTGCAAGACAGCGTTTCTACTATCTAGTTTAGTAGAGCAGAGTCATAAAAAATAATTCTTAACAGAAGCGAGCTGGAAAGCTCGGCCAGAGAGGGTGATAGCCCCGTAAGTGAAAAGAAATATTTCTCTGTCGCGCTTGTTCTTAAGTAGTGCGGGACTCGTGAAATCCCGTATGAATCCGGGTCGACTATGACCCAAGGCTAAATATTTCTTATGATCGATAGTGAACCAGTACCGTGAGGGAAAGGTGAAAAGCATCCCGAGAGGGAGGTGAAATAGTACCTGAAACCATATACTTACAAAGAGTCGGAGCCTTAGTTTACTAGGGTGACGGCGTGCCTATTGAAGAATGAGCCAACGAGTTTGTTCTATGTGGCTTACATAATCTCCTCCGGAGAGTATGTGTAGTGAAAGCGAGGGTTAATAGCCCGCATTGTGCTTCACTTTTACGCATTAAGCAATTAGTGCGTTAAAGTGAAGTACACGTCGCATGGACAAGACCCGAAGCCGGGTGATCTAACCATGTCCAGGTTGAACTCTGTCGAAAGACAGAGGAAGGACCGAACCCACGAGCCGTGCAACACTCGGGGATGAGATGTGGTTAGCGCAGAAATTGTAATCGAACTCGGCAATAGCTGGTTCTCCTCGAAATAGTTTTTGGACTAGCCTCGAGCGCTGACTAAAGGGGGTAGAGCACTGGATGAGGGCGGGTCTTCGGATACCGTCTTCAATCAAACTCCGAATACCTTTAGGTGTAGCTCGGGAGTCAGACCATGGGCGCTAAGGTTCATTGGTCGAAAGGGAAACAGCCCAGATCACAATCTAAGGTCCCAAAATATATACTAAGTGTAAAAGGTGGTGTTGAGACTACGACAGTTAGGAGGTTGGCTTAGAAGCAGCCATCCTTTAAAGATAGCGTAATAGCTCACTAATCAAGTTTTTTCGCGCCGAAAATTTACCGGGGCTCAAGTATATTACCGAAGATGTGAACTCTATAATTTATTATAGAGTGGTAGAGGAGCATTCTCTTCAGCGTTGAAGCCGCGTCGCGAGGCGTGGTGGAGCGGAGAGAAGAGAGAATGTTGGCATGAGTAGCAAAAAGGCGGGTTAAAATCCCGCCCACCGAAAATCTAAGGTTTCCTGGGCAACGAGAATCGACCCAGGGTTAGTCGATCCTAAGGCGCAGCTAATGTAGTGTTAGCGTAACCGATGGAAGAGCTGGTTAATATTCCAGCACTACTGTGTTTTTCCGAAGGAGGGACGCGGTTCTAAAGTTTAAGCGGGCTATGGTTTGTCCGTTGATGGTTTCAAGAAACGACCTAGGCAAATCCGGGTCAACAGTTTCAAGATTCAGTCTGAAGATGAAGTCGCAAGATGGAGTCAATTTAAGCAGCAGAGCCGACGAGAAAAACTTCTAGGGCTAAGGACACAGTAACCGTACCGTAAACCGACACAGGTAGATGAGGCGAGAAGCCTAAGGTGTACGAGAGAACCTTCGCTAAGGAACTCGGCAAAACAGCGGCCGTAATTTCGAGATAAGGCCTGCCCTACGCAAGTAGGGCCGCAGCTAAAGAGCTCAAGGGACTGTTTATCAAAAACACAGCTCTCTGCTAACTCGCAAGAGGATGTATAGAGGGTGAGGCCTGGCCAGTGTCCGAACGTTAAGAGGAGAGGTTATCCTTTCGGGGAGAAGCTTTGAATCCAAGCGCGGATGAACGCCGGCGATAACTATAATCGTCCTAAGGTAGCGAAATTCCTTGTCGGGTAAGTTCCGACCTGCACGAATGGCTTAACCACTTGAGCACTGTCTCAGCGAAGGACTCGGTGAAATTGCAAGACGAGTAAAGATGCTCGTTAACCACAGTTGGACGAAAAGACCCCGTGAAGCTTTACTACAGCTTGATATTGAATTAGGGATACACATGTTCAGAATAGGTGGGAGCCTTCGGGCGCCAGTGAGATACCACCCTTGTTTATTTTTAATTCTAACCCCGCAATGCGGGGGACAGTGTCTGGTGGGTAGTTTGTCTGGGGCGGATGCCTCCCAAAATGTAACGGAGGCGTTTACAAAGGTTGGCTATCCCGGAATGGAAACCCGGGAGATAGTGTAAAGGCATAAGCCAGCTTTACTGCGAGACTTACCGGTCAAGCAGTCGCGAAAGCGGAACTTAGTGATCCGACCATTCAATGTAGGATGGTGGAAGCTCATCGGATAAAAGCTACTCCGGGGATAACAGGCTAGTCAGGTCCAAGAGTCCACATCGACGACCTGGTTCGGCACCTCGATGTCGGCTCGTCGCATCCTGGGGGTGGAGAAGCTCCCAAGGGTTGGGCTGTTCGCCCATTAAAGCGGCACGCGAGCTGGGTTCAGACCGTTTAGCAGCTAATAATATTGGCTATTAAACACTCTGAATCCAGATGCAAGACATCAAATACGGCGGCGATATCAAGTAATTGATATTGGTATAAAAGCTGACTCATATCGATGAAGTCCTAACAGGTAATTGAAAATTAACCTGTCATATGTTAGGATAATATCGAGGGAAGTCGCTTATGTTAAAATTAACGCAAACACAATTAGCTTACTTAGCAGGATTCATCGATGGCGATGGAAGTATTTATGTAAGACTAAAACCGAATGATACTTATCGTTACGGTTTTCAGATTGCTCCTTACATAGTTTTATTTCAATCAGCTAAAGATGAAATACATTTTCAAAAGATTTGTAAATTGTTAAGTTGTGGCTACTTGCGCAGAAGAAAAGATGGGATATTAGAGTATACTATCGGTCGCAGAGAAGAAATATTGTCTTTAATTAAGGTAATTAAACCATATTTAATTCTTAAGCGGCGACAAGCTGATTTATTGGAAAGTATATTTAGAAAAAAAGATTTGGTAAAAAATGCCAAAGATTTCTCTAAATTAATGGATTTAATAAATAAATTTGCTGATATAAATTATTCTAAGAAGCGCATCAAACATAAGTTGACCCCGTAGAGACTAAACGTCGGCCTCCTGAAAGCGTTTCAGGATGAAGGTATAGTCCGTGCACTTAGTAATAAGTGAATAACATGCGTAAGACAGGTCGGTCTCCTATCCACTGTGGTCGTGGAAACTTGAAGAGGCCCTTCCTTAGTACGAGAGGACCGGGAAGGACGAAGCTCTAGTGTACCTGCTGTTCTACCAAGGGCATTGCAGGGTAGCTACCTTCGGTTTAGATAAGCGCTGAAAGCATCTAAGCGCGAAGCTGTCTCTAAGATTAAGTTTCACAGACTGGTTGAAGAATACAACCTTGATAGGCTGTACGTGTAAGTCCAGCAATGGATTGAGCGGAGCAGTACTAATAAGTCGTTAGATTTTCCCACACTTTTGTTTTTCAATACTTCGACATGGCTGCATATTAATTTATTAACATGTGGCTGCGCGAATTTGCATCGAAAAAACGTTTCTACTCTTTAGAGTTCTGAAACACAAATAAAAAGACACCATCGTTCTGGTGGTAAAGCAAGAGGGCCACACCTGATCCCATCCCGAACTCAGAAGTTAAGCCTCTTAGCGCTGATGATACTTGGGCCTGAGCCCTGGGAAAGTAGGTCACCGCCGGAACAATGGTGTTTTTTTATTGGCAAAATCGGCTTAGGCCGATTTTTTGTTTTGGCAATATAATGCTAAAATTAATTTACAGTAAATATTTAATCATTCAAGATTTAAAATTCAATATTCAAAGATTATTAGCTTAGATAAATTTAACGATTAAATAATTATTGAATTTTGAATCTTGAATTTTAAATTAATATATATGTCTTTAATTAAATCAATTTCGGGTATTCGCGGGACTATTGGCGGTGGTGTTGAAGATAATCTCACTCCGCCAAATTTAGTCGCCTTTGTATCTGCTTATGCTGCTCAGGTAAAAGAAAAATTTGCTGAAATCAAAAAACCTAGTGTTGTTTTGGGACGAGATGGTCGCATTAGCGGTACCCTTGTCTATGAACTTGTTTCTTCCACTTTAAGAATGTGTGGTGTAAATGTAATTGAACTCGGTTTAGCCACTACACCGACGGTAGAAATGATAGTGATAGAAGAAAAAGCGCAAGGAGGTATAATTTTAAGTGCATCTCACAATCCACGGCAGTGGAATGCATTAAAATTATTAAATGAGCAAGGAGAATTCTTAAGCGCCGAAGATGGCTTACAGATTTTAAGTAGAGCCAAAGAAAATAATTTTGAATATGCCAGTGTTGATGAACTGGGAACACAAATAAAGATTGGAGATGCCTTGGAACGGCATATAGAGGCTATCCTGGCTTTAAAATTGGTAAAAGCTGCAGATATTCATAAAGCAAATTTTAAAATCTTAGTGGACGGGATTAACTCAGTCGGCGCCTTAGCAATCCCAGCTTTATTAAAAGCCCTTGGTCTAGAAAATGTTGAAGTTATTAACGGAGAAATCAATGGGGAGTTTGCTCATAATCCCGAGCCTTTAGACGTTAATTTAGAAGAGATAAAAAAGAGAGTTAAAGATAGTGGAGCAGATTTAGGAATTGTAGTTGATCCTGATGTTGATCGCTTGGCCTTTATTAATGAAAAAGGAGAAATGTTTGGCGAAGAATATACCTTGGTGGCGGTCGCTGATTATGTTTTGAGAAATTATTGTGCTTGTTTCTATCAAAAAATTTCTGTATCTAATCTATCATCTTCACGCGCCCTAAAAGATATTACTGAGCAAAAAGGTGGCTCATATTATCCGACGGCGGTTGGTGAAGTTAATGTGGTGGCAAAGATGAAAGAAACAGGAGCGGTGATTGGTGGCGAGGGTAACGGTGGCATTATTTATCCGGAATTGCATCACGGTCGTGATGCTTTAGTGGGCACCGCTTTATTTTTGAGTTTTCTTGCTCAAGAAGGGATAAGTGTGTCGGAATTAAAAACAAGGTATCCGCAATATCAGATGATTAAAGATAAAATTGAGCTGGATAAAGATTTAGATTTAAAAGAATTACTTAATAAGGTAAAAAAACATTATTCAGGAGAAAATATTACTGATATTGATGGTATAAAAATTGACTGGGAAGGCTCCTGGCTACATTTACGTGCTTCCAATACCGAGCCAATTATCCGCATTTATGCGGAAGCAAAGACTATAGAGGGGGCAGAAGAAAGAGTGAGAGAGATAAAGGATTTCTTGGCTGATGTTAGATAATTTGTAATAATTAGAATAATAGAACATTAGTGTATTAACAAGTCTTCCTTAAAATAAAAAAGACCGGATTTCTGAAGACAGAAAATCTGGTCTTTTTGCTAACCATGATTGCGCTTAATGGCTTTGGTTAGACGGGCGTAGTGGCGACGCGCTCTCCATATTTTACCTATATTCACAATAAGGTGAGGAAGAATAACCCCCATCATTATTAGGAGTAATGTGTATAAGAACGCGTTTATTTTCATTCCAATGCCTGCAAGCAAAAAGAATGATATTAAGGCATTTGGCACGAAAATTGTATTTCTCGTTTGTTTTAACAGCGCATGGCGTATGCCGTTGCTGATAATAAAGACAATAAGCGGGGCTAGGGCCAAGTAAGTGGCGACTTCAATATTTCCGTCTAATCTGACGGACAAGGGAAAAAAGCCAAAAATCATGCCAACAATTAACCCGTTTAGGGCTTCTTTGTTGTTAGCACTAATCTGATAGCGCCAGGATAAAGCACAAACTAATAGCAGGCTTATCACAACTTTTACCAGTCCAATTCCTAATAATAGGTTTGGCCCGATTAAAATGCCGGTTAGCGCTAAGGCGCGCCACCAAATAATTTTTTTTGTCATGGTACGATGGTTTTAAGGATTCCTATTTTTATATAATATTAAAATAAATTTGTCAATAATTTTAGGTAATGTGCACACACATATGGCGGTTTTCCCACCAATATGCCAAAATACGGCCATATGTGTACTAAACTACCAAATAATCCTCTAGAAGAGAGATTAAGAT
>JAIPIE010000032.1 GCA_021734825.1 Patescibacteria group bacterium
TTTTAGTACTTAAAAAGTTATTGTCGGGAGTTGCCACTTGAGCTTTGAAGGCGTCAACATTGTTCGCACTAGCATTAAGCCCATAGCTTTGGTCTTCAACGGCAAGGGCGACAGTAAAAAAGCCAGCAATAAAGAGGCTTGTCAGTAGTAAAATAGTAAGAAATTTTGCAGATTTGCTAAATAGCATATATTTTTTCTAAGAAATTATTTCAGGGCCCTGAAAACCAATCATATTGATTTCCAGGGCGCTGGCCCTTGGAAAAACCAAGGGCTGTGCGTTTTCAAAATCGATTCTAAAAACGTTTAGGCACCAGTAGCATTAATCAATCTAGTGAGTAAGAAGGTTGCGATACCCCAAGCGGATAACACGATAACTAAACCGATTACACCAGCTCCCATTAACTTTTTAGCTTCACCAACTTTATCTTCATTACCAGCAGCTGTCATCCATTTGAAGCCAGCAAGTAAAATAATAACTACAGCGATGATGCCTAAGAAAAGCATAGCTACGTTGATGATTCTAGCAACGATGATACGAGGATCAGTGTCACTTAAACCTTCTCCGTTGAAGCCATCGGTGATTTCATTCATGCCAACGTCAATATTCTGAGCCATTGTTACCATTGGTAAGGCTAAGAGAGATAACATCGCAAAAACTACTAAGTGCTTTAAGATTTTTTTATTCATAATTCACCACCTTTCTAGTTATTGATAATTAAAATGATGCTTTTATTTTAGCACAATATTAAGCATAAGACAAATAATAATAGTTGTGTTAAAATGCCCATATGAGCTCTAAAATACTGAAATTGTTACTCTATATTTTACCAGTCTTAGCCTTTTGGCTTTTGTCTGTTTTTTTGTTAAAAAACTCTTTTTCTTACTCTGACCTTGACTTAGGCTGGCATCTTCGCGCTGGTCAAGATATTATTAGTAACTGGTCAGTTTCTAGTGTTAATAATTATAACTATACTCTAGTTAATCAGCCCTGGGTTGATCATGAATGGCTTTTAAATTTAGTAATGGCCAAAATTTATAATAATTTTACTTCTTTAGGGCTGCATTTGATTTTTTTACTGGTAATTTTATTGGCTTTTTATTTAGCTTGGCGGCGCGCCTACAAATTTCTAGGCAAGTCTTTATTTAATAGATATTTAAGCTTTATTTTTTTATTTATTGGCCTTTGGGCCAGTCAGCCTCACTTGGGAATTCGGGTACAGGAGTTTGGCCTATTAGGCTTAATTATCTTATTAAGCATAATTGATAATTATCCAAAAAATAAAAAAGTCATATATTATATTCCGTTATTATTTCTACTTTGGGCTAATGTTCACGCTAGTTTTATATTGGGCTTAGCTTTATTAAGCGCTTATTCCTGCTATTTATATGTATCTCCATTTTTGATAAAAATTAAGTTTTTACGCAACTTTTCTTTGTCCTTATTAAAAATAAAGGATAAAAATAGAATTTTGGTCGTGTTATTGCTATCCGTGGTAGCAAGCTTGATTAATCCTTATGGCGCAACTTTGTATGGGTTTTTAAGCGGGTACAGCAATACGTTTTACATGCCTTATATTAGCGAGTGGCAAGGACAACATTCTCTGCCTTGGCATTATCCACAATTAATATATTTATCATTAAGTGCGACTGGCGCCTTGCTCTGGTTTTGGTTCGAGCGACAACAGTTAATGAAGATTAAGCTTTGGGATCTTGGTTTATTTCTTTTATTTTTTATATTAGCTTGGCGCTCTCGTCGACACTTTCCTCTATTTGTATTTATTTCTTTACCCTTAGTGATTTTGTTCTATCAAGAAATATTTAAATCTTTTTGGCAGAGTTTTTCGGTACAAATTAAGGTTATTCTTTTATCTTTCCTTACTATTTCAATATTTTTTTCTTTCTTGTTTATATTGATTTATCTACCCTTAAAGCAAAAAGTTATTGATGATTTTTGTAATATTCAATATCCTTGCATGGCAGCGGAATATCTTAAAAATCACCCAGAAACAGAAAGAAGCCGCATGTTTAGTGAGTATAATTGGGGCGGTTATTTACTGTGGGCCTATCCAGAAAAACAAATATTTATAGATGGGCGCATGCCTCAAGTCGCCTACAAAGAACACAGCATTTTAGAGGAATATTTAGAGTTTAGAAAATCAAAAGAAAATGCTGAGAAAATGCTGAATGAACATCAAGTCGATTTAGTTTTAATTAAGAAAAACCAAAAAGTCTTATCTTTAAATTCATGTTTACAAATATTACTTAATGTTAAGGATGAAGAGTTGGTACGAACTGATCATCTGAAAGAGTATTTATTATCTTCTAAGGAGTGGCGCTTAATTTTTCAAGACGATTTAAGTGTTATGTTCGCTAGACAATAAAGACAAGTTATAGAAAAGAAGGGTAATATTGAAGGTTGGCGAGTTTATTTTTGTAGCTAACAACAATTAAGGCATAGGAAACGAGCGCTGGCTCGATTTGATAATAATGACAAAAAGCTAAATGAGCCTGACGAAGAGTTTTTTGTTGCGAGAGACTGATAATATCGTGCTTATTGTTATTCATGATGGTCTTTATTTCAAATAGTGATAAAATATTATTTTTTGAGGCAATAATATCTATTTCTTTGTGACCGATACGATAATTATGAGCTTTAATCTGCCAGCCCTCCGCTTTTAAAAAATTTATAGCTAGGCGCTCGCCTTTGCGCCCAAGTTCTTGTCTATAATTCATAGCCTATAATTTATAACTTTTTCATAAAAAAATCCCCCCGAAACGGAGGGATTTTTTTAAGGTATGTATTTTTTGAATTCTTGTTCTTTTTCGAATTGTTTTTTGTTAACCGGGACAAGCCGTAAGCTTTTTATCATTGGCCATAACCACATCAGCATGATGATGATCCATAAGCCTAGCCAGAAGCGCGAAGACAAAAAGGCAGCACTTTCATAATTAAAGAAAAAAAGAATTACTCCAATTACTAGGTTACTTAAACTAAACATATAGAATTGTTTCCAAAAATGGCGGTATAAACTTTTTCGTCCTTGTTTAATTACGGAGAAAATAGTTAAGATCAAGAGAATAATTAAAAAAACAAAAAAAGCTTGAGTGATGTGAGGCAGAAATGGTTCTGGGCGTAAATTAAACCAATAATGCCAAGTCAATAAATTTTGCATAATTTTTTATGATTTATGAAATATTAAACCGTAGTGATATGGGCCGACTTCAAATTCGGATTCTAATATTAAACCAAGTTTGGGGGCAGCCTCCTTTAAGTTGTTTTTATTAACACGCTTACTGCTATCTGGGCCAATAGGACTGGCAATATTTTTCCACTCCACTATTAATAAACGGCCGCCCGTTTTCAGCATGCGCACCGATTCTCTTAAAATCTCTACCTTTTTGTTAGATTGATGAAGAATATTGATTAAAAGGGCGTGATCAAGACTAGTGCTTTCAATCTTAGTGCCTTTGAAAATTTCTAAATTGCTCCAAATTGTTTCAATCTGTTGAATATTCTCCAGCATAGCCCTTTTTTTAATATCTTCAAGGGTGGCTTTTAAAATATCAACAGCATATAGTTTTCCTTTTGATCCAACTAGGTGGGCAACCGGAAAAACAAAGTAGCCAAAATTACCACAACCAAGTTCGGCAATTTTTTGCCCTTCTCCTATTGTTATTTTATTCAAAATTCTATTAATGTCAAATAGAACTGTTTTATTGGGCTTATTCATAGTTTTCTTCAACTAGGATTTGACGCTGTATAATATTTTCTTGTCCGTATTTCTTTTTAGCGCTAATCGTTAGTTTATTTAAGCCTTGTTTAAGTTTTATCTCTTGAGAAAAGCTACCATCTTGGGCGCTCATGATGCTAGTATTATTTATGCTTATTTCTGTTTCTGGATCGCTTTTGCCTCTAACTTGTAAAATAAGTTCGGTGGTAACCAGATTTTTGTCTGGATATTCTACACTTAAATTTGGTGGAGAAATTAAACGTCGGAAATATACAAGCAAATAAAGAATGCAGGTTAGAAATAAAATGATGAAAATAAGATTACGAATCAGCTTAGGAAACATCAAAAAATTGTGTTTGCGTAGAATCTTTTTAGAAAAAGGATTTTCATCTGTAGTTTCTTCATTTAAAGGTGTTAAAGTTAATACTTTTTTATAATCCAAATTTAAAAAACGACAGTATTCTTTTAAAAATTTACGACCATATAGACCTGAGGGGAGCTGTCCGTATTCTTCTTGTTCTAGGGCAGCTAAATATTCTAAGCGAATTTTTAATTTTTTCGCAACCTCCTCTAAAGGCATTCTTTTTTTTAATCTAGCTGTCTTTAGATTCTCTCCTGATTTTTGCTCAGTCCCCAGGGCCTTAAGAGTAAATCCGGTCATTTACGTGAGGTTTAAGAAATAAATAAGATTGATGTCCGTTGAGCTATAGTGAGTATATTGCCATTCCAGTCTATGCCCATTGAGCCAAGAATAAATTTAATAATTAAATAACTACTAAAAACTATAGCCAAGCCAATGACGGCCGCTATTAATACGCCCTTGGCTTTAGTGATTTGTTCGTTGCTACCAGAGGAGACAAGAAAGAGAAAACCGCCGTAGATAAACATCAATAAAGTTAAAGAGCCAACAATGCCCAGAATCCACTTAGCGGCCGTAACGGCTAGCATAAGCATATCGTTAACGTCGTAATTACCACAGTCATATTTACTTACACATTGAGGAGGTCTCCCTTCAGTAGTATCAAGAGTGCTTGTATCAACCAGAGCTGCTTGTAAGCTGAGGGGCGCGAGCAAGATAAAAGCGCCTATAAATAGAGCCCCCAGGTAAGTCATGATTTTTTTGGACATATAATTAATTTAAGGTTTGTTGAACTTTAGCGGCTCCAGTATTTAAAACGTCTAATATTTTTTCACTTCCTTCTCTGGCTTTGCGAATCATTTCGCCAATAGCGGTTTCCGCAGCAACCACATCCATGCCCCTGTACCAGCTTTTAGCAGTTAAGACTTGGTCGGCAAACACACCAATATTAATATCGTTTCTTTGCTCTGACACCAAGGATCTTAAGGCGGTAGGTTTATTAGTTTTTTCTAAATATTTTTTAGCCTCAGTTTCTTTGGTGGCGAAAATAATAAAATCCCAAGCTTCATTTTGGTGTGTACTTTTTTTGGAAACACTCTCTACCCAGTAGTTAGCAAAGTTCACTTCAACCGGACTTCCTTCAATTTGAGGGAGTTTACTAATAGAAAAATTTAACTTTGGTGCACTTGCCTTAATGTCAGCCAAAGTGTAAGAGTAGGCAAACATCATCGCTAACTTACCATTAATAAACATGTTTAGAGAATTAGGCAGGTCTTCATTCCAGGAGTAGACCTCCTTGCCAGGGTTAGCAAAATCAATATAAAAACGTAAAGCTTCAAGTCCAGGATTATAATTTGTGTCTTTAGTAGCAATGGGAACAGCGTTGAATAAAACTTGTTTGCCGTTTATCATAGTGGCTCCATTTTGCATCATTAAGGCCGCCAAAATATCACTATATCTTTCGATATTAACATCTCCCCCTAGCGCGATTCCTGCCTGCGTAATACCTTGGACTGAGTCCTGTTTAGTTAGTTTTTTTACATTTTGTTGGAATTCTTTATTCCAATACAAAGGCGCTTGGGTGATGCCGGCGTTATTAAATAAATCTCTATTATAATATAAAGCTAAAGTATCAACCGATAAAGGTAGTCCGTAAATTTGACTTGAGTCTAAAACAACATCATCAAAAACCGTATCAACGAAGTTATCGCGCAAATCTTTTAAGTTAGGACTGCGATAGGTTCTCAAAACAGTAATAACTTCTTTTTTAATTGAACCTTGTTCTTCTTGATAGGCCATGGTAATGGTGGCCGGCATAGGACTTAATTTATTCTGATATTTTTTTAACCAAGTATTGTGAATAGATAAAATATCTGGACCACGATCTTCAGCTAAGGCGTTTAGTAACTCGGTCTCATACTCTTCGTAGCGTAACTTACGGTAGTTAATATTAATGTTGGGGTGAATAATTTTATAATCAGCAATAATATCACTAAAAGCATCGGGTCCATCAAAGACGCGCCAATAATTTAAGGTAATCGGTTGCATCGCTTCAGCGGCTTGCTTATTTGTTGTTTTACAACCAAAACCGGAGCCCAAAATGAAAATGCTTAACAAAAAAAGATAAATGATTTTTTTATACATAAAGGGTATTTTTCTAAAATATTTTACTCATTTAAGATAAGAGCCAATTATTGTTATTATAACAAAAAAACAGGGATAAAGTAAATCTTAAGAAGTTCAGGTTAATTATTATTTTTTATAAAAAACGATAACTTAAAGCTTCGGCAATATGAATACTTTCAATTGTTGGCTTATTTTCTAAATCAGCAATACTTCGGCCAATTCTAAAAAGACGATCGTAGGCTCGGGCTGATAAATTAAAGCTAGTAGCGGCTTCTAGGGCAAACTTTTCTGCCTCTTTATTTGTTTTTTGCCAATAACGAATATAATTTATAGAAACTGAGGCATTATTTGCTTTCTGACGTTGATACTGTTTATTTTGAGCTGCAGCAATTAAATTTAATGGAGATTCTATATTATTATTAGGTAAATTTTTTAATTCGCTTGCTTTTAGACGGGGCACGTTTAGTTGTAAGTCAAAACGATCTTTAATTGGTCCAGAGATTTTTTGCTGGTATTTTTGTACACTACTAGCGCTACAATGACATTCTTGAGCGGTGTCACCAAAATAACCACAAGGACAAGGATTCATAGCGGCAATTAAGAGAAAATTTGCTGGATAATATAAGTGTTGTTCAGCGCGGCTAATCAATATTTGTCGCTGTTCTAGGGGTTGGCGTAAGCTGTCTAAGATTACACGAGGAAATTCCGGTAATTCGTCTAAAAAAAGAGCGCCACGATGAGCTAGGGTGATTTCTCCCGGTTTAGGACCGCGTCCTCCACCAAGCATTGAGGCTAAAGAGGCGTTGTGATGAGGTGCTCGAAAAGGTGGCCGATGTAGTTTATTTTGTATCTGATGAAATTCGCCCGCCACGCTGTATATTTGAGCAACCTCTAATTGTTCTTGTGTTCTTAGGTCAGGCATAATATCAGCTAAGGCCTGAGCTAATAAACTCTTACCGCTACCAGGTGGGCCAATCATTAAAAGGTTGTGTCCACCGGCAGCAGCGATTGTTAGAGCTCTTTTAGCTTGAGCCTGCCCTTTAATTTGTGCTAGCGGGTTAGCTAACGTTTGATTAAGATTTTTGCTGCTTGGGTGGTATTTATTAATTTTGTATTTATTTTCTAACAGTTGAATGGTTTGAGATAAGGAGATAACAGGGTAAATATCAATTTCCGAGACTAAGGCGGCTTCAGCTGCATTAGCTAAAGGAACAAAAATTGCTTTAAGGCCAGATTGTTTAGCGGCAATAACAAGAGGCAGAACGGATTTTAGTGGTCTTATCTCACCGTCTAGAGCTAGTTCTCCACAAAAAAAGGAATGCTCAAAATCAAAGCTAAAATTATTGTTTAAATTTAAAATACAAAGAGCAATGGGTAAATCATAAGCACTGCCACGTTTTTTTAAGTGAGCCGGAGCGAGATTGATAGTAATTTTTCTTCGTGGATAAGAGCGCCCGCAATTTTTAAGAGCACTTTTTACTCTTTCACGAGCTTCGCTAATAGCAGTGTCGGGTAAACCAACGATAGCAATTTGTCCAAACTCGCCACTACCGCTATCACCTTCAACTTGAACGATTTCTGCCCTTAGTCCAGAGATGGCAGCTGTTAATATTTTTTTAGACATAAAAAAATCACTTAGTATAAGTGATTTTATTATAGAAAATAGCAGATAAAATTTATTTAACCATTAGTTTTGGAAATCCCCCATTTCATCTAAGTGAATACTCAGTAATTGACTGACCCCATCAGCTTTCATGGTGACGCCATAGATAATGCTGGCCCTTTTCATTAAAGCGCGATTATGAGTAATGCTGATGAACTGAGTTTTTGTGGAAAGATCATCAAGAATTTGAGCAAGGCGCTCAGAATTTGATTCATCAAGAGCGGCGTCAACTTCATCTAATAATACAAAAGGAGAAGGATTGGCACTAATAATAGCACAAATTAAAGCAATGGCTGTTAAAGCTCTTTCGCCACCGGACAACATAGAAATAGCCTGGATTTTTTTACCGGGAGGAGTGGCTTGAATTTCAATACCATTAACGCCAGAATTACTATGTTTTTTAAGCTGTTTCAGACGCTTATATCTTTCGTCCTCTTTTGATTCTGAATCAAGCCCTGCTGCTTCAGTCTCTTTGGTGTTATCCTCTCCTTCTAATTTAAACATCTTAGCGCTGCCACCGTTAAACAAGATTTTGAAATATTCACTAAATTTTTCAGAAATAATTTTAAATTCTTTCTCAAAACGCTCTTTAATGTTTACGTCTAGTTCACTAATAACACGATCTAAGGACTGAATAGCGGCGCTAAGATCATCTGTTTGTTTAACAAGAAACTGATAGCGCTCATTTGTTTCAGTAAATTCTTTTTCCGTTTCTGGATCAATACCGCCAATCATTTCTAGTTGATTTTTTAGTTCATTGATGCGTTTACGAAGACGATCATCTTCTATTTCTTCCATTTCTTCATGTTTATAATCCTTGATATTTTCCAGCTCCAGCTCTTCGTCTTTGATGTTGTTCTCCAAGTCTTCCAGCCTTGTTTCTTGACGAGCAGCCTCAATTTTTAAATCATTGGCATTAGCGGAAAGCTGATTTAACTCTGATTGTAAGGTTTGAATTTGTGATTGATAGGCAAATAATTGTCGTTTTTCCTCTTCTTTCCCTTGATTATATTGACCTAATTCTACCTGCCACTTATTAATATTATTATCTAAGGTGGCCAATTTTTTATTTAATTCATCTTTTGTTTCTTTTATTTTCACAGCGTCAAACTTTACCTGACTTTTGGCAATTTTTTCCTGAATATCCCTGATTTCTTTTAAATTTTGTTGTTGTTGGTCACTGTATAATTTAATTTTATCACGACGAGAATTAATATTTAAACGACATTCATTTAGTTCATTAATTAATTCTTGACGCTTGCTTATTAGGTGCTCAGCTTTACTAGCCCTCAACGCCTCATCAATTTCTTCTTCTAAAAGTGTAATCTGTTGATTGATTTCTGCTTGTTCTTGCTTAATTTTATCAGCGTTAAATTTTACTTGGCTTTTGGCTAGCTTACTCTGAATATCTTGGATTTCAATTAATGATTGCCGGCTTTGACTTTCAAGAAGCCGGCGTCTTTCTTGTTTGGTGGAGAGCTCAAGTCTTAAA
>JAIPIE010000033.1 GCA_021734825.1 Patescibacteria group bacterium
TGATACCGCTGGCAATACTAGCTACCAAGCTAGTGCCAATGCTCTAAATATTGATGTCACTCCACCAGTTATTACTATTGTCACCCCCGACTTAGGTACTATTGATTCCGCTACCGTCTCTGGTGCGTCAGCAACTGATGATATCTCAGGTGTTGCTACTTATGCTTGGACAAAAGAATCGGGATCAGGCAATATATTCTTTGTAGCTAGTGCTAATATTGCCGACCCTACTTTAGCGGCTGATATTAGTGGTAGTTATGTCGCTTTATTAACGGTTACTGATAATGTGGGTAATTTTGCCACTAGTTCCGTCAGTTTTATTTGGGATGGCAATCCAGATGCATTTTCTGTAACCAGTCCTAGTAGCGGTGATTATTTAAAGGCAGCTACAAGCACAATAGTTTGGACCAGCCCCTCATCTGGTAATTTAGATCATTTTGAGGCTGAGTATTCGCTCGATAATGGTGGCTCTTGGTTGAATATAGATACAAATATTAATGCTGCCGCGACTAGTACTGAATGGTTAGTTCCAAATGAAAACTCAATCGAATCCCTAGTGCGCTTAACGGCTGTTGATATATATTCTAATCAAACAGTCGCTACCGGTACCGTTTTCACGATTGACACCGAAAACCCTTCGGTAACTATTAGTAATCAAAATTTAGGAACTATTAGTACGGCTACGGCTGTTGTTGCTAGCTCTACGGATAATATCGATAATGCCAGCCAATTGACATACGCTTGGACGGTTACATCGGTCGCTTCTGGAGGAACCCTTTTCTTTTCCGATGCCAATGTGCTTGAGCCATCTTTATCAGCTAATGCCAATGGAGATTATCAGTCTTTACTAACCGTTAACGATCGCGCCGGAAATATTGCCACCAGTTCAGTTGGCTTTACCTGGTATATTGCTTCCGGTGGTGGCGGTGGTGGTGGCGGTTCTATTAATTATTGTTCTTCCATTGAATATAGTGAGTGGAGTACTTGTACTAATAGTTTGCAAATTAGACAAATTATTAGCCCCTCGCCTTTAAATTGCACTCTAACAACGGAACAACAGTTATCTTTAACCAGATCTTGCGTCTCAGTGCCGATTGATGATACTGGTAGCGGAGAAGAAGAGGTTACGCCCGTTCCATCTTCATCATCACCTTTTGATCCTGAAGCAATTGATGTTATCGAAAAAGCTAGACAAGATTTTACTAAAACTGACACAAAATTAGTTAATTCGGTGTTAGGTAAAATTGTTTTGCAAGTTGAAGATAAGGGAAGGGCTTGGTATGTACGCCCAAGCGATGGTAAGAAATATTATCTCGGTCGCCCGACTAATGCTTTCCAAGTGATGCGTCTTCTAGGGGATGGTATTAGTAATAAAGATTTAAGCAAGATTCCTGTTGACTTAATTAAGGATAGTCTGAGTTTAGATATAGACACGGATAAAGACGGTTTAAGTGATAGACTTGAGAAGGGCCTGCTAACAGACTGGCAGAAAACAGATAGTGACGGCGATGGCTTTTCCGACTATGAAGAAGTAATGAGTGGCTACGACCCCTTAACCAAGGGCAAGGTTGTCCTTGATACAAAGTTCACTAATAAGCAATTAGGCAGAATATTTATTCAAGTAGAAGAAAACGGTGAAGCTTGGTATATAAATCCAGATTCCAAGCGTCGTTATTATTTAGGTCGGCCAGTTGAAGCCTTGTCGATTATGCGCGCTTTAAGTTTGGGTATTAGTAACGTTGATATTAACAAGATTCCCGTTGGTAGTTTCGCCGGCTTAGTGAAATAAGTCAGAAGTTCAAAATTTCAACTAATAAAAAATACCCCCTATTCTCAATGAAGGGGTATTTTTTATTTGTCGGAAGGGGCTTTTTAATGCTATAATTAAAATAATTATATGTTAAAGTCACATTTCTTAATTTCTAGTTTTCAGGTGCTTATACAATTTCTTTGGACCATTATTTTCTTCCCTATCTGGTGGTACAGTTTGGGGTTTTTGCGTTTTACTTCAAGAATCGTTTCTTTTTGGCGCAGTGAACAAAGAGCCCTTGGTTTATGGGTTTGGGTTAAGAATATATTTGTGCCTATGTACGGACAAAGAGATTTCGCTGGGCGCCTTATCAGTTTTTTAGTTCGTTGTGTTCAAATTATTTTTCGCGGTCTAGCTATGATATTTTGGATAGTTATTGGCTTGGTTTTAATGCTGATTTGGCTCGCTTTGCCGTTGGCAATTGTAATTGCGACCGCCTATCAATTTTTAGTAATTTAGTTTTATGGAAACGCCGATAGAATTAGAATTTGAAAATAATAGTGAGAAGGGACCAATCGCCTGGTGGCGTGGGTACTTGATTTTTTGGCGACATTCTTTAAGTAGATCGGCTATTGCTTTACATAAACTTCAGCACGCTGTTGATAAAATATTACGTTTAATTGTGGTGTTGATAATATTTGTAGGCTGGCTGGCGTTAGCCGCTTGGTTGGTTTTGCATTGGCAGGAGTTATCGCTGAAACCGCTGAAGCTATTATTCTTCTGGGAAAATAAGAATCCTTTAATTTTAGTTTTTTTAATTTCCACTTGGTTTGATCTCTTTTTCATATATCGACGTAGTGAAGAAAAAGCGGCTGAAAAAAAAATTAATATTCGTTCTTGGTCAGAAGACGATAAGAGAGAGGAAAGTGAATATAATGCTGCTGGTGGAAGTAGTGAGAGCATGGAAAAGGTTTTAACCGATGCTTTTTTGCTGTCTAGTAAACTTAATCAGGCAGAAGTATCGATTATGCATTTTTTCCGCGCTCTTTTGACAGACAATCAGGTACAAAATGTATTTGTGCGTTTAAACGTAGACGCTGGCGCTCTAGTAAATAAAATCGAAAGACATTTATTGGGCTTAAAAGTTTTAAAACAGCGGCCAGAACTGTCTTCAGAGTTACGTGAAGTTTTAGTCTTAGCCTTTGTGGACGCAGTTAAGCGTAAACAGGAAAGCGTTGATCCACTTAATGCTTTAACTTTTTGTTATCAAAGGAGTCCGATTTTAGCGGAAATATTATATGACTTAGAAGTTGACGCTGATAAAATTAATAATGTTTGTGAGTGGTTGCACATTAATCGCCAGCTTGTTCTTAATTATCAGTCATATCGTCGTTCCGCCATTTTAAAACCGGGGAGTGGCATGGATAGGGCTTATACAGCAGTCGCCACGCCAACTTTGGATCATTTTTCTCATGATTTGACTCTGGCAGCCAAGTACGGACGCCTAGAATTATGTGTTGGTCGCCAGGCAGAAATAAATTCAATTTTTGAAACTATTGAAAGCGGACAGGGCGGCGTGCTTTTAGTTGGCGCTTCTGGCACAGGCAAAACTATGATTATCAACGGTATTGCCCAATTAATGGTATCAGAACAAGTTCCTAAATTTTTACAAGATAAACGTTTAGTAGAAATAGATGTGTCTCGTCTTGTCAGTGGCGCAGCTGCCTCAGAAGCAGAGGCCCGGCTTTTGTCCTGTATTAATGAGGCGGCACGTTCCAAAAATATTATTTTGCACATTG
This sequence comes from Patescibacteria group bacterium, assembly GCA_021734825.1. GTDB lineage: Bacteria > Patescibacteriota > Patescibacteriia > Patescibacteriales > UBA12465. Next base: position 3,550 of record JAIPIE010000033.1, read on the forward strand.
CTAATATTGAAAATTTGGTTGGTATTAGTGCTGGTGGTCAAGATAGTCTTGATTTATCTGAGGTATTATCAGAATCTTTATCTCGCAATCGCATCGCTTGTCTGGCTACCATTACCACTGATAATTATAATAGAGTTATAGAAAAAACGGCCTTAGGGCAGGCAATGACCACTATTGGTATTAAGGAACCAAATATTAATCAAGCCATCCAGATGTTGGAAAGCAAAGTTGGTTTATTGGAAAATAAATATCGAGTTTTTATTACTTATAATGCTATCGAGCAAGCAGTAGTTTTATCGGATCGTTATTTACACGACAAGTTCATGCCTGCTAAGGCTTTGGATTTGTTACAGAAGGCGGTGACAGCTAGCGCTAAGGCAGGGCGTCGCAATCCTAAGCATGCTCTTTGTTCTAAGGATCAGGTGGCTGAAGCTATTAGTGAAATGACGGGCATTCCTGCTCAAAAACTTACTGAAAGCGAAAGTCATAAACTTTTATCTCTTGAAGATAATATTCATCAGCGCATGGTCGGACAAGAAGAGGCAGTAATGGCCGTCTCTGCCAGCTTACGTCGCGCTCGGGCCGAGCTCAAAGATGCTAAGCGCCCAATCGCTAGCTTTCTTTTTCTTGGACCTACTGGTGTTGGTAAAACGGAGTTAGCTAAAACAGTATCAGAAGTATATTTTGGCGATGAAGACTATATGATTCGTCTTGATATGAGTGAATATCAATATGCTGATAGTATTAGAAAAATGATTGGCGATGTTGACAATACCCTTGGTTATTTAACGGAGGCGGTACGCAAAAAACCATTTTCTTTAATTTTGTTGGATGAAATTGAAAAGGCTCATCCTGATATTCTGAATCTTTTCTTGCAGTTGCTTGACGACGGTCGTTTAACAGACGGGCAGGGGCGGACAATTAGTTTTACCGAATCAATTATTATCGCTACTTCCAATATCGGCGCTCTCTACATTCAAGAACAAATTAAAAAGGACACGGATTTAAACTTAGTTAAGCAAGAATTAATTGATAATCAATTAAACAAATTCATGCGCCCAGAACTCATTAATCGTTTTGATGGTATTATTGTTTTTAAGCCGTTAACTAAAGAGAATATATTTTCTATTGCCACCTTAATGCTTAAAGGTATTAAAAAAAGATTATTGAAAAAAGGACTTGACCTAAAAGCCGATCGACAGGGAGTGCAAAAATTAGCTTTGGCTGGTTATGACCCTAAGTTCGGCGCTCGCCCCTTAAGACGTTTATTGCAAGAAAGAGTTGAAGATAAAGTGGCTAATAAAATATTATCAGGAGAATTAAAGCGAAGAGATACTGTTGTAATCGGTCCAAATGCGGAAATCAGTGTTTTAAAAGGTAGGGAATTGTAATTTGATAATAAAAAATCCTGACGCAATTGTCAGGATCTAATGCTTTAAGACTTTAATTTGAGGAAGTCTCCTTCTTTGTTGATTTTTTTTGTTTTTCTTGTTTTCTTTCATTGAAGACCTTGTCAAAAGCTTTTTCAATCTGTGCTATTTTTTGAGTCAGCAATTGACCTCGCTTTTCGAGCAGCTCTAGCGAGCGTCCTGTTGCGAATTGTTTCTGTTCCGCAATTTCTGTAGACAATTCTTGTTTTTTGATTTTACTGAGTTGTCTGATCTCGCCTATTTCTTGGGGCGATAATTGTTTGATGATATTTTGCAACTCAGTTTCTGGTAGTTTGAAGAACGGCACTAATCGTTCCTCTGCTTTTTTCTTCATGCGATTATTTTTTAATGAAACATAGAATTTAATATATCTTTTATTGCCCTGATTGTCAAGTAAATTAATTTAATTATGACTCAGTATTATCTAGTTTTTATCTCAATATTCGCACTATCTGCACTGCTGACCGTGGCCGTGAAAAGATTGGCTAGCTATTTGCACATTCTAGATCATCCGGATGGTGTGAAGAAATTACAAAGTCGGCCAATGCCACTTTTGGGCGGAATCGCCATATTTTTTGCATTCTTTACGGGCTTATTTCTTGTTCGAGTCGTTTTAACTTCTGGAAATCTAGAATTGAGACATTGGCTTGGTTTCGGAGTTGGAGCTTTAATTTTAATGATTGGCGGCTTTTTGGACGATAAATATAATCTTTCTGCTAAAAAACAGTTTATCTTCCCGCTTTTAGCGGCGATCGCTCCGATTATAGGTGGTGTGGGTATCGAAAAATTATCTAATCCTTTCGGCGGTATTATTGCCGTGCCTGCCTTAATTAGCGCTCTACTAATTATTTTCTGGCTCTTGGGCATGATGTACACCACTAAGCTTTTGGATGGAGTGGACGGATTAGTGAGTGGTTTAGGTGTTATTGGATCAGTTGTTATTTTTTTGTTTACTTCTAGTGTCCAATATTTTCAGCCAGATATTGCTATAGCTGCTTGGATTTTTGCGGCCGCTTGTCTTGGTTTTTTAGTTTTCAATTTTAAGCCAGCCAAAATTTATTTGGGTGAGGGGGGCTCATTACTTATAGGTTATGTTTTAGGTGTCTTAGCTATTATTTCTGGAGCCAAGATCGCGATTGCTCTTCTTATTATGGGTTTACCAATATTAGATGTAGTTTGGACAATACTGCGTCGACTTATGAAAGGGAAGAACCCTTTTCGCTTAGCTGATCGCCAGCACTTACACCATCGTTTACTTGATTTAGGTCTATCGGCTCGTAAAACAGTTTTTATTTTCTATGCTTTCGCCGCTGTCTTTGGCTTAAGTGGTTTAATCTTACAGAGCCGAGGTAAAATAATAGCTCTTTTGGTTTTATTGTCGTTAATGCTTTTAATTGTTATTTTTTTCTCTTGGTGGGAAAAAAATCATCGTCCTAAATTATTATTTCATATTTGTTGTGCTCCTTGTGCCTCTTTTTCCACTCAGACTTTATTATTACCTAAATATCGGGTAACTTGGTATTTTTATAATCCTAATCTTTCCTCAAAAGAAGAATATAATCGCCGCCTACAATCAGCTCGGCAAGCAGCCAGAACTCTTGGCGTTAAATTAGTGATTGTGCCTTATCGACATGATGCTTGGCGAGAAATGGTGCGTGATCGCGAGCGCGATGCGGAAAGAGGGCAAAGATGTCAGTTGTGTTATCGTGAACGTCTGCAAGCGGCCTTTGATTACGCCAAGCGCAATCATTATCACTATTTCAGCACCAGCTTATTGGTGAGTCCTTATAAAGACGGCGAGTCAATTCGTACAATTTGTCTTGACCTGGAAGAAAATAATGGCCCTAAATTTATGGATGCAGATTTTCAAGCTGAAAACGGTTTTAATAATTCTTTAAATTGGGCCAGGGAAAGAGGCTTATATCTGCAAAGATACTGTGGCTGTGAATTTAGTTTTCGTAAATAAATGATAATTATGACTAGATACTTGTTTTTATCTAACTTAATAATTGCCTTATGTTTTTTAATATCGCCTAGTGTTTTGGCTAATGGTCTTCCGGATGCAGATTATGACGCCGTACCCGATCAAGATGAATTGCAGATTTACTTTACCGATCCAAATAATGCCGATACTGATGGTGATTCTTATAGTGATTTTGAAGAAATCAATACCGGCTTTTCTCCGCATAATCCACAGGTAGTTAAGTTGATTGATAGTGACATGGATGAAGATGGTTTAAGTGATGCTTGGGAGATAAAGTTTAGAACTAATCCTATGCAAGCGGATACCGATGGCGACGGATTTACTGATGGTCAAGAAGTTGAGGCTGGTTTTAATCCTGCCCGTGCCGGCAACGAAAAACTTGATATTAGTCTTCATCTTAACTTAAAAGAGCAAAAACTTGATTATCGGCTTAATAATCTTACTTGGAAAAGTTTTTCGGTTTCAACCGGCAAGGCCAGTATGCCCACCCCCAAAGGGGAATTTGAGATTTTAAATAAGATTGAAAAAGCTTGGTCAAGAACTTATGGTCTGTGGATGCCCTATTGGCTGGGTTTAAATAGTCCTAGCATTGGTATCCATGAATTACCGGTTTGGCCAAATGGTTACAGGGAAGGTGAAAATCATCTCGGCATTCCTGTTTCTCATGGCTGTATTCGTTTAGGAGTTAATTCGGCAGCCTATGTATATGAACGTGTGGCTGTGGGAACCAAGGTGATAATTGAGTAGTTTTTGTTTGTTAAAAGCGTGATTTTATACTATTATATCTAAGGAAGTAAGACGATAAAAAGGACAAATATTTTAATAATATATGAAAAAAAGCTTAATTTATATAAGTTTATTTGCTGTTGTTAGCTTGTTTTTGAGTTCTTGTAGCCTTTCTCGAGAGAAAGCTCCTAAAGTTGAACAAACTAACAATAATATCGAAGCGCCAGTGACGCCGATCGTGAGTCAAGAATCAAATAACTCTGGTCAAATGAAGAAGTTTAGTAGTTATGATGAATTGCGTGTTTTTTTGGAGGCTAAGGCGGCGGTCTTGCCTGATGCTTATCGTCGTGACACTAACAAATCACTTACTCTTAGCTATGACAGTTTTACTTCAAACCTTAGTGAGCAGATTAATAATGATTACTCTCAAACAAATCTGCAGGTCATTGGAGTTGATGAGGCGGATATTATTAAAACAGACGGTACTTTTATCTACGCCGTTTCCTACAATGATTTATTTATCATCAAAGCTAGCGACGCAGAAGTAAAGGTGTTAGCCAAGCTTAGTTTCTATTCTCGTCCAACGGAACTGTACCTAAGCCAGGGTAAGTTAGTAGTAATTGGCGCTGATTCAGAAATTATGGACTCTGGTGTCTATAAGAAGTTTCGTCGACAGTCTCCTTATACCTTTGTCAAAGTATTTGATCTAACAGATCCGGCCGCCCCGGAACAGATTAGAGATTTAGATTTTGAGGGCTCTTATCTTGATTCAAGAATTGTTAATAGTCATCTATATTTAATTTTAAATAATTATCATGATTATATTGTGGGCGAGAGTATTGTGCCACGTTTAGTTGATGATGGTAGAATCTTACCTAATGTTTGTCGCGATGATAGTGTCTGCTTCGCTCCTGATGTTTATTATTTTGATACTCCTTATGACAGCTATAACTTTACTTCCATTAACACTCTCGATTTAACTAGTGCTAAAGATCCAGTCGAGACTCAAACCTATCTTTTAAATTCTGCTCAAAGTATCTACGTATCAGCCAAAAACATTTATTTAACTTACACTAAGTATCTAGATGAACAGGCGGTGCGTTTAGACGCTATGCAATCAGTGTTAGCGTCTAAGTTAAATAATAGTGAGACTTTAATTATAGATAAAATAAATAAAACAGACTCTGCTATTTTAAGTAACCGAGAAAAGCAACAAAAAATAGAGCAAATATATAGTAATTTTTTGGCTAGTCGTAGTGCTGACGAACTATCAATTTTAGAAGTGGAATTAACCGATTCTTTGCAAAAGAAATTTGCTGCTGAGGCAAAAAATTGGGAGCAAACTATGATCTATAAGTTAGCCTTAAGTGGTGCTTTGCCTGTGTATCAAGCTAAGGCATCTGTGCCAGGAGTAATTTTAAATCAGTTTTCTCTTGATGAAGATACTTCTGGTAATCTGCGCTTAGCTACTACCATTAGTCAAATCAACTCATCTTTTGCCGACACAAATAGCTCTTCAGCTAGCGTCTATATTTTGTCGCCACAATTAACTTTATTATCGTCCATAGAAAATATTGCACCAGGCGAAAGAATATATGCTTCTCGTTTTTTGGGAGACCGTGGTTACTTAATTACTTTTAAGCAAACAGACCCTCTATAT
>JAIPIE010000001.1 GCA_021734825.1 Patescibacteria group bacterium
AGAGCCAAATCTTACGGTGAATCCTGATGAAGTAGTAGCAATGGGCGCGGCCGTTCAGGCTGGTGTCTTGCAAGGTGATGTGAAAGATGTTTTATTACTCGATGTTACTCCTTTAACTTTAGGTATCGAAACTTTAGGTAGTGTGGCCACTCCTTTAATCGAGCGCAATACCACTATTCCAACGTCTAAGTCACAGGTATTTTCAACTGCAGCCGATGGCCAGACTAGTGTGGAGATTCACGTTGTTCAGGGTGAGCGTCCAATGGCGGCTGATAATAAATCTTTAGGTAGATTTATTCTTGATGGCATTCCTTCTGCTCCTCGCGGCGTACCTCAAGTTGAGGTTAAATTTGATCTTGATGCTAATGGGATTTTAAATGTGAGTGCTACTGATAAAGCTACTAATAAACAGCAGAATATTACTATTACTGCTTCTTCTGGTCTGTCTAAGGAGGAAATCGAGAAAATGCAAAAAGAAGCTGAGGTCCACGCTGAAGAAGATAAGAAGAAAAAAGAAGAAGTGGAAATAAAAAATCAATCCGATGCTGTTGTCTTTACCTCTGAAAAAATGATTAAAGAGTCTGGTGATAAGATGAAGGCTGAAGATAAAACTGAATTAGAAGCAAAAATAGCAGAATTAAAAAAGGCTCAAGAGGCTAATAATTTTGAAGAAATTAAAAAAGGTATGGAGGCGGTAAACACAGTTGCTCAGAAAATTGGTGCGGCTATGTATCAGCAACAACCGGGGGCAGAGGCTGCCGACGCCAGTGCGGACAATAAAGAAGCGGAAACAGAATCAAAAGAAGCTCAAAAAGAAGAAGATACTGTGGTTGAGGGCGAAGTTGATGAGAAGTCCGACGAAAAAAAATAATTCATTAATTTTTTTAGCGACCCTCTCTATAGCAGAGAGGGTCGTTGGCTTGAGTAAGTGAATTAATTAAAATAGGTAGAACTTATTATATATGTCAAAAGACTATTACAAAGACCTTGGTGTTGATAAAAATGCCAGCGCCGATGAAATTAAGGCGGCTTTTCGTAAAAAAGCACATGAGCATCATCCCGACAAGGGTGGTAATGAGGCAAAATTTAAGGAAATAAATGAAGCTTATCAGGTTCTTGGCAATACGGAAAAACGCAAACAATATGATCAATTCGGTTCTTCTTTTCAAAACGGACAAGCTGGTGGGGCTTATGGTCAGGGTTTTGGTGGTTTTAATGGCGGTGTTAATATTAATATGGATGATCTTGGTGATATTTTTGGCGGCTTCGGCGATATCTTTGGTTTTGGCGGATCTTCTTCAGCTCAACAGGGACCGGAACGAGGCAGAGATTTAGAGATGAGCTTAAGTATTGATTTCCTTGATGCGGTTCACGGCACAGAAACAGAGATAAGTTTTCCTCATTTAAAAAAATGTTCGTTTTGTCACGGTAGCGGACATGCTCCCGATGCTAAAATTACTACTTGCGCTACCTGTAAAGGTAGCGGGAGAATTAGTCGGGTGCAAAGAACTATTTTAGGAGCTGTACAAACCCAAGTTGTGTGCCCCGATTGTCATGGCGAAGGTAAAAAGGCTAGTGCTAATTGTAATAATTGCCATGGACAAGGTCGCGTCAAAGAAGTTGAGACAATTAAAGTGAAAATTCCAGCTGGCATTAATCAGGGCGAGAGCATTCGTCTGGCCGGTTATGGTGATGCTGGCGAAAAAGGGACTAGTGGTGGCGATTTGTTTCTACGTGTTAGAATAAATGCCCATCAACACTTTAAACGTGAAGGGGATGATATTCATACTCAAGCAGAAATCAACATTGTTCAGGCAAGTCTTGGTGACACAATTGATGTAGATACTGTCCATGGTAATTTTAAGTTAAAGATACCCGAAGCCACTCAAGGACAAACAATCTTCCGTTTAAAAGGGAAGGGCGTCATTCATTTACATGGTCGTGGTCAAGGCGACCACTTTGTACGCGTGAAAGTATTAATTCCTAAAAATTTAAATAAAAAGCAAAAAGACTTGCTAAATGAACTAAATTTATAAGTTTTTAATTGACTTTTTCTCCTTAAATGCTACTATAAATATAGATAGTTTTAACAATTAATTTATAAAATTATGTGTAAATGCGAGTGGCTTAAGAAATTATTAGGCTTGAAAAAAGAATGTTGCTGTCATACTAAAAAGAGTGCTCCCGTAAATTCTGAGGCCGTTGTCGAGTCAGCACCTGAAGTTGGGTCTGAGCCTTTAAAACAAGCATCAGAATAGGTTTTAACACAGTCTGTAGAAGAAGAGTCTGTTTCTCAACAATAATTTGCTTTAAAATATAAAAAAACGCCTTCACAGCGTTTTTTTATCATCTTTATGTTTATCGACACCCATGCCCATGTTAATTTTAAAGATTTTAAAGACGATGCCGATGGGGTAATTCGCCGGGCTTTGGATAATGATACTTGGATGGTTTTGGTTGGTTCTGAGTCTAAAACCTCTAATCGCGCCTTAAGTCAAGCTAATCGTTATGAAAAAGGTGTATATGCCGCTGTTGGTTTGCATCCAGTACATTTAGAGGAACAAATTGTCTTTAATAACGATGAAAATGGTGAAGGGGAATATAATTTTACCACTAGAGCAGAGGAGTTTAACTATGATACTTACGAAAAACTAGCAAAATTTGAAAAGGCTGTTGCTATCGGTGAGATTGGCTTAGATTATTATCATCTTGATCAAACGAAAGATGTCGCTGCTATTAAGCGACGTCAGCAAGAGGTGTTTTTAAAACAATTATTATTGGCTCGTCATCTTGATTTACCTGCGATTATTCACTGCCGTCAAGCTCATGATGATTTATTGAGTATTTTAAGAGATTTTCGTAAGGTTTATGCTGAATTTATTCCTAATGATCGTCCCTGGGGGGTGATCCATTGCTTCTCTGGCGATGAAGATTTAGCTTGGAAATATTTTTCTTTAGGTTTAATCATTTCTTTTACTGGTTTAATTACTTTTAGTAAGCAATGGGACGATGTTTTACGCAAGATACCTCTAAATAAGTTTATGATTGAAACAGATTCTCCATATATGACTCCAGAACCGTATCGAGGCCGTCGTAATGAGCCTCTTTTAGTCCAGTATGTTGCTGGTAGAATCGCAGAAATTAGAAATTCTACGGTTGAAAAGATCGCGTCTGCCACTACTGAAACGGCTCGCAGCTTTTTTAAAATTTAAGACGTGTTTTCCTCAGGATTCTGATTTTTATCAGTCTTGACTTATTTTAAAAACAGGTGTATATAACAAGTGGTTTAGATAAATTTATTTAGGATTGATATGGATAAAACGTCGATGAAGCAGATAATTATTTCCAGTGCCGCTTACAGTCTTTCTTCTATTTTCGGACCCTTGCTGTTTCTTGGTGTTCCCGCTTATTTTCTGGATAAATATCTAGGCACTAAGCCAATGATTCTGCTGGTAGCAGTTTTTATCGCCTTTATTACTAGTAATATTCTTTTATTTAGAAAAGTTAAGATTATTAATCAGATGATTTCTTCCTACATACCGGTAGAGGGTAAAAAAGAAGAAAATTCTAAGACAGGCTCTGATTTATCTGCAAACAATAATTAATTATGAGACTAGATATTTCTTTGGCTCCGGAGACCCTATTTCATATCGGCTCGCTGGCTATTTCGAATTCATTTTTCTGGCTGATAGTGGTCTCTGTTTTTTTATTGGTAGGGACTTTTTTTCTAAACAGGAGCTTGAAGATGCGTCCAGGTAAAATTCAGAATATTGTAGAAATGCTTTTGGCCGGTGCTTATGATTTTGTTGAAACTACTGTCGGTGATAAAAAAGTGGCAAGAAGATCTTTTCCTTTAGTTTTTACTCTCTTCTTTTTTGTTTTGTTTAGCAATTTAATGACATTTATTCCTGGACAGGCGGCAGTTACGATTCAAACCGCTGATGGAGTTGTTCCTTTATTTCGTGCGATTATCGCTGACTATGGCTTAGTCTTTATGATGACCATGCTCTCGGTTTTAATCACTCAGATTGTGGCAATTTATGTGACTGGCCCCTTTAAGTATATTGGTCGTTTTTTAAATTTTAGCAGTCCCCTAAATTTCTTTTTAGGTTTAATGGATTTAATTGGAGAAGTGGCTAAGATTATGTCTCTGTCTTTTCGTTTGTTTGGTAATATTTTTGCTGGTGAAGTTTTGGGAGCAGTCATGTTATTTTTATTCCCCTTTTTCTTACCCTTACCTTTTGCTTTTTTAGGCTTACTTACAGCTGTAGTTCAGGCCTTTGTGTTTGCCGTTTTAACTCTCGTCTTTATTTCTATGGCCGCCACTGTCACTGAAGCAGAAGTTGAAAGTGCAAAGTAATTTAATATAATAAAATAATTTATAATTAATCATTTTAAATGTATGGAAGTTGAAGCAGCAAAATACATCGCCGCCGGTCTCGCTATCGGTTTGGGCGCAATTGGTCCTGGTATTGGTGAAGGTATCGCCGCCTCCAAGGCTTTAGAAGCTATTGGCCGTAACCCTGAGGCTAGTGGCAAAATCACTCCTTTAATGTTCGTAGCTATGGCTATCACAGAATCAACCGCTATTTATGCCTTAGTTGTAACCTTAATTATCCTTTTTGCTTAAAAAACAGAAATCGTCCGCCCCTTTATTAAAATAAGTGGCGGATTATTTTGCTTTTTAATTATTATTATATGGGTTTAATTCAAGCTCTTGGCATTGACGGCCGCATTCTTTTGGCACAATTTTTAAATTTTGCCGTTTTAGTATTTGTACTTTGGCGTTTTGCCTATAAGCCTGTTTTTAAAATTTTGGAAGAAAGACGTTTAAAGATTGAAAAAGGTTTAGATGATGCTGATACTGCCGCCAAAAGCTTACTTTTGACTGAAGAAGAAAATAAGCAATTACTTATTAAGGCCCGTCAAGAAGCTAGTGTTATTATCGAAAATGCTCAGAAACAAGCTGATTTACGTCAGCAAGCAGTTGTTGGCAAGGCAGAAGAGGAGATTGCTGCTATTACTGAAAAAGAAAGAGCCAAGATTAGTGCAGAAAAAGAGGCAATCATGTCGCAATTGAAAAATGAAGTATCATCTTTAGTATTGGCTGGTTTGCAACAGTTTTTATCTGAAAATATGACTGATAAGCGTGATCAAGAAGTTGTCTCAAAAATCGTCAATAATTTAGAGAAATAATTCAACAGTTTATGAAAGCAAGCGTTAGACAATATGCCCGCAGCCTGTTTGAACTAGTAGCGGATAAATCAGAGGCAGAAGCTAAAGCTTTGATTGCTAAATTTATTATTTTTCTACATCGCCGCCAAGACCTGAATAAGGCGGAAGCAATTATTGAAGAGCTTGATCGTTTATATGAGATTCAAAATGGAGAAATAAAAGCTGAATTAATCAGTGCTCGTCCTTTAGCCAAAGAAGCTAAAGATAAGATTGCAGAGTATTTAGCTAAGCGTTTGGGTGGAGGAGAGGTTAAATTGAGTGACCGCCTTTCTCCTGAATTACTAGGTGGTTTTGTTTTGCGCTATAATGGCATGGTTATTGATGGCAGCTTACAAAACAACTTACGCAAATTTAAAAAACAACTTTTAACTAATTAAATTATATGTCTAACACCAAAGACTTTATCGTTGAACAAATCAAAAGTCAGATTGCTGATTTTAAGGCTGAAGTTGAAGAAAGCAGCGTCGGGCGCGTTTTAAAGATTTCCGACGGTATCGCTCTAGTTTCTGGTTTAACTGAAGCCATGATGAGCGAAATTTTACTTTTTAAATCTGCTCACGGTGAAATTGCCGGCGTCGCTTTAAACTTGGAAGAGAATCTAGTTGGCGCCATTATCATGGGCGAATTTGATGGCATTAAAGAAGGAGATGAAGTTGTTTGCACTAAACGTATTTTAAGTGTTCCCGTTGGTGAAGCTTTAGTCGGTCGTGTAGTTAATCCTTTGGGGGAAGCTATGGATGGCAAAGGCGCTTTAGACACAAAAGAGTTTTATCCAGTAGAAAAAATTGCTCCTGGTGTTATTACTCGTGCTTCTGTAAATGAACCGGTGCAAACTGGTATTAAGGCGATTGATTCCATGATTCCGATTGGACGTGGACAACGCGAATTAATTATTGGTGATCGTCAAATTGGTAAAACTGCTATTGCTATTGATGCAATTATCAATCAGAAGGGTCAAAACATGAAATGTATTTATGTGGCAATTGGTCAGAAAGAATCCAAGGTGGCTGATATCGTGCGTAAATTGGAGGCTGCTGGAGCCATGGAATATACCACCATCGTTTTAGCTGGAGCTTCCAATCCTGCCGCTTTACTCTATATCGCTCCTTATGCTGGTTGTGCGATGGCTGAATATTTTCTTGATAAAGGTGAAGACGTTTTAATTATTTATGATGATTTATCCAAGCATGCTGTTTCCTATCGTGAAATCTCCTTACTACTCCGTCGCCCACCAGGACGTGAAGCTTATCCGGGTGACGTTTTTTACCTGCATTCTCGTTTATTAGAAAGGGCTTGTAAGTTAAATAAAGAAGAAGGTGGCGGTTCTATTACCGCTTTACCGATTATCGAAACTCAGGCCGGTGATATTTCTGCTTATATTCCTACCAATGTTATTTCTATTACCGATGGTCAGATCTTTTTAGAACCAGATATGTTCTATAAGGGTAATCGTCCAGCGGTTAATGCTGGTTTATCTGTTTCTCGCGTTGGTTCATCTGCTCAAATTAAAGCCATGAAAAAAGTGGCCGGAAAGATGCGTTTGGAAGCCGCTCAGTTTAGAGAGTTAGCTGCTTTTGCTCAATTTGGTTCTGATTTAGATGAGGAAACTAGCCGTAAACTGGAAAGAGGCAAGCGTTTATACGAAATTTTGAAACAAGATCAATATCAGCCTTTATCCGTTGATAAGCAGGTAATCATTTATTATGCTTTAATTAATAAATATATTGACGATGTTCCAGTTGAAAAGGTGAGAGAATTTGAAGCAAATTTATATAAATATCTTGATGTAAACAATGAAGCTTCTAAAGCTATCTTAGAAAAGAAAGAATTAGATGCAGACGTTGAAGAGAAGATTAAAACCGCTTTAAGTAATTATAAAGAAACTCTTGATTATTTAGTGAAGTAGACTTAGGGATAATCCCTTTAAAGATTTTTATCTATGGCTAAGACCAAAGAAATATCACGGCGCATTAAATCCATTGGCAATACTAAAAAAATTACCAGAGCGATGGAGATGGTGGCAGCTGCTAAAATGAGAAAAGCAATTGAAGCGGTATTACGTACTCGTACTTACGCTAATTTAAGCTGGGAAACTGTTCTACATTTATCGGCCATGGCTAACGGTAATGGTGAGTTACGTCACCCTCTGTTATCCCAGAGAGCACAAACGAAAAAAGCAGCTATTATTTTAATTACTTCTAATCGTGGTATGTGCGGCGCTTATAACACGGCCGTTATTAATAAAGCCAAAGAATCTATTAAGCTTCATCCGGATGTGCCGGTAGAATTTATTTTAGTGGGTAAAAAGGGAGCGACGGTTTATTCACAAAAACAAATTGTAGCCGCTGAGTTCCCTAAGAGCGATGTTTTATCCGACTCAGCCGAAGTTACACCAATTATTAAAATGGCCATTGCTGATTTTTTGAGTGCTAAATATGATAAAGTTGTCGCGGCTTATACCGATTTTGTTAGTCCCGCCAAGCAAGTGCCACGCGTTAAGCAGTTGTTACCGGTAGATATTAGCACTGAAGATGAATTTTTAGGTATTGTCGGTGATCCCAAAATCAGCGTTACTAAAGACCTAATAGCTGAAAAAGGTAGTAAACATTTATACGCTAATTCCGGTTTTGAATATATCTTTGAACCAAGTCCAGAAGAAGTTTTAGATAAAATCATTCCTCGTTTACTAGAGGTGCAGATTTATCAAGCTTTGCTAGAAGCTAATGCCTCTGAACATAGTGCTCGTATGAGTGCCATGCACCAAGCAACGGAAGCGGCCACGGAAATGGTAAGCGAATTAACTTTATTTTATAACAAAGCGAGACAGGCTGGTATTACCGCTGAAATTGCGGAAATTAGCGCTGGCGCTAATGCCTTACTTGACTAAATATTTGAATTTTTAATTTTGAATTTTGAATATATAATTTTATGACTGACAAACAAACTAATTTCGGGAGCGTCAAACAGATCATCGGTGTGGTGGTTGATGTTTACTTTGAAGAAAAGCTGCCGGAAATTTACAACGCTTTAGAGATTGAATTAAACGGGGCCAAATTAGTTCTAGAAGTTGAACAGCACGTTGGTTCTAACGTAGTGAGAACGGTAGCTATGGGTTCGACTGATGGTCTGACTCGCGGTGCTAAAGTTTTAGATACCGGTGAACAGATTAGCGTACCGGTTGGGCAAGAAACTTTGGGTCGTATTTTTAATGTTTTAGGTGAAGCGGTTGATGGTGGTGAAACTCCAAAAACAGAAAAGAAATATAATATTCATCGCCCTGCTCCTAAGTTTATTGATCAATCAAGCAGCGTGGAAATTTTAGAAACGGGTATTAAGGTTATTGATTTAATCTGCCCAATTATTAAGGGTGGAAAGGTTGGTTTATTTGGTGGCGCTGGTGTTGGTAAGACGGTGGTTATTTTGGAGCTTATTCATAATATTGCTAGTCAGCATGGTGGTTATTCTGTTTTTGCTGGTGTTGGTGAACGTACCCGTGAAGGTAATGACTTATATCATGAAATGAAAGATAGCGGAGTACTTGATAAGGTATCTATGGTTTTTGGTCAGATGAATGAACCACCGGGAGCTCGTGCTCGTGTAGCTTTGTCTGGTTTATCTATTGCTGAATATTTCCGTGATGAAAAACATCAAGATGTTTTATTCTTCGTTGATAATATCTTCCGCTTTACTCAAGCTGGTTCTGAGGTGTCCGCTTTATTAGGACGTATGCCTTCAGCTGTAGGTTATCAACCAACTTTATCCACGGAAATGGGCGAATTACAAGAACGCATTACTTCCACTAAAGATGGTTCCATTACTTCTATTCAGGCTGTATATGTGCCAGCTGATGACTTAACTGACCCCGCTCCAGCCACCACTTTCGGACACCTTGATTCAACTGTGGTTTTATCTCGCTCCTTATCAGAATTAGGTATTTATCCGGCCGTTGATCCACTTGATTCTTCTTCTATTATTTTAGATCCTAAAGTTGTCGGCGAAGAACATTATGAAGTAGCTCGTGGGGTGCAGATGATTTTACAGCGCTATAAAGATTTACAAGATATTATTGCTATTTTAGGCATGGAAGAATTATCAGCCGAAGATCGTGTGATTGTTGCTCGTGCTCGTAAGATTCAGAAATTCCTATCACAACCTTTCTCTGTGGCTGAAGCTTTTACCGGACGTTCTGGTAAATATGTGAAATTAGCTGATACTGTTAAGGGTTTTAAAGAGATTCTTGATGGTCTACATGATGGTCGTTCCGAAGATGATTTCTATATGAAAGGTGGGATTGAAGAAGTTTCTATTACCGAATAATAATTATTATGGCCGATAAAAAAACAATTAAATTTGAGATTGTTACTCCTGAAAATACGGTTTTATCCAAGGAAATTATACAGGTAACAGTGCCAACTCAGGATGGAGAAATTACCATCTTGCCTGAACACATCCCCTTGGTTTCTATTTTAATTCCAGGAGTTTTAGAGATTAAGACTGTAGATCAGGAAATGGAAATAATTTCCGTCTCTGGTGGTTTTATTGAAGTTTTGCGTGATAAAGTGGTGATTTTGGCCGATACAGCAGAAAGAGCTCAAGATTTAGATGAAAATCTAATTGTAGCCGCCAAGACTAAGGCAGAGAAGGCTAAGGCAGATGCCTTAAGCCATACAGATTATGACTTATCGGCAGTTGCAGCTAGACTGGAAGTAGAAATGGCGCGCGAACGAGCTTTGCATAAATGGCGCAAGTTAAAGAATGTAAAATAATTTTTAAATAAAAATAAAAGCCCGCTACTTAGCGGGCTTTTTTGTGTTTAAGAATTAATCTTAGAAATATAGAATGAAAGCCAGGATAAGTAAGGCAATAATAATACGATACCAACCGAAGATGCGGAAATCATGTTTTTTGATAAATTTCAAAAAGAATTTAATACCTAAAACGGCGGTGATAAATGAAACAATGAGACCGATTATCCAGAGATTTAATTCATCGCCACTTAAGATTGGCGGGGTTTTATATAAATCAAGCGCAGTGGCGGCGAACATGGTCGGCAAAGCAAGCAAGAAAGAGAACTCAACTATATTCTTTCGGGAAAGGCCCATGGATAGTCCTCCCATGATTGTAGCGGCGGATCGAGAAACACCCGGTACAATAGCTAGGGCCTGAAAAATACCAATATAAGCCGCCTGCCGATAGCTCAGACTGCTTAAATCTTTTTCTGCTTCTTCTGGCTGATCATAGTTACGGCGGGCAAAATATCTTTCTAATAAAATTATAATAATACCACCCACGAACAGAGTAGAGGCGATTAAAGGTAGGCTATCAAATAAATATTCTTTTACTAATTTATAGGCGGCTAGGCCGATAATAGCGGTAGGGATAAAGGCGGCCGCAATCTTTAGAATTAATTTGGGGCTTTTGATAATCGTTTTGGCATATAAGACCGCTACCGAGAGAATTGCTCCAACTTGAATGGATATAAGAAAACTGTCTAAAAAGTCACTACTGGGGACTTTAAGGGCCTTAGCAGCGATAATTAAGTGGGCCGTGGAAGATATGGGGAGAAATTCAGTAATACCTTCAATTAGGCCTAGTAAAATTGAGTGAATAATGGTCATAAGAATAAGATTATACTTTCATTCTAGCCTAATTGTCTATTGGAGGAAAGTATTGACAAAAGATTGATATATTGTTATAATTCTTAGTTCATTAAAAAATAGATTTATATTTGATTAATTACTAAATTCGTGTAATTTTAGGCGACTTTAGTAATTAATCAAATTATTCCTTAATCTCATAAATATTATAAACATGAAAAAATGTATTAAATTGTCTATCTTTGTTTTTTTTACAATAGTAATTGCAATATCAGTACAATCCTGTACGAATAGCAATCAACAAAAACCAAGTCAAAAAAGTGTAAAAAAAATTAGTAGAGCAGAAAAGGTGTTAGCGGAACACTCAGCTCAAAAAAATGCTTACACAGATATTCGGGACATTGACGACCTCCTGGATGAGCTTGAAAAAAGTTTTGGCTTCCCTCAGGAAAAACAGGAGAGATCTATCGCTTTAATAGAAGCAAGAATGTTTCAACTTTTGGAGAACGAAGATGACTTTGAAGATTTAACAGATTACAGTAATCATCTTTGGAACATGTGTGACACCGACAAACATTTTAAATTGTCTCACAAAGTGTTCGGCATGATTTACGATCAAATCAAGCAGGTCTTATCAAAAATTAACAAGTATCCGAAATTAGTTTCCTACAATAACTATGCTTATGCTAAAAGTTTTTGTGGAATTATGACCTACAAAAACCCCGCTGTCCCTGGCCTTGTTAAAAAAAGAATGACTGAAATCGCCGCGGGAACAGATGATTTTAATCAGTTGATTCTATATTGGCGTCAATGTCATGGACGTCTCAGAATTATGAATTACGGCTTGCATAGCATAGCAACGAACAGGATCAAACAAGTTCTTGCCACCGTAACTAAAGATAACATACCAGAGAGTTTTTTGGATGTTATTGAAAGAGACGACATTCCCGTCGAGCTTAAGTTCTACTTTGAAAAAAAAGTGGAAGAAATATATGATATTAGGCGATAATATTTTAAATCGCGTAACTACCAACGGAGCATCATTACGGTGCTCCTTTTTTTAATTAAAATTCTGCAAATGGAGACATTGATATTGCACTCAGCACTTAAATATTCAAAACGAGACCGCAAGGGCCTCGTTTTTAAGTTAATTTATCTTTTATAATATTATTTACCATCCAATATATGGGTGACTCGTTTAATTACAATAAATCCGTAACCCCAAAGGAAGGTTAGCTAGAGTGGCATTATGCCTAATAGGCTATGACTTTGAAATAATTCAACGCCTGTACTAATAAATATATATTCAGAAGCAATCATGATAAAAAAGCAAAGCAGAAAATTAATAACTTATTTTTATATATTTTAATAATTAATGAAATAATAATTATTAATATATAAACGACTTACCGTTAATAGCTAGTATTAATTTTAATAAATAATAATTTATTTTTTAGGTCTTTTTTAGTCTTGACACTATTTTTAAAAAACTATAAAATAGATTTAGATTTAGCACTCTCAGATTGTGAGTGCCAATATATTTATTTAATATTATTTATTAATATTAGCTAAAATATTCTTCTAAAACATTTTTTAATATATGTTTTTTGGATTATTTTAGCTTTCTGCGCTATGAAACTAAAACCTCTTTCAAATCATGTTATTGTTAAAGCGGCGGTGCAAGAAGAAATGACCAAATCAGGCATTGTTTTACCGGGCACAGCTGATAAAGAGCGACCAGAAAAAGGTGAAATTATTGCTGTTGGTCCAGGAAAAATAATGGACAACGGTCAGTTATCCTCAATGAGTGTTAAAGTCGGCGATCAAGTTGTCTTTAAAAAATATTCTCCTGATGAAATTAAAATTGAGGGTGAAGATTATCTTATTCTCAGTGAGGATGATATCATCGCTGTGATTGAATAAACATTTTTTAAGAATTAATTACATAATTATATGGCTAAACAAATAATTTTTGATGAGAAGGCACGCCTCGCCTTAAAAAGAGGTGCTGATCAATTGGCTAACGCTGTGAAGGTGACACTCGGTCCGAAGGGGCGCAATGTAGTGATTGATCGAAGCTATGGCTCTCCGATTGTTACCAAAGACGGTGTTACTGTGGCTAAAGAAATTGAATTAGAAGATAAGTTTGAAAATATTGGGGCTAGTATTGTGAAAGAAGTGGCTTCACGAACTAATGATGCCGCCGGCGATGGCACTACCACTGCCACTGTTTTAGCACAAGCAATTATTAATAATGGTTTGAAGTTAGTGGCAGCCGGAGTAAATCCAAATGAAAATCGTCGCGGCATTGAAGCGCGAGTAGCTGAAATTGTAGCGGAATTAAAAAAGATGAGTAAGATTATTAGCACTAAAGAAGAGATTGCTCAAGTTGGTTCAATCTCTGCTAATGATGAAGAGATTGGAAAAATTATTGCCGAAGCTATGAATAGTGTGGGCAAAGAGGGTGTAATTACGGTGGAAGAGGGACAATCTTTCGGGATTGAAAAGGAAGTGGTAGAAGGGATGCAATTTGATAAGGGTTATGTCTCTCCTTATATGATTAGTAATTCAGAAACAATGAAAGCGGAAATGAATGATCCCTATATTCTAGTTACTGATAAAAAAATTGCCTCTTTGCAGGAAATTCTACCGTTTTTAGAGAAATTAGCTCAATCCGGTAAAAAAGACTTAGTCATTATTGCTGAAGAAATTGAAGGAGAAGCCTTGGCGACTTTTGTGGTTAATAAGATTCGGGGTACTTTTAATGTTTTAGGTATTAAGGCTCCTGGTTTTGGTGACCGCCGTAAGGCAATGTTAGAAGATATCGCCGTACTTACCGGAGCCAGAGTAATTTCTGAAGAAGTAGGTTTGAAATTAGATAAGGCAGAGATTGAAGATTTAGGTCGAGCTCGTCGTGTCGTGGCTTCAAAAGACAGTACCACGATTATTGATGGTGCTGGTGATAAAAAATTAATTGAAGAGCGTGTTGCTCAAATTCGTAAAGAAAAAGAATTAAGCGATTCCGATTTTGATCAAGAAAAATTACAGGAGCGTTTGGCTAAGTTATCAGGCGGTGTGGCAGTGATTAAAGTTGGCGCAGCTAC
Organism: Patescibacteria group bacterium; assembly: GCA_021734825.1. GTDB lineage: Bacteria > Patescibacteriota > Patescibacteriia > Patescibacteriales > UBA12465. The sequence continues at coordinate 13,937 of JAIPIE010000001.1, forward strand.
AGAAACGGAGATGAAAGAAAAGAAATATCGAATTGAAGATGCTTTAAATGCCACCAAAGCAGCAGTGGAAGAGGGGGTTGTTCCTGGCGGTGGTCTGGCTTTGGCAATTGCTTGTTATGGTCTTGATTTTGCCGGCTTTGAAAAGGAATTAAAAGATCCGAATTTACTATCGGCTGGTGCTAGAATTATTAATCAATCAGTTTTAGAGCCAATTCGTCAAATTGCTAGTAATGCTGGCGTCGATGGTTCGTTAATTTTGCAGCGCATTATTGAAGAGAATAAGAATGCGAAGGAAGTACGAGGTTATAATGCGGCTAATGGTGAATTTGTGGATATGATTAAAGCAGGAATCGTTGATCCGACTAAAGTTGTGCGCTCTGCTTTAGAGAACGCTGCTTCGGCTGCAATGATGTTTTTGACAACTGAAGCCGTTATTACCGATAAGCCGGAAGCACATGATGTTCATAATCATGGTGGTGCTGGTATGTCTGGTATGGATATGGGTGGAATGATGTAATATCGTTCAAGTTACTGAATTTATATAAAACGAGGTCATTTTGATCTCGTTTTTGCGAATTAAATCTAATTTATTTTTTTAATTGTCCCACTCCCCGCTTTTTGCTATAATATGATTATAAAAATATCTTTATGGCCTCAAATAATACGAAAATTAAAGCGAAAAAAAAGCCAGTTGTTGTGGCTGTTTCTGGGTATTTTAATCCTCTGCACGTTGGACATCTTGATGTGATTGAACAAGCCAAGAAGTTAGGCGATAAATTAGTAGTAATTATCAATAATGACTATCAGGTTAAATTAAAAGGGAGCGTGCCTTTTATGAGCTTGAGAGATCGAGTCCGAATTATCAACGCTTTACGTGAGGTGGATAGTGTTTTTGTGTCTTTAGATAGAGACAAAACGGTTTGTCGTTCTTTAGCGAAGTTGAGGCCGGATATTTTTGCTAATGGAGGAGACCGCCATAGCATTGGCGATGTGCCAGAATATGATGTTTGTCAAAAATATAAAATTAAGATGGTGGATGGTTTAGGAAAAAAAATTAGGGCCAGTTCTACTTTGATTGCTGAGGCAGCGGCGAAAAATAAAAAATAAGTTGAAAATAAATTATGTATAGAATAATACGCTATCTATTTTTAATCGGTCTTAGCTTATTAGCTACGGCTTTACTCTTAAGTGTGATTTTCGGCCGCAGTCTTTTACAGTCTTTGTCGGCGGATTCAGGATTTTTTGGACGTTTAGATTCTCTCTTTAAAAAAGAAGAGCCGGTAAAGATGGAATTACGCCCGGAAGAATCAGTTCGTTTAATTGAGGGTTGGAATAGTCGTGATATGAGTCAATATTTTGAGCGCCAAGGTCTTTGGCAGAGTGAAGAATTTTTGGAAGCAGTTGGTTTCCCACAAATTGATTATAATAAAAATAATGATTTGCCACCTTTAGTTGATTATTCTGCCGAATTCTCTTTCTTAGATGATAAGCCGGATAATCGCGGACTGGAAGGTTATCTTTATCCCGATACTTATCGTATTTTTGCCAGTTCTAGCCCTGCTGATTTGGTGGAAAAAATGTTGAGTAATTTTGATCAAAAGTTGACTGATAAAATGCGGGCCGATATTAAGGCTCAAGGTAAAACAATTTATGAGATTGTGACCATGGCTTCAATTTTGGAAAAAGAAGCACCAATAAATTACGCTGATGGTGATAATCGTGATGCTCGGATTATTGCCGGTATTTTTTGGGATCGCCTAGAGGTTGGACAAGCTCTACAGTCTTGTGCGACGCTTGCTTATATTTTAGGAGTTAATAAGTCTCAGTATAGTACAGCTGATACCAAAATTGAATCCCCTTATAATACTTATAAATATCGCGACTTACCGCCTGGACCGATTAGTAATCCCGGTATTTTGGCGATTGAAGCCGCTATTTACCCCTTAAATACTAGTTATAACTACTTTCTCACTCCAGCTGGGAGTAGTAAGATTATTTATTCAACTAGCTACGCCGAACATTTACGTAATAAGAGCAAATATTTACCTTAAATTTATGTTTGAAGATTTAAAAAATGAAGAGGCAGAAAAAGCAACGGACGGTGCCAATAATTTTGTAACTGCCTCTGAGCATGAGCAGTATAGTGATGTCGGCGGCAGTAAGAAAAAATTACTGATGATAATTATCGGTGTATTTATTTTAGCTGTGCTTGTGTTCGCTGCTTGGTATTTGTTTGGCATTTTGAAAAATAAAGCAAATAATAATTTACCGACTGACAACACTGTGAGTGAAGAAGAACAAGCGCGCTTAAATAGTGCTCATCTTGATGGCAGTGAAGATGCAAATGAAAATGGTGAACAATTAATTGATAATGGTGCGATTGAATATCTTAGCTTTGCTAATTTTTATAAATTACCAGACAATAATTTGGAAACAATTAATTTTAAAGAATATGACCTGCCTATAAATATAAAAGTTGATACGGCGAATTATTATGAGTTATCAAGAAAGCTGTCTATTGATGGCGGTCTTGATTCTTTAAATAATCAGGCTTTTGCTGTGATTGATAATCCTTGGGAGAAAGAAGCTTCGGATTTTTACGCTATTTTTAATAAATTAAATGAAGAAGGTGTGCCTTTTTATTTAAGCGCCGACTTTATTTCTTATTATTATCAAAGTATTTTAAAACAGTCGTTTAAAGAAATTGAAGAAGGCGTTTTTTATGAAAGTTTATGGAATATCAGTCAGACTCTTTATGAACAAGCGAAAACTCGCTACGAAGCTCGTTTAGCCGTAATGGGCAATGTTAATAATCGCATTTTGGAGGGTGAGCGCCTAGAAGCGGCCTTTTTTGCCGTCTCTTTAGAATTGTTAAAACCACAGATTGCTCAAGTTGATATTGAAAATAAATTTGATGCTGGTCGTTTTAGTCCGCAAGATCAAAGAACTTTTGCCTTCACAGTTCCCGATTATTTAACTGACGATGTTTTACGTGAATTAAAACTAATTCGCGAAGCTAAAGAAACTGTCAAATCGCCGGTGCTTTTATACGACCGTAATTATAAAAATTTTATTGTACCGTTAGAGTATAAAGATAACGCCCGTTTGCAGAATTTTTATTTAGCTGGAGCTTGGTTGAATTCAGTTTTTCCTCTTAATTATCGTGATGATGCTTGCCCGGACTGCTTGCTTGATTATGATGATTGGCGTATTAATTTCACCGCCGCCTCTTTAATCTCGCAGGACTTTGCTGCTAGTCAGGAATTAAAAAATGAGTGGGCTCGTGTTTATAAAACGATTTCATTTTTTAAGGGTTTGCGCGATTCTTGGAATTACGTTGACTATCGTGATAATTTAAGTAGTGTATTCGGTGAAGATTACGATATTACCGCTATTTTTGCGGAAGAGAATCCTGATGCTAACGCTAATATGGAAAGATTGCGCCAAGCCCTTTTAAATAAAGAAACTGTGCCAATGCAGGGTGCTTTAAATCTTAAGACGATGCCTGGCTACACTAAGGCGGGTTTACAGTTTTTAGCAGATTTTTACTGGCCGAATGAATTTATTTTCGGTAGCTTAAGTTACCCAGAGGTTGGTTTATATCTAGCTGAAGTAAAACCGCCAAAAAATAATGTTACTGCTTGTAATGTTTTGAAAAAATATCAGCGCTGTCAGGGCTCAGGTCAAGATGTACTTAGTTTAATATATCCGACTTGGCGCGGAGAAAATTTTTTGGAAAATTCTAATTATGCTAATTATTTTGAAGCCTTAGATAATTTAAGACCATTAGCTGAGTCCGCTATCAATAATAATTTAAATAATTACTGGTCATCATTGCTTTTGTGGCGTTCATATTTAAATGCTTCAGCAGAAAGCTTGCCGGCTTATGTGCGTTCCGCGGCTTGGCGCGAGCAAGGAGTGATGGCCGCGGCTGGGGCTTGGACGGATATGCAATTACCATTAGACAAGTTAAATTTAAAGAATAAAGTAAGCCAAGGAAACAATTTATCCGTTTCTGCTAATGTCCCTGATTATGCTTGGCTTGAGCCTAGTATCGATTATTTTGATCGCTTGCTTGCCTATAACGAAATGATTTTGGGTATGTTTAAGGCTTTAGGTATTGATGAGCGTTCCAGTTTAGCTACCAATCATCTGCGTGACGCCGGCCTTCAAATATCCGGTTTGCGCGGACTCGCCTTAAAACAGGCGCAGGGAATAGATTTGGATAGTGATGATAATCAGTTTATTCGTGACTTTGCTTTAATGTATACAGTGAGTGAATCCGGTGAAAAAATATTGTCTTGGCGGAACGATAAGTTGGGAGCGACACTTAAAGAAACTTTAAAGGCTCCTCGTTTAATGGTAGTTGTACATGCCATGAGTGATAAAATAGTTTTAGCGGTTGGTCCGATTTTTGATTATCAAGAAAGTAAATAAAAATTAATCGTATGTTTAAATTTGAAAACCCTTTAAATAAAATTAGAGATTCCGTAAATACGAAGGTTAATGAATCGCGCTTACCGAGCGAAGATTATGAAAGTACGGTTGGAATTTATGGTGGCAAATTAAAAATGACGCCCGACAATAAAATGCTTTGGGATAATTCTGGCGTAATCTCTAAAATTGATAAGTGGGGAGACGCTGTTTTACGTAATTATGACGAACATGTGATGAAAAATGTAGGTGAGTTTTTTAAACGTGATCCTAAATTGTTTTTTAAGTTTATTATGCCCGGAGCCAAGCGTTATCGCGGCAACAAAGAGGAAATTTTCAATAATATTATGCGCCTAGGCCTGGAAGATTTTTACGGCGATAATGAAAATGGTATTGAAATTAAAGATCAAAATTTATATCGCCAGGGTACGGCTTTGCAAGATATAATGCGTTCAGATTTAATTGGTAGTGAAAAATTAAATCAGATCGATCGATTTCAGGCCCTGAGTACAAGTGGTGCTTATTTGCGAAAAATTCATGATCACTATGGAGCTGTTGGGGAGGTGTTACCAAGTGATTTTATTTTTAGAAACAATGAAAATGGACAAGTTGAAGATGCTGTTTTAAATTTACCCGACATTGTTTTTAATCCGGACAAGAACACAGGCGAAAGAGAACAAAAGGCAACCGATATACTTGATTTTATTATCAGTTCTGGAGCAGAAGAATTTCGTCGCTCTGAGGGTAGCTTGGAAAATGTAAAATTAGCGATGAGTAGCGTTTTATCGGCTTACGATGATAAATATGTGATTGCTCTAGTAAAATCATACTTAAAGCGTGGACGCCTGGCTTTAATGGGTGATCAAAAGTTTGCTGGGGTCAATCTTGATTCTAATACCTTCACCACGAAAAACAGAACCATGTTTACTAAACATAACGAAGCGCGCATGGGTTCTCATAATCAAGACATGGAAACTTCTTTGAAAAATATTGCCTTAGAAGTATGTTCAGAAATTAATAGTTGAGCTTAATGGCTTTGACTTAATGATTAAAAGTGACCAGTGCTTTAATTTATATATTTAAAAAAGGCCTGTCTAATGACTGGCCTTTTGATTATATCTTGATACAATCTTAGATATAACAAATGCTTTTATACATGCGTCGCGTTGCTATTTTTTTATCTATTAGCCACGCATATCCAGCATAACTGGATATACTGACTAAAACGATCATGAAGTTGGTGGCTATTATGGCCGCCATTTTTTTCATTTTTTTCATTTTTTTTGTTTTAAGGTGATATTGCGCGATCAACTAATAAGAATTGCTCGGGCAGTATCACCTTAAAACTAACTTGATGTGACTATATCACTTTTTATATTATTTGTCAATATTTTGTGTTCGCTTCAACCTCAATCTTTAGATTGGGGCTTTTTTTATTTCAAATACTCAAAGATATATATCTTGCCATCATCAAGCTTTTCCCAATAATCGGCACTCATCTTGGCCTCGGCAATAATTTTATCACTTGCCCACCAGTATTTATTGATAATTAAATACGCGCGATTAACGCCAGTAAAATCCATTGCCCGAAGCATTGTTGAACGATCCGCTTTTTTATAAACCATATCAAGGTAGTATTGATAAAGCGGCCCGCCGGTGGGAATAGGGTAAAAATAGATGCTTTGATTATTGTTTTCTAAATAACGATTATGAAAACCAAACTCTCGCAAAGCACCGGCACTCACTTGCTGATCAGCCAGCGCAATGTAGGCTTGACCTTGAGTTCTGTCTTCGGCCAGATGTACGGCTTCAATATCACTGGCAGCCGTTGAATAACCGCGGGAATTGAAATAATTATCAAAGCGAGGATAGGAGGCGTAAACACTAATAGTGATAAGTAAAGAACTTAGGGCTAATAAAATTATTTTAGCGGTTTTTGTTTGTTTATAAGCGCGCTGAACAAGGTAATAAAACAATTCCCAATATAGGGGCAACATGAGTATAAGGGCAATAACAGGCAGGCGGGCAGCGTAATTATCTTGTTCGTAATTAATTAAATTATTAAAACTAAAACCACGACTGATTAGATAGGCGCTGATAGCGGCTAAAACGGCGAGACTGAGCAGTCGGAGCGAATGCGACTGCTCTAAAGGTCTACTAGGCCATATACGGTGACGCTGGAAAAAGATTAAAATCGCCCCAGTCAGTATTAGCCAGAAATAATTATTGATAAAGAAATAAACAAAGTTTAGATAAAAAGATTCTTGGTTTAGAAATAGAGGATTAAGTAGGCTTAAATTATAGCTACTTAGTTTTAGAGAACTGAAGCCGGCCGCTGCCCAAATACTTAAGCAAAAAGTTAGAAATAAACCGCTAAAAATTATCTCCGGACGCTTAAGCCAGTTTGAGTAAGATTTTTTAATTTTAATTTGGGGCAATAAATATAAAGCGGCTAGAACCAAGGCAGGAATGCCGCTTAGCGGATGAATGGCAAAAGTTGCAAGAGCAGTGAATAATATTAAAGGCCAAGAAAAATGTTTGTAAATAAAAATAACAGTAGCGATAAGAAAGAGATAACTGAAATTTTGAGGCGAGCTCATAATAAAAGGAGAAAATCCGAGCAGAAGAATCAGGGGGCTACTGAGCCAAGCCATTCTCTTGTCGGTGCGTGCAGGGAATAAATAAAAAATTAATTGCGGCAAGAGTAGGGCGGAGCTTAAGGGTACGAGCCATTGATTTAAAAAACTTAAACTCAGGCCACTAATTTTATGCAGAAGAATAATGACGCTGTATTGCCCGAGATAGTAGGGAGTTTTGGGAAGAATAAAACCATATTTATTAATTTCCGATATAGCCGCTTGATGGATAAAAGGGTCAAAACCGTAGCCGAGTCGATAGATAATCGCGGCCACGCTAAAAATACTTAAGTAGTAGAAGCTTAGTAATATTTTTTTATAAATACTAGCAGCCGATTGGCTTAGAGCTAAAATTAGAGTTATGCTTGCTAAAGCAATCGCCACAAAAAACCAGGGGTTTATTAATGTCCAAGGGGAAATAATCGCTTGGTCAGTTCTGGCTTGAAAAGCGAAAGTTAGAGCAAGGGCAAGTCCAATGACGCTGATTAGTGTGGGGACCAAGAATTTAAGACTGATTTTATAATTTTGGATAAGTGATGTTTTTTTAATTTTGGCTTGTAGTCCCCAGTATAATAAAGCGGCTATTACTAGACTAGCAAGCAGGCCGATGATATTTAAGGCGTATAAAAAATAGACCAGGGCGCTGGCACTAATAAATAGGCATAAGAATAGCCAAAAAGAGGGAAAACTTAGTTCAAAATTAATCTTTTTCATATACTTACATAATAGCAAATTCTTGCTTATTCGGACAATTTTGGCTACTATTAAAATGAGATAAACCTATATTATAGTTTAGTTTATTTAATATGAAATTTCGCTGGTTTTCCAGAAATTTGCAGATTATTTTAGTGCTCTTAATTGCGGCAGTTTTTTTTGTGGCAACTTCAGCTTTTAATTACAGTACTCAGGAAGCGGGTTATGTGAAGTTTTTATCACCAGATGAGACCGCCAACTATTTTTTTGCTCGTCAGTACGCTCAGAACGGACAAATTGCCGTTTTTGAGCCGGCTAATTTAGTAGCTAAAGAGGTCGTTCATCCGCGTAGCCTTCGCAGTGATCACGGCTGGTTAAAGCCAGTGAGCTTTATTGGCATAATTTTGGTTTATGGAAAGATTGCTTCTTATTTAGGTCTTGCAGTCATTCCTTATTTAACGCCATTTTTTGCTGCACTTGGTATTATATTTTTCTATTTTTTAGTTAAACGTTTTTTGGGCGATAAAGTTGCTCTTGTCTCAGCTCTACTGCTTGCTGCCTTTCCAGTCTATTTCTTTTATACAGCCCGAAGCATGTTTCATAACTTGTTGTTTATCGTTTTTCTACTCGGCTTTTTCTTATTTGTCAGTTTAAGTATTATTCCGGCTGATACTTGGCAGCAAATCAAGAAATCAAGAAAGTTTTGGCATTTACATATTTCTAAAAAAGAAGCTTTAAGTTATTTAACAGCCTTTATGGCTGGCCTAATGTTAGGCGGAGCGGTTTCAGCACGAACGTCTGAATTGTTGTGGTTAGCGCCGACTTTATTTGTTCTTTGGCTTTTTTATGTGCGCCGTCTTGCTTTAACTAGATTAATTTTAATTACCGCCGGTTTTATTTTGGCGATTATGCCCTTATTGTATTGGAATCAGATTTTATATTCCTCACCTTTTTTTGGTGGTTACGGTGAAATGAATCGCTCCATTGTGCAGTTATCACAGGCCGGCGGACAGTTTGTGCAATCAACGGTGACTGGTCATTTTGCGCAGTATAAAACAGCCTTGAATACGATTTGGCAGAATGTTTTTTACTTTGGCTATCATCCTCGTCAGTCTTTATGGATGTTTTATCATTATGTTCTTGCTATGTTCCCAATACTTTGTAGTTTAACTTTATTAGGCGGAATATTTTTGTTATTTAAGTTGGCAAAAAAACAAAAACGTTGGATTTATGCCTATTTAGCTACTTGGCTGACACTCTCAGCGATTTTAGTTTTATACTATGGCAGTTGGAAGTTTAATGATAATCCGGATCCAACTCGTTTTACGATTGGTAATTCTTATACTCGTTATTGGTTACCCCTTTATATCATGGCTATTCCTTTAGCGGCTCTAGCTATAACTTCAATGGCTAAGACATTATCTAAAATCATGTCAATGGGAGCTGATTTTGAATGGTTCCATAGAGTTAGACACTTATTAGCAGTTAATTGGACGATTGTAATTAGTGGGGCTTTAGTCTTTATTTTTGTCACGTTTACCTTATTTGGTTCGGAGGAAGGTTTGGCGATTTTATATTATAATCATTTCAGCGATCGCAATAATACTTTAGCAATTTTACAGCAAACGGAAAGTAATTCTATTATTATTACACAATATCATGATAAACAACTCTTTCCGGAGCGTCGTGTAATTAATGCCTTGCTGACTAATAATGAAGTTAATGATAGTGTCGGTAAATTACTAGAATATTATCCTGTTTATTACTATAATTTTTTCTTACCTTCTAAGGACTTACAATATTTAAATGAACGTCGCTTACTGCCATACGGTTTCAATATTAATTTAATTGAACGTCGAGGAGCCTTTGGTTTGTATCGCTTAGAGACAAATTTGTCGCCACTCAATACTGTAATTTCTAGTAGTAGCGCCTTAATGATCAGTGAGGACTAGGGATATCAATAAAATTATGACTTATCATATAATCACTATCGGTTGTCAGATGAATAAAGCCGACAGCGAACGTATCGCTGCTTTTTTGGAAGGGCTGGCTTATAAAAATCAGGCTGACTGGCATAAAGCGGATTTAATCATTCTCACAACCTGCGGTATTCGCCAATCAGCCGAGGATAGAGTCTATGGCCTCGTTGGACGCATGCGTAAATTTAATCCTAAAGCCAAGATTGTAATTACGGGCTGTTTAGCTAATCGTCAGGATGTTCAGAAACGTTTAAATAATATGGTTAATTTATTTATGCCTATAAATAAATTGCCTAATATTTTAGAATTATTGAATAAATCTCGTATTGATAACACTTTGAGTGCAGATGAGCTGCAAAAAATAAGTGGGGAAAAATATCTAACAATTCAGCCTAAATACGAGAGTAATTTTAGTGCCTATGTGCCGATTGGTAATGGTTGCAATAACTTTTGTTCCTATTGTGTCGTCCCTTACGCTCGTGGGCGAGAGGTTTATCGTCCGGCCGTTGATATTGTGGCGGAAGCAAGGGGTTTAATTAAACGGGGCTATAAGGAAATTATTTTAATTGCACAAAATGTTAATAGCTATAAAAGTGCGAGCACGGATTTTCCTAAATTATTGTCTAAGCTTGCCGCTCTGCCAGGTGATTTTTTCTTACGTTTTTCTTCCAGCCACCCTAAAGATTTATCTGCTGATTTAATTAGGGTCCTAGCCTCTTCACCCAAGATTTGCGAGCATTTGCATGTGGCGGTGCAATCAGGTGATGACGATATTTTAAAAGCGATGAATCGTAAATATACAGCTGCTCATTTTCGCTCCTTAATTAAAAAAATTAGAAAAGTTAAGCCAGGAATTGCCATCACTACCGATGTGATTGTTGGCTTCCCTGGAGAAACAAAAAAACAATTTCAAAATACGGTGAAATTGTTTAAAGAAATGAATTTTGAGATGGCTTATATTTCCTGCTATAGTCCCAGGCCAGGAACTGTTTCTTGGAATATGAAAGATGATGTGAGCAGGGAAGAAAAGAAACGTCGGGAAAAAGTGTTGACAGAGATTATAGTGCGTAGTAGTGATAAGATAAATAAGACTTATTTGGGCAAGGAAATTACAGTCTTAGTAGAAGGAATGAATAAAAAAAATAAATATTATGGTAAAAGTTCAAGTTTTAAGACCATTAGATTTACTGCCCCTGAAGATATGAGCTCAGAAGAAATTATTGGTAATTTTGTAAAAGTTAAAATTCAAAAAGTAGTAAAGAATAATTTGGAGGGGGAATTAGTAAAATAAAAATGACAAAAAATAAGAAAAAATTAGTCTTAGTTATTCTTGGTCCGACTGCCTCCGGTAAGACGGCTTTAGGGGTACACTTGGCAGCTAAGTTTCAGGGTGAAATTGTTTCAGCTGATAGTCGTCAGGTCTATCAAGGTATGGATATTGGTACGGGTAAGGACCTGAACGAATATAAAGTTGCGCGCAAAAAAATCCCTTATCATTTAATTGATGTTGTCAGTCCCAAGGATGATTTTAATGTAGCGAAATATAAAAAGCTGGCTCTTGCTGCTATCTCTGATATCATCACACGCTCTAAGTTGCCGATTATTGTTGGGGGCACCGGCCTATATTTACAAGCCCTTGTTGATAATTATGATTTAAGCCCAATAAGACCAAATTTAACGAAACGTAAAGAATTAGAGGCTTTAAGTCGTGAAGATTTATTCTTACGTTTAGAAAAATTAAAACCAGAATTTGCGCATAAGCTGAATAATAGTGATAAACATAATCCCCGCCGTTTAGTGCGCTATCTAGAAATTTTAGAACAGGGCGGAAAGTTATCGGGCAAGCAAGACTCAGATTATAATTTTTTGCTGATTGGTCTAGATTTTCCCGACGAAATTTTGCGGGAGCGGATTGTTAAACGTATTAAAGATCGTTTAGACAACGAGGGAATGGTGGACGAAGTGCGTCGTTTAAATGACGAAGGTGTGAGTTGGGAACGTTTAATTTCTTTCGGTTTGGAATATAAATTTATTAGTTATTATTTACTTGAACGTCTTAATTATGAAGAAATGATTCAGAAATTAAGCGACGCTTCCTATCGCTTCGCTAAGCGTCAAAAGACTTGGTTTAAACGCTGGGAGGGACAGGGGCGGGAAATACATTGGTTAAAAGACGAAAAAGAGGCGGAAATGCTGATAAATCAAACAGAAAGCGATTAGTTAATCAGCTTGTGTCAGCCTATCTCTAATAATTAAAATAATAATTTTGAATTGATAATAAGTCGCGATGTAATTATGCAAAATTTTTGGCAACAATTAAATAAGCCTATATTAGCCCTAGCGCCCATGTGTGGTGTTACTGATTTGCCTTTTCGTTTGATGTGTAAAAAATTGGGAGCGGATGTAGTTTATACAGAAATGATTATGGTCCAGTCTTTAGTGAGAAAAAACCCTAGTGCTTTGCGTTTAGCGGAGCTAGTGGACGATGAAAAGCCAGTGGTTGTTCAACTAGGAGGCAAAGAACCAGAATATTTTAAAGAGTCGGCTAAAATTGCTAAAGAATTAGGCGCTAGTGGAATTGATATTAATTTTGGCTGCCCGGCTAAAAAAATAGCTGGTAATGATAGCGGGGTTGCGCTTTTGCGTAATCTGCCTTTAGCTAGAGAAATTATTGTTCAAACAATTGCGGGGGCCGGCGGTTTGCCTGTCTCCATTAAGACTAGAACGAGTATTAAAATGAAAGATGGTAGCCTTCAAACCAGCTTGGATTTGTTAGAATATGTTAAAGATTTGCCCATTGCCGCTGTCATGATTCATGGTCGCTCTTTTGAGGCGCCATGGATTGAAGGGGTGGACTATGATTATATTAGAAAAGTTAAAGAAAAATTTAAAGGTATTGTTTTAGCTAATGGCGGCATTTATGAACCAGAAAAGGCTAAGGAGGCCTTAGTGATCAGTCAAGCTAACGGTCTTGGTATTGGCCATGGCGTCTATGGCCGTCCTTGGATTTTTCAAGAGATTAAAGACTATCTTCAAACTGGAAAATATACAACCAAGACTTGGGCCGAGAAAAAAGCAATCGCCTTAGAACATCTTGAACTCGTTTATAATATAAAAGGAGAACTGGGCTTGCCAGAATTTAAAAAACAATTGCTTTGGTATATTAAAGGTCTGCCGGGAGCTTCTGCTTACCGAGAAAAGATGTCGCAGATAAATAAGCTGGAAGATTTTAAACAAGCCCTCCTTGATTTCCCCGATGAAATTGAGAGCTAAGATTTCTTATCAAAAAACGACCGTTTTTATTTGGTCGTTTTTGTTTAGCTTGAGCTTATTCACTTAATATTTTTTCCAGCATTAATTTGAGTTTTTCCGGATTAGCCTTACCTTTGGTTTCCGCCATTACCTTACCAACGAAAAATTGAATTAAGGGTAATTTGCCGGCCTTATATTCTTGGGCTTGCTTGGGGTTAGCTTTAATCACATCCCTTATCGCCTTTTCTAGTTCTTCATCATTATCCAGTTGTTCAAGACCGAGTTTCTCCATAATATCGGTTGGATCGCCGCCCTCCCAATACATAATTTCCATGATTCTTTGTCCAGCATTGGAATTAATTTTATTTTGCCAGATTAAAGCTAATAGTTCAGCAAAATTCTCGGCCGTCATTTTTAAATTGGCAGCGCTTCTTTTATCAGTATTTAAATTCTTTAAAAGTTCGCTGATAATCCAATTGGCGGCCATTTGAGCGGCATTTTTATCTTGGCGCTCAAAATCATCGCCGTTAGCTTCAATCCAGGCGCCCATTTCCGAAACTACATTTTCAAAAAAAGCAGACAAATCTTTATCATTGGCAATTGTTTCAGCGCTAGCAGCTTTGAGGCCGTATTGTTTTTGAAAGCGTTTTTTCTTGGTGGCTGGCAATTCCACTAAACTTTGTTTAAGACTTTTTATCCAAGCGTCATCAATAATAATTGGTGGAATATCTGGTTCAGGGAAGTAGCGATAATCAGCGGCGCTTTCTTTGCGGCGCTGAGCGACGGTTTCATTTTTCTTTTCATCCCAACCCCTTGTTTCCGGAATAATTTCTTCTTTATTATCTAAAGCAATGCTCTGTCGCTCTATTTCGTAATTAATTGCCTTTTCTACCGAACGAAATGAATTGATATTTTTAACCTCTACTTTCGCGTTTAGTTTCTTTTTGCCTGTTTGTATAATCAAGCCGTCTTTATATTCCCAATTGCCTTTTTTCTGTAAACTAATATTTGCTTCACAGCGCATTTCTCCTTTTTCCATATCAGCGTTGCTTACTTCAAGAAAACGAAGGACACGCTGATAGGCCTGGCAAAAACTCTTGGCTTCCTCGGCACTGGCAATTACCGGTTCAGTCACTAATTCAACTAAGGGTGTACCGGCACGATTGAAATCAATTAAAGTATCTTTGCTACCTTGAGGATGAAAAGACTTACCCGTGTCTTCTTCTAGGTGAATGCGGGTGATGGCAATTTCTTTATCGCCCACAGCTAAACTCCCCTGATAGCAGAAGGGCTGATCATATTGAGAAATCTGATAACCCTTAGGGAGGTCAGGGTAGAAATAATTTTTGCGGTCAAATTTTGAATTGCGGTTAATCTGACAATCAAGAGCTAGACCGATAAGCAGGGTCCAGTCAATCGCTTGCTTATTTGGTACGGGTAAGGTGCCGGGATGACCAAGACAAATCGGACAGACCGTAGTGTTGGCCGCCTTACCCTCAGAATCATTATTACAAGAGCAAAACATTTTGCTTTTTGTTTTTAGTTCGGCGTGGATTTCCAGGCCGATGATAATATCGTATTTCATATATCTCTATTTTAACGGAAAATGTGTATTCAGGAAAGTATTTTACGAGTTTATAAGAAAAAAGCCCCAAAAGGGGCAATAATCTTAGAAAAGTCCGGTACTGCCGAAGCCGTTTTCACCACGTTCACCTTCGTTTTTAACCGGACCTTCTTTAATAATGGGAGTATCAATTTTTTGAATAAGTAGTTGAGCGATTTTTTGACCAGTCTGAATATGATAAATATCTTCACTTAAATTTTTGAAAACAACTTTAATTTCACCCCGGTAACTAGAATCAATTACTCCGCCTAAGGTGGTAAAACCTTGACTAGCTAAACCACTTTTGTCCCAAATTAAACCGACATAGCCAGCCGGTATAGCCATTTTAATGCCAGTTGGTATTGAATCTTGACCGTAAGCAGGGATGGAGCAGTTTTCAGCGGCATAAAGATCGAGTCCGGCATCACTAGAATGAGAACGAGAGGGTAGCTTAGCATTTGAACTTAAGCGTTCCACGGTGATTTCTTGAAGAATTTCATTATTAGAGACAGGCTTTATGTCGGCGACTGGAGAGATATTCTCATTTTCACTACCTATACTCACATTTCCCTCTACATCTTCAGGATGAGCGGCCAGGGCTCTTTCTTGGGAATCTGAAAGGGAATTAGATATTTGTTCAAGGGAAATGCGAGGAGCATTAACCAGTTCTGGTAAATTTGGGCCAACCTTGCCCTTATTAATTAAAATATCGCTCATTATCTGAAAATCAGGTTTTTTTGGTTCGCTAGAATTACCGCCTAAAATGCGATTAGTGTGCAGCCAAACAAGATAATGAATATCTTCTCGACTCATAATTTCGCCGTTACGAGTGCATTTGATTAAGCGAAAATCTGCTAAGTTTTGGGCGATATCAAGGTAAGCTTTCTCGGCTTTTTTTAAGTGTTGAAGATTATCTTCGTGAATATCTTTGGTTTTTCCTTTCCAATCTTCACGTTGACGATTTTGAGCCATTTTTTGGGAAACGTCAGCTTCAACCTGGAGAATTAGGTATAAATCTGGTTTAGGAATATTGAAAATCTTGTATTCGATTTCACTGAGCCAGTTGAAAAATAATTTACGTTCTAAGGCATTCTCAATTTTTCCGCCTTGATGAGCAAAGTTAGAGGAAATATAGCGATTAGAGATAACAATTTTTCCCTGTTTTAACCATTCACGAATTTGAAAACTTGCATCAAAGCGGTCGACAGCATAAAAGAGTGAGGCGGCATACGGATTTACATCATCAGCGTTGCCATATTTCCCGGATAAGTATTCTTCCACCATGCCAGCGGATTTAGTGTTATATTGAGGAAAATCAGCAATTTCAACCTCGTAGCGTTCGGCTACCAGTTTGCTCGCCAAAAGCTGCAGCTGGGTTGTTTTCCCGGAGCCGTCAGTGCCGTCTATCACGATAAATTTTCCTGAATAATTAGACATAGTTTCTGTTTGTATATTTAGGATAATAAAAGAGTGCCTTGGGGTCAAGCCTCAGCACTCCTCCTAATGCTGTGTCTATTTTAATTTTGTATCTCTTTGATGATTTTGTCAATCTGAGCGTAGAGCGCTGGCAAATCTCCGTTATTATCCAAATGGAAATGAGCGCTCGCCATTACTTCTGGAATTTGTAGCTCCGCTTCGCGTTGACCGTCCTCAATAAAGTCTTCATAGCTTTTTTGATCATCGCCAGCGTTCTCGTTACGGGCTTTTAATCTGTCATATCTCAACTTTTCTTCTGCTTCAATGCTGATTAAATAAAAATTTGGTAATTTTCTTAGTTCGCTCACATCATCTAAGCGCCTAACACCGTCAATTATCACAATTTCATGTTGGTCATTTTTTACATCTTCGGCAATGACTCGTGCTAGAGTGTCGCTACCAAAACGATTGCGTAAGTCAAGTGACAGGTTTTGCATGTTTTCTCGGGAAATAGGTAGATAGAGTCTGTTTAAAATATCACGCAGTGATGTGGAAAATTTGGCATTACCGGCATCATGTTTTTCGCTGATATATTTTTGACACACTGCCTTGCCGCTGGCAATCTTACCAACAAAACCAAGAATTAATTTGGGCATAATATTTACTAATAAATTACTTTATATTTAAGCATTACTGTATTTTCATTAAGCTTAAGGCACTCTTTTAGTTCTAAATTATGCTCCATTTCTTCACTAAACAGCGAAATGCCGCTACCAAACAATTTAGGCTCAATACTAATAATGATTTCCGAGATCAGTTTCTTTTTTAAAAATAAGGTGTTGAGAAAGGCGCCGCCACCCAAAAGAGCCTTTTTAAAACCCTTTTGTTCTAGCTCCAACAGCACTGTCTCCGGCTCTCCTTGAACCCACTTTAGTAAATCATCAATATCTTCACCGCCGTTGTAGGAAAAAACCACATTTAGTCTACCCGGTAAAGGTTTGGGGAAAGTCTTAAAAGTATTCTCGCCCATCATAATAACACCAAAATCTTTGGAGGTTTGCACAAATAATTGCTTATCTTCTTTACTGGTCCAATCGGCTAACTGATTTTTATCTTTAGCAATTTTGCCATCGGCCGTTATGGCCATAATTAGAGTTACAGGAATCATAGATTAATATTATATTGCTATTGGCGCTTTGATGCCCGGTAAGGGGTCGTAGCCCTCAAGTGTAAAATCTTCATATTTAAAAGAAAAAATATCTTTTACCGAAGGATTAATAATCATTTTTGGTAGAGTACGAGGAGTGCGACTTAATTGTTCAGCCACTTGTTCGCGATGATTATTATAAATATGTAAGTCACCGAAAGTATGGATAAAATCACCGAGTTTTTTACCAGTGACTTGCGCTACCATCATTGTTAATAAAGCGTAAGAGGCGATATTGAAAGGTACGCCTAGAAATAAATCAGCACTGCGTTGATAAAGTTGACAAGAGAGTCGGTCGTCGGCGTCTACATAAAATTGGAATAAACTGTGACAGGGCGGTGGTGCAGTTTTTTTTCCGGAAATTAAAGTTCTCAAGTCGCCGACATTCCAGCCACTAACGATAATTCTTCTGGAACTAGGATTATGTTTAATCATTTCAATTGCTTCGGCAATTTGATTGATTTTATCGCCGTTGGTTGTCTCCCAGGCGGTCCATTGCTTGCCATAGATAGGACCTAAGTCTCCGTTTTCATCAGCCCACTCATCCCAAATTGAGACGCCATGATCATTTAAGTATTTTATGTTTGTGTCTCCTTGTAGAAACCACAGTAATTCATAAATAATAGATTTTAAATGCAGCTTCTTGGTAGTTAAAAGAGGGAAGCCTTGATTTAAATCAAAACGAGCTTGTCGGCCAAAGACACTGCTTGTGCCCGTGCCGGTGCGATCGTCTTTGCCTCGACCATTTTCTGAAACATCTTTTAATAAATCCAAATATGCTTTCATATATTTATTATTTCATGTCTTTATAAATTGTCATTTCCTCAGATAGTAGGGCAAATTCTATGCCTGCTTGTTCAAAAATTTCCTTACTACGACCGCCAGCATGATAATCTTGAGCACAGACAACTTTCTTAATACCACAGTTAATAATCATTTTCGCACAGGTATAGCAAGGAGTCATTTTGCAATATAAAGTACCGCCATCAATAGATATACCCATACGAGCTGCTTCACAAATTGCATTTTGTTCAGCGTGAGTAGTACGGATGCAGTGTTTGCTGACACTGCCATCAACGTTGGTGACGGTGTGAAGTTCGTGTCCAACTTCATCACAATGAGGAAGACCGATTGGGGAGCCGACATAACCGGTAGCCACGATACGACGATCACGAGTAATAACACAACCAGCGCGACCACGATCACAGGACCCACGAGATCCGATCATTTCGGTGATTTTCATAAAGTACTCATCCCAAGAAGGACGAACATAATTATTTTCTGTACTCATAATTTTAATGTTATCCATAATTATTTAGGCACTGCTTCTATTGTAGTATAGAAGTGAGATTTCTCAAATATTGACAAGATGCGGTTAATCTTTTTTAATTGATTTTTTCTCTTAAAAAAGCTACACTAGAACCAGAATTAGTCATGATTAGAGTCTTTAAATAGTAATTATAAATATGGATTTTTCTGAACTATTAGCTAAAATTGAAGAAAAGGGGAAGGCGACTTTTTGCGTTAAGGTTTCTCCTGGCGCCGATAAGACTGAGTGGCAGGAGACATTAAGTGATGGTACGCGTAAGTTGAAAGTTAAATCAGCTCCAGAAAGAGGTCGGGCGAATAATGAAGTAATAGAATTTATTGCCTCTTCCTTAAAATTGCCCAAAAAGAGAGTGGAAATTATTAAGGGTGGCGGTGCTCGTTTGAAATGGATTAAAATTAAAAAGTCATAGAGCGCTTATGAATATTTCCATCATTATTGTTAGTTGGAATGTGAAAGAAAAATTGCGGGCAAACCTGCAAGCTCTTTTTCCGTCTTTAGACGGCTTAAAAGCGGAAGTAATTGTAGTTGATAATAATTCAGAGGATGGAAGCAGGGGGATGATTAAAGATGAATTTCCGGAAGTTAAATTAATTACCAATAAAGAAAACTTAGGTTTTGCTAAAGCTAATAATCAAGCGCTTAAAATTGCTCAGGGTGATTATATTCTTTTATTTAACCCTGATATGCTCGTTTTTCCTCAAACTATTAAACGTTTATTGTCATGGGCGGATAATAAGCCGGAAGCAGTTGTTGTCGGTTGTCGCCTAGAAACAGAGAATGGCACCTTATTGCCGCATATTCGTCGTTTTCCACGATTAAGCGATCAGTTGGCCGTTGTTTTAAAACTACCTCATATTTTTCCCCACATCATTGATAAATATTTATTTAAAAATTTTGATTATAGTTGTGCTCAAAAAGTCGACTCTATTCGAGGTGCTTGTTTTTTGATTAACCGTTTTGCTTGGCAGAATATTTCCGGAACAAGCTCGCCCCTGTTGGATGAACGTTATTTTATCTGGTTTGAAGAGGTTGACTTTTGTCAGCAGGTGTATAAAAATGGCGGAGAAGTTTGGTATGCGCCTATTACTAGTTGTGTTGATTATGTTGGGCAGAGTTTTAATCAAGTTAATGTTGGGTATAAGCAAATTTATTTTCAGGATTCAATGCTTAAGTATTTTTTTAAATGGAAACCACGTTGGCAATATTATGTTCTAAAAAATACTTGGCCGCTCGGACGCTTATTGGCTAAAATTTTTTCTTAAATTATGAAAATAGGAATTGTTCTCGTTAATTATCAAGATTATGCTGAGCGTTTTTTAACGCCTTGTTTGACGTCTATTCGTCTTTTAAATCCGATTGTTAAACCGGATATATTTATTGTTGATAATGCCAGTACTCCGGCATCTGCTGCTTACTTACGCACGCACGCACCCGAAGCTAGATTAATTTTGAATAAAAATAATGACGGTTTTGCCAAGGGCAATAATGATGCGATGGGTATAATGCTGACCGAGGACTATGATTATATCCTTTTGCTGAACATGGACGCCTCGCTTGAAGCCGAGGCTTTACGCGAGTTGTTACGGGTAGCCGAAGCAAATCCTTTGGCCGGAGCCATTCAGGCCCGTTTAATGCTTGATCCAGAGAAAGAACTTGTAAATAGTCTCGGTAATATCACTCATTTCTTGGGCTTCGGTTATTGTCGGTCTTATCGCGAGAAATACCAGGACAATGGAGCAGAAGCTTCGGCGATTGCTTATCCTTCCGGCGCCTGTGTTCTATTAAGAGTTTCCGCCTTAAAATCAGTGGGCTTATTTGATGAGGAGTTGTGGATGTATAATGAAGATCAGGACTTGGGTTGGCGTCTATGGCTTTCAGGTAGACAATGTCTACTGGCACCGCGAGCGGTCGCTTATCATCATTATGAATTTAGCCGCTCCATTAGTAAATATTATTGGCTGGAACGTAATCGCTTAATTGTGGCTTGGAAAAACTATTCATTACTATCGCTATTCTTATTTTTTCCACCCTTATTATTAATGCAGCTGGGCATGCTGTTCTTTGCTTGGCGCTCTGGTTGGCTAAAAGAGCAAAAAAAAGTTTGGTCTTATTTCTTTAATCCAAAGAACTGGTTTTATTTATTAAAAGCCCGTCGCCAAAGCCAATCTTTGCGGCAAGTGCCTGATTTCAAAATTTTACCCTTATTTTCTGGGAGTATTTGGTATCAGGAAATTGCTAGTCCTCTTTTAAAATACTTAGTGAATCCAGTTTTCTCTTTATATTTTTTCTTGACACGTCGTTTAATTAAATTATTGCAGCAATAGTATGGATTTATCGATTATTATCGTTAATTATAAGAGTAAGGATAAACTGGCTAATTGCTTAAGGTCTTTAGAGGCGTCCGATTTATCAGAAATAGAGCACGAAATAATTGTGGTAGAGAATAATTCTGGCGATGAATTAACGGATTTAATTGCAGTTTTCAATCAAGTTAAGTTAATTAATAGTTCTGTTAATTTAGGTATGGGCGGTGGTAATAATTTAGGCATTAAAGAGAGTAGTGGTAGATATATTCTTATTGCCAACCCCGATTTAGTTTGTACCCGTGAAGCTATTAAAATTTTATATCAATATTTATCGCTTCACTTGGAAGTGGCGATTGTGGGGCCAAAGTTATTAAATCCAGATCAAAGTTTACAATATTCCTGTGCTCGCTTTCCTAGTATTTTTTTGCCACTTTTACGACGCACGATTATTGGCCGCATTTTTCCTTCGGTCGTTGCCAAATATTTAATGCAGAAAGAAGGGCACATGGAGATTAAGGTAGTGGATTGGGTCTTGGGGGCTTGTTTCTTGCTGAGGCGAAATGAGTTGTTTGCGGACAATAAATTATTTGATGAAAGATTTTTTATGTATTTTGAAGACGTTGATTTATGTCGGCGAGCACAGGCAGAGAAAAAACAGGTTATTTATAATCCTGAGGCGGTGGTTATCCATGACCACATGCGTGATAGTGCTCGTTTGCCCTGGTATCGAGCCATTTTTTCTGATAGAATAGCCCGAGAACACCTTAAATCTTGGTGGAAATATTTTAAGAAGTGGGGCTGGCGATAATTTTAGCTAACCTTTAAATAATTTATATATGCAAAAAATCAAAAAAGCAATTTTTCCAGTCGCTGGTTTCGGCACGAGATTTTTACCAGCCACGAAAGCTCAGCCTAAAGAGATGTTGCCGGTGGTAGATAAGCCGGTTATTCAATATTTAGTTGAAAGCGCTGTTGCCGCTGGTATTGAGGAAATCATCTTCGTTACTGGACGCGGCAAGAGAGCCATCGAAGATCATTTTGATTATTCTTATGAGTTATCAAAAACTTTGGTGGAAAAAAATAAACTTGATTTAATTAAGAAGGTTCAGGCCATTGAAAGTCTAGCCAAGTTTTCTTATGTGCGTCAGCCTATTCCTTTAGGTGATGGTCATGCGGTTTTATGCGCTGCTCACTTAATTGAGCCGGGTGAAGCGGTCTTGGTGATGTTTGGCGACACTCTTTACGATGCGGAAATATCGCCAGTCACTCAAGTAATGGAAACTTATGAGAAATATGGCGACACTGTTATTGGTTTGTCGGAAGTTGATAAAAAAGACGTGAGTCAGTTTGGTGTAATGGGTGGCATTGATTTAGGCGATGGCGTTTATGAGGTAAAGCAATTTGTAGAGAAACCGGCCATGGAAGATGCACCTTCAAACTTAGTGCAAGTTGGTATTAATATTATTACTCCAGATATTATTGAAATTTTATCCCGTATGGATAAAGGAAAATCTGGTGAAATTAGACTGGCCGATGCTTATGACGAAATGCTGCAACAAAATAAGCCAATTTACGGTAAGAAAATAGAAGGGGAATGGCTTGATACTGGCAATAAATTAAACTTCATTAAAGCGACCATTAAATTCGGTCTTAAAAATAAAGAAATTGGAGCCGATTTAAATCAATTTTTAAAAGATCTACTGCCTAAACTTTAATTGATTTTTTTCTATAATAAAAACCGCCATGCAATTCGCTGGGGCGGTTTTTTGTATCCTAAAACTTTTTTTATTATTGTAGTTGCAACTTATAAATACCGGATTGCTGTCCTAAGCGAGCATAGAAGTAGAGTAATTGATTTTTTTCATCTAAGACTAGGTTATTGACATCATTTGCCCTTAAGAGGACAATCGGTTCTTTTTTGTCTAAATTAAGATTAATTAAATTAATTTGTTGACTATTAGCGTATACTAAATAGTTTTTTATTTTATGCCAAGCGATATCAACGATAGGATCGCTTACTCGGATAATTAATTCCTGCTTATTATTTACAGTATTAAGTGAATATATTTCAAAATCATTGTGCCAAATTAAAAAATCATTATTTAGCCATTGCCAGTTGTTGACCGGTCTGATTTTACTAATAATTGCTTGCTCGGCGTAATCGCTTAGTAAATAGAGTGCTTGTTGTTTGCTGTCGTATAAATTTAAATGATATTCATCTTGACGGAAATGGAAGTCGCCATTGCCAAGATAGCTGCTTGATTTTAAAAATTTGTTATCAAGGTCGTAGATGCGCAAATAATTTTGTCCTTCTACATTTTCAATGGTGTAGATTAAATTGTTTTTAATAGCGTAGGCAGCATAATCGCCGCCACTTAATACTGTGCTTACGCTATTTTTATCGGTGATAATACAGTTTATTCCACCATTGGCCTGGTAGTATATTTTTTTATTAGCTTCGTCCCAATAAAAATTAGTGGCCGTTTTCCCAATAACAGATAAGTCATAGCTACTACCACCATTATCTAAGTTAATTAATTTACCCCCTAATAATACTTGACTGCCATCTTTTGACCATTGAATATGCGTGCCCTGAGAGTTGGTGATAGTGCTGGTGCTGGCATTTTTTAAATTAATAATTTGTCCGTCTTGACCAAGAATGATGGTTTTCTTGTCTGGACTGAAGGATAAGTTTTGGGGAGCGCAAAGGGCGAGATTCAGGGGCAGGGAACGCTTAAACAGAATCGCCTCTTCCATAAAAGTACTTTGTCCTGATTCTATCTTAATCTTTTTTTCTAGCGGCCAATAACCCTCCTTTTCTAAACGGATAATGTATTCACCAGCTAGTAGATTTTTAATCTTTGTTGGTGTGGTAATGTTGCTACGCCCAACATCAATTAGCCAATATTGTTTTTGTTCTTCGCCATTAATAATAATCTTTGCTCCTTTAGGATTGCTATCTAAAATCAGCATGCCTGTTTTTTGAACAAGTTGCCCGATTCTTGGTGGCCATTGGCTGTTTAATTTATAGCCAGCGGCGTACAAGGAAATTAATACGGTAATAACAACAAAGAGAACTATAAATACAATAAACAGAGAGTCTCTAATTTTTTTAGACATAATTTTTTATTCTACTCTTTCAATATCGGCGCCGATGCCACGTAAACGTTCTTCCAGTTTTTCATAACCACGATCAATTTGATAAATGTTGTCAATTTCGGTTTGTCCTTCAGCAATTAAAGCAGCAATAACTAGAGCAATACCAGCTCTTAAGTCTGGACTCATAAGACGCTTACCATGTAATTTAGTTGGTCCTTGGGTAACAATACGATGAGGATCACACATAGTTATATTTGCGCCCATCTGTGAGAGCATGTCAGTCCAAATTAAACGACGGTCATAAATAGTTTCATGAATCAGGGCCGTGCCTTGAGCTTGGGTCATAAGAACAACATAAGGCGATTGTAGGTCGGTAGCGAAGCCTGGATATTCATGCGTTCTAATTCCATGAGCGAGTAAAGGGAGTTTACCAGAATTTACTTTAATCCAATCAGGGCCGTAGCTAAAATCAACTCCAACCTTTTTTAATATTTGTAGAAGTGTCATGATGTGTTCTGGGTCACAATCAGTTATTTCCAAGTCAGCGTTAGCGGCGGCAGCCATGATTACAAAAGAACCAGTTTCAATACGATCGGGAATAACTGTAAAAGTATCGGCACTAATTTTTTCTTGACCTTCAATAATGATAGTGGGAGTGCCAGCACCGCTAATTTTTGCTCCTTGACTGTTTAAATATTCAGCTAGGGCGGTAATTTCTGGCTCCATGGCACAATTTTTCAGCGTAGTGGTACCAGGAATAATAGTGGCTGTCATAATCATACTTTCAGTGGCAGTAACACTAACAAGAGGGAAGAAATAATCAGCTCCTTGTAATTTATTAGCTTTGATATGATAGAATTTGCCTGAGACTTCTTCAATTTCGGCACCAAAGGCACGATAGCCCTCTAAAAATAAATCAATTGGCCGTCCGCCAGCGCCAATCACACAGCCACCTGGATGAGGAAATTTTACTTCTTTAAAACGGGCAAGCATTGGTCCTACAAACATAATCGAGCCACGAAATTTATTAGCCATCTTGGCGTTTAATTCAGTGCTACTGAGATTGGATGTATCAATAGTAGCTTCGTCGCCCTGACGATTTATTTTTGCGCCTAAATCACTTAGAACCTCAAAAGATCGTTCGACGTCCTCAATTCTTGGTAAATTTTTAACAGTTAAAATCTCTGTAGAGAGCAGGGCGGCGGGAATAATTTTTAAAGCGGAATTTTTAGCGCCGCTTACAGCAATCTTACCGCTTAAAGTCTTGCCACCATTAATGATGAATTTGGGCATATGAGATATTTTTAGCTATTTATAATAACTTCATCTTATCCTATTTATTGACATTTTTCAAATATTTGATACTATTGAAGGGTGAATCGGCGCAAGCCTGATTTTTTCTAATAATTTTGCTAATATTAAATGTATGGCGAAGATCGCAGTGATTGCCACTGGTGGCAAACAATATAAAGTCAAGGAAGGCGAAACCATTAAAGTGGAAAAACTTGAATTGGCGGCCGGAGAAAAGGTAAAATTCGATACTTTGTTAGTAGCTGATAGTGACGCTAGTAATGTTGAAGTCGGAGACCCTTCTTTGGGTGAAAAAGTTATTGCTGAAGTTGTTGATACAGCTAAACAGGATAAGGTTTTAGTAGTGAAGTATAAGAGCAAGACTCGTTACAAGAAGACGGTTGGTCATCGTCAATTAAAGACTTCAGTTAAAATCTTGAGCATTGCTTAATTTCTCAACACCAAAAATTGTTTATATAAAAATCCGTTTAATAAAAAGCGGATTTTTTATGTGGCTATTCCTAATTTTTTACTGATAAATCTTTTACCTATTCGGCAAGCGCTGCGACCAGCACTTTTTTTACGCAGACCAAGCAAAGCTAAGCGCATGATCAGTATTATTGTATGTCTAAATTTTCTATTAAACAGTAATAGGAATAACAGAGTAATGGCTATTTGCCGGAATTTCAGATTAAAAATACCGACGATAAACAGCCCAATTATTAAAAGTGTTAAAGGTACCATTTCTCCCTCCTCTTTTTAGTTATTATAAAGTATTTCTATATTTTAAAGCATTGGCTAGACTTAATTCATCGGCATATTCAAGATCTGAGCCGGCGGGTAAGCCACGGGCTAGGCGAGTAACTTTTAAATCAGGAAATATTTTTTTTAAATAAATGGCCGTACTCTCTCCTTCTAAGTTGAAATTAAGTCCAATAATTAATTCCTGCACTTTATTTTTCTTAACTAATTGCTTGAGCTCATTTAAAGGCAATTGTTCTGGTCCGATGTTTTCCAGGGTATTTAATAATTCGCCTAAAATAAAATATTGGCCGTTAAATTGTTTAGTCTTTTCAATAACGCCTTGATCTTGGCTTTTTTCAATAATGCATAGTAGTTGAGAATTTCTATTTTTATCGGCACATATCTCACAGGGGTCGCTGGAGCTAAAGGCTCGACATTGGGAGCAGCGTTGAATTTTTTCTGGTAAGTCATTCAGGGCGAGCGCCAGGGCCTGTATTTGTTGGGGAGCTTGTTTTAATAAATAAAAAACATAACGCTCGGCCGTTTTAGGTCCGACGCTGGGAAATTTACTGAAACGGTCAATGAGTTCTTGGATGTAAGCTGGATATTTCATTGTTGAAAGCAATAGGTCTAACTAAGACCAGGGAAGCCTCCCATATCTTGCATTTTTTTAGCCATCAAACGTTGAGCTTTTTTAATAGCGTCATTGAAACAGCTTTTTAAAGCGCTGGCCTGGCTATCAAGACTTAATTCTGGATTTAGTTTTAATTCCATTATTTCTAAATTGCCATTTAATACTAATTTAACACCATTTTTTTCTTCAGTTACACTTTCTTCGGCGAGAGCACTTTGCATGGTTTTAGCTTGACTGCGCAAATCTTTAAATTGTTTGAGTTTGTTGAACATATAATTATATTATTTTATTGAATTTTTATTGAGTTGGTGGGTGCTGGCTCATATTACGGAAACTGGCGGTGCTTTCATCAAAGAAGAGGTCAATTTTGCCAGTAGGGCCATTACGATGTTTGGCAATATGTACTTCCGCTTTATATCTTTCATCCATCGGCAGGTCATTAGGATTATAGCTACGATCTGCCGCTTTACGATAAATAAACATAACTACGTCAGCGTCCTGCTCAATAGATCCGGAATCACGTAAGTGAGATAATTTGGGAATGGCCGGGCTAGTTGCTTCAACTGCACGAGACAGCTGAGCCAAGGCAAGTACAGGTATATTTAATTCACGGGCGATACCTTTTAAACCACGGCTAATTTCACCTATTTCCTGCACGCGATTATCGGTAAAACGACCGCGTCCTTCCATTAACTGGAGATAGTCAATAACAATTAAACCTAAACCTTTTTCCATCTGTAAACGGCGGCATTTAGCTCTAATTTCCATAACCGATAAGGTGCTGGAATCGTCAATGTAAATCGGAGCTTCGGCTAATTCGCCCATTGCTTTACCGATTTTGGTAAAATCATTATCATCTTCTTTATCGGATAAATGCCCAGTACGCATCTTCCATAAATTAACATTAGCCTGAGCACAAAGCATACGATCAACTAATTGTTCCTTGCCCATTTCTAAAGAAAAGATACCAACTCCAGCCTTATTACGAATAGCTGCCTGACGAGCAATATCAAGGGCGAGGGAGGTCTTGCCCACACTAGGACGAGCCGCCAAAATAACCAAATCAGATTTCTGTAGACCGGCTAAAAGAGCATCAAGGTCACTAAAACCAGTACTTAAACCGCGGAGCTTGCCACCATGTTTATGCAGTTCATCAATTCTTTCAAAAGCGTCAGCTAATAAACCATCAATAGGCAAGAAGGCATTTTTTAAATATTTACGAGAAACACCAAATACTCTTTTTTCGGTTTCATCTAAAATTTCATCAATGTCACGATCTTCTTCAAAGCTAGCACTAGCAATCTCTGCCGCCGCTTGTTGCAGACGTCTTAAGGTAGCCTTTTTCTGAATAATACTGGCATATTGATTGATGTTGCCAGTAGTAGCGACGGTGTTGGAAAGTTGTGCCAGATAAGTACGCCCGCCGATGTCAGTCAGCTGTTTCTTATCTTCGAGTTTATTGGCTAAAGTAATAATATCAATCGGCTCTTGACTGTTATATAGTTCTTGAATTGATTCGTATATTTTTTGATTATTTTGACGATAAAAATCTTGTGGCAGAATCATGTCAACCACTCTAATAATGGCATCCTTATCAATTAAAAGACAGCCCAAAAGCGATTCTTCTGCTTCAAGACTGTGAGGTGGAATTTTCGCGATTAGATTATTATCAGTAGCCATAACTTATATCTTTTATATCCATTTCATCTTATCTTATTGTGAATCATTGTTCAAGTGAAATTTATTAACTTTTTATGCACGGTTTATACGCAATTATCTGTGTTTTTACTTTATTTCTTTTATTTACTTATTATTAGCCTCTTATCTAGAAGATTGCTAATAAAAAATCGCCTTTTATGGCGATTTTTGAGAAATGGAGCCGCCTGTCGGGTTCGAACCGACGACCTGCTGTTTACAAAACAGCTGCTCTGACCAGCTGAGCTAAGGCGGCAATAATATGATGATATATTATTTTTAAAATTTTGGCAACAATTTGCTAGCCTGGGCTAAAAGGTATATATTTAAATTATGAAAATAGACTTACAAGTGCATTCAACTTATTCTGATGGCTATTACTCTCCGAGTAAATTGGCTGGCCTGTTGCATCGCTATGGCATCGAAGTTGCTTCTTTAACCGATCATAATACTGTTGCCGGGCAAGCGGAATTTAAGAAAGCTTGTATGCGCTATGGTATTAAAGCTGTGCCTGGCTTAGAGTTGTATGCTAGTTATAAGCAGAGATCTTTTAATTTGCTTTGGTATAACTATGACACCTCATCGCCAGAGCTTAAAAAAATGCTTGAGTCTACTCACGCCCGTCGACAGCGTTTTGTTAAAAAAGTAAACATACGTTTACGTAACTTAGGCCTACACTTTAATTTAGGTAGGTTTATTCAAGAACATCCTGGTTATTTGCCCACCAATCATTTAGCTGATGCCATTTGGGCAGTTCCGGCGAATAGAAAAGTAATTAAAAAGGCTTTACAACTGGATATTGTTCGTGAAGATGATATTGTTCGTTATTGTTTTTATCCTAAGGATGGTTTGCGTCTACATGATGCCCGTATTGGCTTGGCTCGCATTTTACAAATGCGTAAACAGATTGGCGGGCAATTAATCATTTGCCATCCCGCACTAAACAATAAGATGCATGGCAATCTAGTGGAAATTTTAATGGCGGCGGGAGTTGATGGTTTTGAATTACTATCACCACATCATTCTTATAACGATACCATGCGCTTAATGTCATTAGCCGAACGCACTGGAGCTATTGTCAGTGGTGGCACCGATTTTCATCGTCCCGGTGCGAAAGCGGGAAAACTACGCTATGCTTGGGACTGGTTTACTGTTAAGAGTGATGGTTTATTTGGTATTAATAGAATAATAAATAATAAAAAAAAGCTCGGTTAAAACCGAGTTTTTTGTGCGCCCAGGGGGATTCGAACCCACGACCGTCTCCTTAAAAGGGAGCTGCTCTACCAACTGAGCTATAGGCGCTTATCTTTATTTAAGCAAAAAGGCTTTTCAGCCTAAGGAATTAATTTGATAGTATCAAAAATATTTTTTTTTGACAAGAGCTAAGGGAATATGGATAAATTGTTACTTTTTCTGTTTGCCGACGTTTGATATAATAGATTAAAGGATAATATGTGCTTATTACCAAAAAAAATCAAAATTTCTAGATAATTTGATTTTAATTAATCTTTTGGCTTAAGCAAGTGCACTTATGAACACTAGTTTTAATGTAACTCTCGTAGATGAGTTGGCGAAAGCTGCTCAAAATGGTGCGAGCGATGCTTTTGCTCAGCTCTATGATCTCCATATCAAAAAGATTTATAATTTTATTTATTATAAAACTTTAAATAAGACGGTGGCTGAAGATATCTGTAGTCAGGTATTTATTAAGGCTTGGCAGAAATTATCACAATTTCAGGGAGGGAGTTTCTCTGCTTGGCTGTATACAATTGCTCGTAATAGCGTGAGTGATTATTACCGCCGCGAACATCAACATTTAAATATTGATGATTGTTGGGACTTATCCGATAAGGAAGATTTTCTTGCTCGCATTGATCAAGGTTTGAATATGGAAAAAATTCAAGAAACGATGAAAGTGTTGAAAAATGAAGAAAGAGAAATTTTAATGATGAGATTTTGGCTGGATCTATCGTTTAAAGAAATTGCCGAACAATTAGAAAAAAAGGAGGGGGCAGTTAAGATGGCTTGCGGACGAGCTTTAAAAAATTTACAACATAATATGCCACTGGTAGTCTTTATGTTGCTGCCAGAGCTAATAAATATATGCAAGAAAATGAATTAAAAAACATTCTGGAAGAGTTATATAAAATAGATTCTAGTTTGCGCGAATTTGAAGGACCGCTGCGTGAAGTGATTATACAGATGTCGGACCTAGGCCCGGATACACAATTTACGCCTGCATTAGCTGCTAGAATTAAGGAGCAAGTAATGAATAAGGTAAAAGAAGTCTCCATTCCAAATCACACCGCCTTTTCTTTCAACTTTATTAATAAACAGAAATATGTTTACGTCGGCTCAGCTTTAGTGATAGTTCTGTTATTAATGTTGGTGGTATATAAGTTGCCAGCCTTTAAGCAGTTTAATCCTGATTCTAATCTTGAACTTGATTTAGCTGGCAAGGATAACAATTTAGCACTGAATACAGTTAGGTCTGATAATGGTGATGAGGTTATCAAATTGGCTGCCAATGCTTTTGGCTCATTATCCGCTCAAACTTCTGGACAAGACACTGGCATGGCTTTAGCTCAAGATGCAAGAATGGTGAACGAATTAGGACAGGCATCCGTCATGCCCGTTAGTTCAGAGACGGTCAGCGTTAGCGTGTCAAACGATTTTGCCATTACGCCAATTGCTCCAGGTTTTGGTGCCGGTGGTTCTGGTGGTATGTCTATGTCTAAAATGATTGCTCCTTGGTATCAGATAAAATATGTATATGCTGGAGAGCAATTAACTCTAAAAGACGAACGCGGTGAAGTTTATAAGCGTCTTGTGGGAACTATGAATTCTAATCTAATATCTTTAGTTAAAAATCTAAAATTTAGCGATTTAGAGATGTCTTCTTTTAATAATTTAACAGTTAGTAATTTATCTTTAATGGAAGATAAGGAAAAAGGCTTGGCTATTAATTTTGATTTCGTCAATGATAATATCTACATATCAGAGAATTGGCAAAAATGGCGCATTCCAGAGAGAGACGCTTGTGGTGCTGATAATGCTTGTTGGGAAAGATTTCGTCTTAAGGAAAGCGATGTGCCGAGTGATAGCGACTTAATTGCCATTAGTGATGAGTTTATCAGTAATCATGAGATTAGTCTTAATCACTACGGACCAGCTCAAGTGGATAATAATTGGCGTCAAGATTATGAACTTTCCTCAGATAAAAATAATTACTATATTCCAGAATACATGAGCGTGGTCTATCCATTAATGATTAATGAAGAAGCAGTTTTGGATCAGAGTGGTAATCCCTATGGCTTGCGAGTAAATATTAATTTATTACAGAATATGGCTTCTGGTTTAAACGGACTTAGTCCTTATCGTTATCAGAGTTCTGATTATAACCTTGAGACTGATTTCTCCAGAATTGTTAAAGTGGCTGAAACGAGCAATCGGGCGGGTATTTATTATGGCAGCCTTAATGATAGGGAGGTTCAAGAAATTAAACTTGGCACTCCGACTCGCGCTTATGTACAATATTGGCGTTATCAAAACAATAACAATGAAGAGCTGTTAATTCCAGCGCTGGTGTTTCCGGTCTTAACTAATAATAATCAAGCATTTTATGGACAGCGATCAGTTGTTGTGCCTTTAGTCAAGGAACTTTGGTAATGTGCACACACATATGGCGGTTTTCCCACCAATATGCCAAAATACGGCCATATGTGTACTAAACTACCAAATAATCCTCTAGAAGAGAGATTAAGATGGGTATTGCCCATTGTTAGAAAGGAAATAAAACTA
>JAIPIE010000034.1 GCA_021734825.1 Patescibacteria group bacterium
TTTAAGGCATCCTTGCTGCGCATGCCAATAAACTCATCAATTACTTCTCCGCCTTTAAATAATTTCATGTTAGGAATGCTCTGAATTTGATATTTAACAGCGAGCTCTTGATTCTCAGGATTTTCTGTATCAATTTTAATAATTTTTACTTTTCCTTCAAGTTCTCCAGCTAGCTCGTCCAAGATTGGAGCCATCATACGACAAGGCATACACCAAGGAGCCCAAAAATCTACTAACACCGGCACTTCACTTTTTAATACCTGTGCTTCAAAATCACTTTTTAATAAATCAGTTGCTTTACTCATAATTTTTGTAACAGCTTTTCACAATTTATATAAATAAGCTGTTTTTATTATTTCTATTTATTATTTATATTTATTTTTTAATTATTTCTTTAAATAAATTTTCCATCTTTGTTCTTTTTTCTGGAGCCAAGCGAACACCCAGACAACGATCAAATTCTACAGAAAGAATTTTTTCAGTTAAAGAAGAGACGGCTGATTTCACCGCCTTCATCTGCGTCAACAGAGCAAAACAGTCATCGGGAGACTCAATCAACATTTTTTTAATTCCTTCTAGTTGACCAATTATATTATTAATTCTTTGTTCACTTGTTTTCATATATCTTAATATACACCAGTTTAGCATACACCCCCAGGGGGTGTCAAGGTGTGGCTATTCTTTTACTGCTATTACCCAATAATTATGCCTATCATCGTGTTCCGTTTCTATTTTCCAGCCAGCTCTTAGTATCTCCTGTTTAAAGCTTTTTTTAGTAAAATAATGATAATAGCGTAAACAAGTCTCTTTGCCCTTACTGTCCTTCCAAGGAAAAACTAATTCTCTTAGAGGAAACTGATACTGACCAATTATTTTTTTAAAAAAATTTAGATATATGTTATTTTTATATTTTCCCTTCATTTTCCAAAAACTAATCACTAAACGCGCACCGGGGCTAGAGACTGTTAAAAAATTTTGCAATGCCTTTATTCTATCTTTTCTGCCAGGAATATGACTAAGAACTGCTGAACAAAATATTAGAGAAAATTTTTGAGAGGGAATAGCAAGTGAGATTA
Source organism: Patescibacteria group bacterium (assembly GCA_021734825.1). GTDB lineage: Bacteria > Patescibacteriota > Patescibacteriia > Patescibacteriales > UBA12465. Next base: position 1,077 of record JAIPIE010000034.1, read on the forward strand.
AATCAGTTTTTTTAAAACTATATCCAGGGTGCAAGTTCTTTGCTATATCTACTAAAGAAGAGCTTTGATCAATGCCTAAATACCTATCTGGGTTATTTTTAATATAATCTAATAAACGACCATTACCACAACCAGCATCTAACACAAAATCATCTGCCTTTATCTGCTCACTTGCCCATATAAAATCGGGAGCAGCGATTTTACTGCGCGTGCTACTAAAATGCTCCGCTGTTAATTCATAGGAATCTAAAACAATTTTTTTTAATTTTTCTAAGTTCTTATTATCCATACTTAGTAATCGCCTAAATATTCTTTAGTCGGCAACTTGTGTTTTCTTAAGCAATTGTCACAAGCGCCACAAGCTTTAGCGTCATTTTCGCCAAAATATTTTAAAATATATTGCTGACGACAAGTATTACTATATACATAAGCCTCCATTTCATTAAGCTTATTACGGGCATGTTCTGCTTTTAGCTCTAGGGCTTTAAAGTTAAGAGACAAATCATCTGGAGAAACAAATTTTAATATTCTAATCTCTGTACCTTTAAAGGGTGGGCGATACTTCAATAATTCCTGTTCGGCTAATTTTTTAATGGCTCGATTTAACACCTCTTTCTTGACATGTAAAACAACGGCCACTTCTTCAGCTGAAAATTGCCAACCAGCCATCAGCTCTTTTTCATATTTTTCTCTAAGTTTTTCGGCGATGACCAGCTGCACCTTCGCTCGTGTGCTAATACTATCTATTAATTCGTCCCAAGTAGATAAAAGTTTGACATATGTGTTACTGGTGCGTTCATTTGGTCGTGAAACATAACCTTCTTTTTCTAATATTTTAATAGCCGTGCCAATAGCCATATCTGGCGCAGACTCAGATAAATGCTGACCAATCTCAGCATAAGTAATTAAAATAGAATTCTCAGCATCTGCCTTTTCTGCGTGGGCATCAAGTAAATATTGATACGTCTCCTTAATCATATTAGGACTAGGATTGTCTCCAGAAATAAAAAACTCCTGTAAGTAACGGTCGGAAGGAGAATAGAAAAGGATACAAAAACTAGTTAATCCATCTCTGCCAGCTCGACCAGCTTCTTGATAATAAGCCTCTAGTGTCCCGGGCAAATCGTGATGGATCACAAAACGGATATTTTTCTTATTAATCCCTAAGCCAAAAGCATTAGTGGCAACTACTACCTGCGCCTGACCTTGCATAAACTGTTCTTGCACCCAAGCGCGACTATCGCTATCAATGCCAGCGTGATAAGAAACCGCTTTAATACCATGATCTGATAAATACTCTACAATTTCATCTGCCTTGGAGCGCGTGCCTACATAAACAATACCTGATTCACCTTCTTGGCTACTAATGGCATCAAAAATATATTCCATTTTACGACTATTATTAGTCACTACTGCAGCAAATTGCAAGTTTGGGCGAGAAAAACCACTAATAATAAGCTCATATTCTTTAAATCCTAATTGACGAGCAATATCTTCACGCACCTCTGGTGTTGCTGTCGCCGTTAAAGCGGCCACTGGCGGTGAACCACATAATTTTATTGCCTCCTTTAAACGCAAATAACTGGGGCGAAAATCGTGCCCCCACTGACTAATACAATGAGCCTCATCAATAGCCAATAAGGAAACATTTATTTTTTTTAATTCACTAATAAAGGCTTGGTTATAGAAACGTTCAGGGGCAATATAAACCAAACGATAATATGAACTTCTTATTTTTTCTAAACGCAAGGCCAGTTCCTGTGGCGACACTGAAGAATTAATAAAGGTGGCGGGAATGCCGACTTTTTCCAAAGAATCAACCTGATCTTTCATTAAAGCAATCAGAGGGGATACAACCAGGGTAATTCCCTCTAAAACGAGGGATGGTAATTGAAAAATCATTGATTTACCACCTCCGGTCGGCAGGACTGTAATGGTATTTTGCCCGTTTAAAATAGAATCAATCGCCTTTTCTTGTCCAGGACGAAAAGATCCATAATTAAAATGGATCTTAAGTAATTCTAGTAATTGTCTTTTCTTATCTATCATGATTATTTAAGATTATTTTGCTGCTTGAATATCTGCCAAACATTATAAAACAAATAAGCGATAGTCATCGGACCGATTCCTCCGGGAACTGGCGTTAAAAAAGAAGCTTTTTCCTCCACATCCTTCTGATCAACATCCCCCAACACTTTGTCTTCAAGTTTAGTGATGCCAATATCAATTAAAACTGCCTCTTTTTTAATCATTTCTTTTTTAATCTTATGCGGCTCACCTAAGGCACTGATTAATAAATCTGCCTGAACTGAGTCTTTCCTGTTTATAATTTTCATGCCTCTTTTTACCAACATCTCCCTAATCGTTTCTCCAAAAATTTCTGAGTTATAAAAAATACAGGCTTTTTTGTTTTCAGCAATAAAATTCACTTCATCTAAACAGGCAGATATCGAAGCTAAGACAGGAGAAATAATATAATCAGGATGACGAGGATGAAAACCATCCACATCTTTAGCGGGGCTAATAGCTTCAATGATTTTATCGGTGGGCAAATGACTTGGTAAGGGAAGTTGAATTAAAATAGCATCCACGGTCTTATCATTATTTAAAAAATTTATCACCGACAAAACTTCTTCAGAAGAAACTTGTGCTTCTAATTTATATAAATGTGTATCAATCCCAACTTTTTTAGCCTCAGCCTCCTTTAAAGAAACGTATAGCTGAGAATCACTACGTTCGCCTACTAGAATAATAGCCAAGTTCGGCCTCTGTCCTTGCAGATTATAAATTTTTTGAGCAATATCATCTTTAATTCGATTAGCGATGGCTTTGCCGTCAATTAGTTTCAACATATTTAAGAGTAACTTTTTTAATAATTATAAGGATAGTGGAAATTCTTGACACAAACTTTTAACTTCGGCTTTTATTTCAGTCAAAACCCTAACATCATCTTTTCCTTTTAAGGCTCGATCAATAAAACTAGCAATCTTTTCCATTTCTATCTCTTTCATGCCTCTGGTTGTAACTGCTGGAGTGCCTAAACGGACACCCGAAGGATTTAAGGGTGGTTTAGGATCATTGGGAATAGTTGAACGAGAAACTGATATACCGACTGCTTCCAGGGCTTGCTCAGCCTCTTTGCCACCAATATTTAAAACACTTAAATCTACCACTAAGAGATGATTATCGGTACCACCGGAAACAATGCCGTAACCCTTATTAATCAAAGATTGCGCTAATGCCTTAGCATTACTAATAATCTGGCGCGAATATTCTTGAAATTCCGGCTTTAAAGCTTCACCAAAAGCAACAGCCTTGGCAGCAGTAACATTATCATGGGGACCGCCTTGCATACCTGGAAAGACCGCTCGATTTACCTGTTTAGCATATTTTTCTTTACACATTATAATTGCTCCGCGTGGGCCACGTAAAGTTTTGTGTGTAGTGGTAGAGACAACATCAAATATTGGCACCGGATTAGCAATTTGTTTACCGGCAATCAATCCAGCAATATGCGCGATGTCAGCAAAAGTGAAAGCTCCAATTTCATCAGCAATCGCCTTAAATCCATCCCAATCAATTTCTCGAGAATAAGCACTAAAACCAGCCACAATCATTTTCGGCTTTTCTTCTAGGGCAACCCTTCTCACTTCAGCCATATCAATCATTCCCGTTTCAGGATCAACGCCATATTGAACAAAATTATATAAGCGTCCAGAAAAGTTAACACTGTGTCCATGTGATAAATGTCCGCCGTGATCAAGGCGAAGCCCTAAAACTTTATCGCCAGGTTCCAAAAAAGCCATATAGACAGCGGCGTTGGCCGGAGAACCGGAAAGAGCCTGAACGTTTACATGTTCAGCAGAAAATAATTCTTTAGCGCGTTCAATTGCTAAAAGCTCCACCTCATCAATAATGGTATTCCCGCCATAATAACGTTTAGCCGGATAACCCTCGCTATATTTATTAGTTAAAATTGAACCTAAAGCAATTCGCACCGCCAGGGAAGTGTAATTTTCAGAGGCAATTAACTCAATTTCGTTACTCTGACGCTCAGTTTCACGAGCAATAATGTCCGCGATAATTGGGTCTTGTTTAATTAAGCTCATTTCTTGCATATATTTAATATATTGAGCTTTATTATAGCTCTATTTTTTTAATCATGTAAGTGCTTTTTAGTTTATATCCGAACTTTCGATAATATCCACGTACACCTACCCCGGAAATCACAGCTATTTTATTAATCTGTGCAGCTTTAACTATTTGTTCAGCTTTTATCATTAATTCTTTACCCAGTCCACGATGTTGTACTTTTTTGCCACCACCAACCGGCATTAATTCGCCATAAACATGTAATTCTCTAATTATTGCTGGCGCGATAGAACTATTTTTATCTAAACGTAAACGACAAAAAGCATACAAAGTCTTATGATCAATACTATCAGCGCTAATAAAATATTCTATACCCCCAGAAGCAGGATAAGAAATTATATTAACCTTATACTTATCAATTATCCCCTCCTTGGCTTCACGGCAACGGATACAAGCGCAAGCCACCCCTCGCTGTTGCATAATTTGACGAAGATTGGTGATTTTATTGCCAGCAATAATCGACTCGGCTGGAATATCACGAATTAGACGAATAATACGCACATATTCCGGCACGAGTGCTTTACATTGAGCAATTAAATTTTGCAAAACCTTGTCTGAATAAGGCTTATACTTACCTTGCTGATACCACTTATATAATAAACTACCTTCTGTCACAACCGTAGGGTAAAATTTAATTTGATCGGGTTGAAATCTTTCATCATTAAACAACTGTTTAAACATCGCCAAATCTTTTCTAGGCGTAGCTCCAGGTAAAGCGGGCATCAAGTGATAGGTTATCTTAAAGCCATACTGCTTTAATAAAGATGTTGCTATTACTACTTCCTTAATACCATGTCCTCTTTTATTTAACTTCAAAATATCATCATCAATCGCTTGTACTCCCATTTCTACCCGAGTACAACCCAAAATTCTCATTTCTTCCAATTCTTTTTTATCTATATAGTCTGGTCTCGTTTCTAAAGTTAAACCAATAATACGATAAGGAGAGCTTTCATTTTTCTTTTGTTCTTTTAATAAAAGTTCTTTGAGCTCACTGAGTTTTAAATTTTGTTTATAAGGAGATTTTTTTAAATCCCCATTAACTAAATACTCATTGGCCGCCTTAAAGCAATTTAATATATACCAATATTTATAATTAGTTGGTAAATAACTCCAAGTGCCACCAATCACAATAATTTCTATTTTTTCCGGATGATGTCCATTATTTTCTAAGGCCCGTAAACGTGAGTTTACTTGTGTATAGGGGTGGTAATTACAACGAATCGCCCTCATTACTGCTGGCTCATTAGACAAATAACTAACAGGCACATCTTTTTGACGAGGACAGTAGGCACAGTTTCCAGGACAAGGATAGGATTTAGTTAAAACGGCCACTGGTGCAATCCCAGAAAGAGTTCTTATTGAACGTTTGCGCAAAAGAAGCTCTAAATCAAGATTAGCTTCAATTTTATTTAAACTTAAAAGGCGCTTATACTCCTTAATAATAACCGCATTAGCTAAAGATGATATCTTATATTTTTTGCTTAATTCCCGCTTAAAAGAAGACAATTGATTCCTATTATGAATCAATTTTGGTGCTTGTTCAATTAGCTCTGTAATTGCCTCTAACATATATTTAGGATATAATATCCATATTATTATAGCAAATATTTATTAATTTTATTTTTATGATTAAAGCTTTTAAACTATTTTTGGCTGTTTTTGCCATTTCAGCCTTTGTTTTGCCTGCGTCTGTTTTCGCCGCTGAAATTAAGTCTAGCGAAAATCTGCATATTCCCCAAGGAGAAACAATTGAGGGCAATCTTTATGCGGCCAGCAACAACATTATCATTGACGGCGATATCGCTGGTGATTTAATTGCTCTTGCTAAAAGCATCACCATTAACGGCAGACTTGAAGGTGATTTAATTGCTCTTGCTCAAAACATTACTGTTAACGGAGAAATCAACGGCAATATTCGTGCAATCAGTAATACTGCCATTTTAAGCGGCTTAGTAGCTCGCAATGTTAATTTCATCGGCAATAATTTTAGTGTGGGTGAAAATGCTCAAATTAATTGGGACTTACTAACTGGTGCTCTTAACACTGATATTAAAGGCATAATTAAAGGCAACGTCTACGGTAACAGCGATACTGTTTCGCTCTCAGGAAAAATTGGCAAAAACTTTAATTTTAGCAATAGTAGTCACGCTCAAAGAATTAATATTAGCCCTGAGGCGAATATTAATGGAGATTTATATTACAATGAAGAGACTGAGATTTTTATTGCCGAGAATGCAAATATTGCCGGCAAAACTGAAATAATTAAAAGAGAAGCAACTAATAAAAATCAGCCAAGCCGTAATATATGGTCCTTTATTTATAAAGTTTTTGCTATACTTATAATTGGTTTAGTTTTGATTAGTCTAGGAAAAAAACATCTCTCCGAACTTAACACCCTTATTCAAGAAAAGACTGGCAAAGCTTTCGTTTGGGGATTTTTAGCCTCCTTAATCACTCCTGTCGCTGTCATTATTTTAATCTTTAGTATTATTGGTATTCCACTAGCCTTAATTACTGCTATTTTATGGATAATTTTATTTTGTTTAGCGAAAATTGTAGTTGCACTTTTCATCGGCAAATATTTACTTGCTAAGTTGAATAAAGAAAATACTAGTGATAAAAATTTAATTTTCTCGCTTATTATTGGCGTTGTTATTTTATACTTATTTTTTGCTATCCCTTATGTTGGATGGTTGCTATCCTTTCTTGTTAGTAGTTTAGGGCTTGGCATCATTTTAATTTATCTTAAAAAAATTAATTCCTAAATGCTCTATGTTTAATCCAGAAATTTTTAAAGCTTACGATATTAGAGGAATTTTTGAACAAGACTTTGATCTTGATTTTGCCTTTCAACTCGGACAAGTCTTTGTTAATTTACGCCAACAAGATAAAGATTATAAAAATGGCTCAACTTTAAAAATTTTAGTAGCTCGTGACATGCGTTTAAGCTCTCCTGATATCAGTGCTGGTCTTATTGCTGGACTACAAGCAGCTGGCGCGAAGGTTATTGATGCTGGTTTACTTTCAACCCCGGCTTTCTATTATAATGTATCTTCTGAAAATGCCGATGGTGGCATAATAGTTTCAGCCTCCCATAACCCTAAGGAGTGGAATGGCTTTAAATTAGTGAGAGCAAAAAGTCTGCCAATTAGTGGCGAAACAGGAATCGCTTGGCTAAAAGATAATATTAACGAAAACTTAAAATTTAATTCCTATCAACCAAGAGATAA
>JAIPIE010000035.1 GCA_021734825.1 Patescibacteria group bacterium
CATTATCGGCATGATTATTTTTCATCCAATTTTTTCTCGGTACTTAGAAAATTTAAAAAATAAATATTTAAAGATTATCGGCAATGCTTTTAGCTTATCCTTGTCGGCACAGTTAACTGTCTGGCCCTTACTTGCGATAAAAAGCGGTGGTGTTTCTTTAATTGCACCACTTACTAATGTTTTTGCTTTCGCCGTTTTCGGACCAATAGTACTATGTTTACTCGGAGCCCTGGGTGTTAATTTGCTATTCACCCATATTAATTTAGCTTGGCTGGGAGCTTACCAATTACTACACTATTTATTAGTGCTAGCGCGTTTGAGTATAAAGCTACCGGGAGCCTATCTTGTCACGCCAGATTTTAAAAGTGTTTATGCCTATTTATATTATTTTGTTTTAATTTTAATTTTATGTTTTTATTATCGACGACAAAGACAACAAAAAAAGCGCGGAGATTATCCGCGCTCTTAGGAAAATAAAAAAATTTATTTCTTCGCTTCTACTTCGTGTTTAGCCATAGTTCTTATACAGCTAGTGCAGACCTTCAACTTTAATCCATCCACAGTTTTAGTTTGGAGATTAATGCCTTGGCGTTGCAGAGTTTGAATTTTAGAATGAGAACGACTAGCACCTTTCGTTGCACTGCGTCTACATAGGTCACATCTTTTTGGCATATACTTTTTAAACGACCGAGAGGAATGCACCAAAAATACGGGCTTTTTCGGCGGCCGCTATGTTTAAAATTTTGATGCTTAAATATTAGCACATTTTTAAAATTAATCAAGGTATGCTAAAATAATATCAATTATTAATAGAGTTTAATATCTTTTTATATTTTATGTTAGCTATATTTCAAATACTGGTTTTAATTTTTTCGGCAGTTATTCATGAATACATGCACGGCTGGATGGCTGATCGTTTGGGTGATAGCACGGCTCGTGATGCTGGACGCTTAACACTTAATCCTTTGGCTCACCTGGAATGGTTTGGTTCTTTGCTTGTACCTGGCTTAATGCTTGTGTCGGGCATGCCTTTTATTTTTGGATGGGCTAAGCCGGTGCCATATAATCCTTATAATCTGAGTGACCGACGCTGGGGTGGGGCGAGGGTGGCGCTGGCCGGACCTTTAGCAAATTTTGTGGTAGCTTTATTTTTTGCTCTCGTTTGGCGTTTTATGCCTTTTATTAGTTTAACTTTCTCCGGCTTAATCGCAATAATCGTTTATATCAATTTGATTTTAATGATTTTTAACTTATTACCAATCCCACCTCTTGATGGTTCAAAAATATTGGCACCTTTTTTGTCAGCTGAGTGGAGGTTAAAATATTTAAGCTTGGAGCGCTATGGCTTCATTTTTGTAATTTTATTTGCTTGGCTTGGCTTTTCTTATATTTTACCGCTTATTCATTTCCTTTTTAAGATAATGGCTGGCGCTTAGGAGTAATAGCTTATATTAAGCAATAATTTGGACTTGAGCTAATCTTGACTTATTGTTTAGCTTTTGTTAAAGTAATCAGGTAATAACTCTATCCTGAGAGGTCAGGATATTTTGTTATCATAAAAAAGTAATTTATTACAGAGAGAAGAGCACTCAGGATGAGTTTGCCCGTTCTTTGTTCGGGTTCAGGTCCGAAATTAATTTAAAAATTATCCTGAGCATTTATTAAATGTAAAAAGCATTATGCCGACTATTAATCAACTGGTCCGAAAGGGCAGAAAATCAAAAAAGAAAGGAGCCTCATCCTTGGCTTTGCATACAACTTTAGACTCACTTCATCGCAAAAAGAAAGTGAACGCTAAGGGAGCTCCATTTAAGCAAGGTGTTTGCGTGAAGGTTACAACTACTACTCCAAAAAAACCTAACTCAGCTTTACGTAAAATTGCTCGTGTGCGTTTGTCTAATGGTATGGAAGTAACTGCTTATATTCCGGGCATGGGCCACAACTTGCAAGAGCACTCAATTGTGCTAATCAAGGGTGGCAAAACAAAAGATCTGTCCGGTGTTCGTTATAAGGTTGTCCGTGGCGTTTATGACGCTGCTGGTGTTGAAGCTCGTCGACAGGGAAGAAGTGCTTATGGCGCTAAGAAGCCAAAGGCAGGTAAATAAATTTTTATTATAGAAAGGCAGTAGCTAATCTTGTTAATAATATAGGTGCGCATTAATAATAGCTGATGATGCAGCCTTGCATGAATTATGAGAGGAAAACAAGCCCCCAAGAGAGATATCGCTGGGGATAGTAAATACAACGATAAAAATATTACCAAATTGATCAATTATGTGATGCAAGATGGTAAGAAAACTGTAGCCGAGCGCATTGTTTACGGTGCTTTTAATGTTATTAAAGAAAAAACCAAGCAGGATCCTCGCCACGTGTTTAATAAGGCCATGAAGAAGGTTTCTCCCTTAGTTGAAGTTCGTGGTAAACGTGTCGGCGGCGCCAACTATCAGGTTCCATTCCAAGTTCGTGGTGAGCGTCGTTTTTATTTAGGTTGTAATTGGATTATTTCTTCAGCCCATGCTCGTCGTGGCCATTCAATGGCGGAAAAGATGTCGGCTGAAATTCTTGATGCTTCTAATGGTGAAGGGGCAGCTGTTAAGAAGAGGGAAGCGGTACATAAGATGGCAGAGGCTAATAAGGCTTTTGCTCACTTTTCTCGATCTCGATCTTCTAAATAAATTTTATTTTTTATTTAGATTTATATTAAAAATAAATTTTTAAGTTTTTTCTATAATTTTTAAAAAAAGTTAATTCTAGATTCTATGCCTCGTGAATATTCTTTAGATAAAATTAGAAACATTGGTATCATGGCTCACATTGACGCCGGTAAAACAACCTTTACTGAGCGTGTTTTGTTTTACACTGGCAAAAAACATAAAATTGGTGAAGTTCATGAAGGGGCTGCCGAGATGGATTGGATGGAACAGGAAAAAGAGCGCGGTATCACTATTACTTCGGCCGCTACCACTTGTTTTTGGAAAGGTAATAAAATTAATATTATTGATACTCCTGGTCACGTTGACTTTACCGTTGAGGTAGAAAGATCTTTACGTGTGCTTGATGGCGCCATTGCCGTCTTTGATGGTCAGGCTGGCGTTGAGCCACAATCGGAAACAGTTTGGCGACAGGCAGATAAATATCATGTTCCTCGTCTTTGCTTCGTTAATAAAATGGATAAGATGGGAGCTGATTTTTACATGAGCATGGACTCAATTAAAAAACGTTTAAGTCCGAAAGCGGTGGCTATTCAGTTGCCAATTGGCGCGGAGGATAATTTAACTGGAGTTGTTGATTTATTAGAACGTAAAGCTTATAATTTTTCCGGAAATTTTGGTGTTACTATTACCGAAATAGAAGTGCCAGCTGATTTAAAAGATAAGGTGGAAGAGTTTCGCTCTGAATTAGTAGAGAGAGCTGTTGAATGCGATGAGGTTGTAATGGAAAAATATTTAGCAGGAGAAGAAATATCGTTGGCAGAATTAAAGAGTTCTATCCGCACCGGTGTGATGAATAATGCTATTTATCCAGTTTTATGTGGTACCGCTTTGCAGAATATTGGCGTTCAATTTGCCCTCGATGCTGTTAATGATTATTTGCCATCTCCACTTGATGTTCCTCCCTTGGAAGCTACAGATCTTGACGATGCTGAAAAGAAATATCCAATCGCCGCTGATGATAATGCTCCTTTTGTTGGTTTAGCTTTTAAAATTGCTACCGACCCTTTTGTGGGTAAGTTATGTTTCGTCCGTGTTTATCAGGGCGTACTCCAGGCTGGTTCTTATATTACTAACTCTTCTACTGGTAATAAAGAACGCATCGGTCGTTTAGTGCGCATGCATTCTAATCATCGTGAAGAAATTAAAGAAATTTATGCTGGTGATATCGCCGCGGTTATTGGTTTAAAAAATACTACCACTGGTAATACTCTGTGTGATGAAAATAATCCTGTTCTATTAGAGTCTATCGATTTTCCAGAGCCAGTTATTAAGATTGCGGTTGAACCTAAAACTAAGGCTGATCAAGAAAAAATGGGTGTTGCCTTGGCTCGCTTAGCCGAAGAAGATCCTACTTTCCGTGTTGAAACTGACGAAGAAACAAATCAGGTTCTTATTTCTGGTATGGGTGAGCTACATTTAGATATTATTGTTGATCGCATGAAGCGAGAATTTGGGGTTGAGGCTAATGTTGGCAACCCTCAGGTGTCTTATCGTGAAACTATTACTCAGAAAGCTGAAGCTGAACATAAATTTATTAAGCAGTCCGGTGGACGTGGTCAGTATGGTCATTGTTTCTTGAGAGTTGAACCATCCGGTGAAGGCAAGGGTTATCAATTCCTTGATGAAGTTAAAGGTGGTGTAATTCCGAAGGAATATATTCCAGCCATCGAAAAAGGTGTGAAAGAAGGTCTACTTTCTGGTGTTGTGGCAGGATACCCAATGGTTGATGTTACAGTTGCAGTTACTTATGGAAGTTATCATGAAGTTGATTCTTCCGAAATTGCTTTTAAAATGGCAGGTATCTTTGCTTTTAAGGACGCTTGTCAAAAGGCCAAGCCAGTTTTATTAGAACCTATAATGAAAGTCGAGGTAACGACTCCAGAAGATTACATGGGTAATATTATTGGTGATTTAAATTCTAAACGTGGACAAATTGAAGAAATGACTGATCGTCCTAATGGAATTAAAGCAATTCAAGCCAAAGTGCCTTTAGCAGAAATGTTTGGTTATGCCACTTCTTTACGTTCTATGTCTCAGGGCCGCGCCAATTATACTATGGAGTTCTTGCATTATAGTGAAGTGCCTCGTAGCGTTCTAGAGCAGATTAAAGAAAAGAGTGGTAAGTCATAATTATGACCTTTAAAGAAAATCAAAATTTTAATAAAGAAATAACGAAAAATAAAGAAGAAAGAAGTATTGAAGACATGGAAGGGCGCTTAATGGACATTTGTGCTCGTCACGGCAATCCGATTAAATTTCGTCGTCATGGTAACGAGACGCCGTCGGAGATTCCGCCATTACGTGATTTTGAAGGGGATGGGCATAATGGTAAGTATAAAAATACCTTAAAATTTATTCAAGAAGGCATGATGAAGTTCTTGTGTAGCCCTATTTTTACCGATAGTTTTGGTAAGGATCACAGTAGCCGTCGTATCTGGGAAGGAATAGAGGCGGATTACAAAGAGGTTGAAAATGCCTTATTTGCTGAAGGACTCTATAATTATTATAATTGTAATGCATTAAATACTCATTGTTGGTCAATTATTCACATGCTTAAAGATCTTAGCCATACCCCTAGCGCTTGTTATCCTGTTAGCCTGACCCTACGTTTAGATAAAATATTCAATCAGTGTCAAAATAATATTCCCACAAAGGAAGTCTATGATAATAGCTCAGATGAAGAAAAAATCGCTTGCATACCTAAGATAGAATCAGTAATGAGAGAAATATTAGCCTTAATTTCCGTTGAATCAAAAAATTAATATAAGGAGGTTTTAAGCTTATGCGTGAACAACTAAAAAAAGCTTTAAAACTAGCGAGAAAAAGCCATAATGCTGTTATCTTTTTTGATGCTGAAGCCCCAGAAGATTCTTTTGCTATTTTAGACCTTGATTATTATGAAAAAATAGCCAATCCTGAAGCCCTGGACCAGAAAGATGCTGTGTATAAAGCAAATTTGACAGAAGAAGATTTAACTGATAAAATAAATCGCGAAATATCTGACCTGAAAAATCAAGAAGATGCTGAATATTTAGCTGAAGAAAGCAAAACAAGAAAGAACTGGAATATCCCGCCAAACATCAAGAATAAGGCAGAGAACAATAAATAATTTACAAATTTAAAAAATATTAATTAATTTCACGGCTGGTTTCCTCTATATAGGAAAGAAACCCCTTTAGGGGGCCGTAAGCATAAAAACATGGCTGAAAAATTTGAAAGAACAAAACCCCATGTCAATGTTGGCACTATTGGTCACGTTGATCATGGAAAAACTACCTTAACCGCCGCGATGTTAGCAGTTTTCGGTGCCAAAGGTATGAACGCCTCTAAAAAAGGTGTTGGTGAAATTGACGCTGCTCCTGAAGAACGTGAACGTGGTATTACTATTGCCACTGCCCACGTTGAATATGAGTCAGAAAAACGTCATTATGCTCACGTTGATTGTCCTGGTCACGCCGATTATGTAAAAAACATGATCACTGGTGCTGCTCAAATGGATGGAGCTATCTTAGTAGTTTCTGCCACTGACGGACCCATGCCTCAGACTCGTGAACACATTTTGTTAGCTCGTCAGGTTGGCGTGCCTCACATTGTTGTTTTCTTAAACAAGTGTGATATGGTTGAAGATCAAGAATTAATTGATCTAGTTGAAGAAGAAGTTCGTGATTTATTAAAGAAGTATGAATTCCCTGGAGATACTACTCCAATCATTCGTGGAAGTGCTTTGAAAGCTTTGGAAAACCCAACCGGTCCTGATGCTGAGCCAATCATGGAGCTCATGAAAGCAGTTGATGAGTTTATTCCAGATCCACAGCGTGATACTGAATTACCATTCTTAATGCCAGTTGAAGATATCTTCTCTATTGAAGGTCGTGGCACTGTTGTTACTGGTCGTATTGAACGTGGTGTTATTAAGGTTGGTGAAGAAGTGGAAATTGTTGGTTTGATGGATACTAAGAAAACCACTATCACTGGCGTAGAAATGTTTAACAAATCTTTAGACCGTGGTGAAGCTGGCGATAATGCTGGTTTATTACTCCGCGGTACTAAGAAGAATGAAGTGGAACGTGGACAGGTTTTATGTAAACCAGGAAGCGTTACTCCTCATACTGAATTTGAAGCTCAAATCTACGTTTTAACTAAAGATGAAGGTGGTCGTCATAAACCTTTTTTCAAAGGTTATAAACCACAATTCTACATCAGAACTACTGATGTAACTGGTGAAGTTGAATTACCAGCAGGAACAGAAATGGTTATGCCTGGTGATACCGTTACTATCAATGTTAAATTGATTTCTCCAGTAGCTTTGGAAGAAAAACAACGCTTTGCTATCCGCGAAGGTGGCCGCACCGTTGGTGCTGGCGCAGTTGTGAAGATTACTAAATAAGTTATCACTTAAGTCCGCTCTTATTTTAAGGGCGGACTCGTAGTGTTTATTTATTACACTTTTAAAAAATAACAGTACATTTTTTCTATGTCTGAAATAAAGAAAGATGAGAAGGATTATAAACAGAGAATCCGCATAAAGATTAAAGCCTTTGATCACAAGATTATTGATCAATCCACAAAGACTATCGTTGATACAATTGAACGTAGCGACGCTAATTTTTTCGGACCAATTCCTTTGCCAACCGAGAAGCGAAAGTATACGGTAAATCGTTCTACTTTTGTACACAAGGATGCTCGCGACCAGTATGAAATGCGTATTCATAAACGCATCATCGACATTATTGATCCGAGTGGTAAAACTATTGAAGATCTGACAAATTTGAATTTGCCAGCAGGGGTTGACGTGGAGATAAAAATGCAGTAAAATAAAATCAAATATTGATTAGTGCCTCTTAGGAGTTGACCAGTAACTCTTGTTATATTTTTAGCAAGAAAGTGCGGGCCGATAAATAAAAGGCTTAGGGAGAAAACAGCCATAAAAAAACAATAAAAATTGATAGCACTGTTGACGCGCAATTTTTGCTTTTGTTTTATTATGCTGGTAAACTTACCAGTTTTTTGTTTTAAAAATATGAAATTTACTTTAGGAAAAAAAATGCAGATGACCCAGCTTTGGGATAACGATAAGGTGTTAGCCGTTACTCCGGTTTTAGCTGGGCCTTGTACTATCACTCAAGTCAAAACTCAGGCAACTGATAAATATTCTGCTCTACAAATTGCTTTTGGTGTGCGTAAATCCAAGAATATTAAGAAGCCTCAGTTAGGTCATTTTAAGAAAGCTGGTGTTGCTCCGATGTATGTACGTGAATTTCGTACTGAAAACGATAATACAGCTAAGGTTGGTGATGTTATTTCTCTATCTACTTTCAGCGCTGGCGATGTTATTTCGGTAACTGGAACCTCTAAGGGACGCGGTTTTCAAGGTGTAGTTAAACGTCATCATTTTGCTGGTGGGCGTAAGAGTCATGGTAATAAAGATCAATTACGTATGCCTGGCTCTATTGGACCAAAGGGTCCAGCTCATGTTTTCAAAGGTATGAAAATGGGTGGACGTATGGGTAATGAAAGAGTCACTATTACTAATTTAACAATTCATTCCGTTGACGTAGAAAATAACATTTTATATATTGCT